>METF01000157.1:0-7535 GCA_001771235.1 Candidatus Zhuqueibacterota bacterium RBG_16_48_16
CGGTGTTCAGGGACAGCACTTACAAAGTCCATCAATCGGTAAAGTTGGATAAAAAATTCCGCTGGCTTTTTACCTTTATCACCTTTTCGGAAACGTTCGAAAGTTACAATCCTTTTACTTTTTTGCCGTTTGATGGTTACCTGAGCCAGCAGGAATTGGCATCGCTGCAAGCCGGGGTCGACAGCTCTGAGCTGGATGATAAAGTCGAGCAATGGATGCAGCGATCCGCATTTGAAGATCTTTATCACAATATAAAGCAGAACGCCCTGGAATTAAAGGACCCGGCAATCGATGAAGCGGTCTTTTCCATTCACAAGGAAGAGTTCTATGATCTTATCGTCGACTCCAATGAAAGCTACGATGCCATGGCTGACACGACCGTAGCCTTCTTCAATCGCATCTCCAGGACGACGTCCTTTGATCAGATGAAAGACAGCATACAGAGCTATTTTGACCAGATCGAAGAGTCGATGACTTTTCTCCTGGAGGTGGGCACGAATGACTATGCGGCCAATATCATTATGCCGGGGGCGATAATCGGTACCAATGCTGATGAGATTGAAGGCAATAAAGTCTCGTGGCAAATTCGCCCCAAGCGTTTTTTCGTCGAAGATTATAACTTGTGGGTCGAGTCGCGGGTAATAAACGCCTGGGCGATTGTGGTGACGGTAGCCGTCTTGATTGCGATGGCGGTGGTGCTGGTGCTGACATCGAAGCGCAAAAGACCGAAGACTCTTGCCCGAATTACGGATACCTGATACCGGATGCCGGATACCAGATGCCGGATGCCGGATGCCGGATGCCGGATACCAGATGCCAGTAACCAGCATCTGGAATCTGGAATCTGGTATCTGGTATCTGGTTTCTGGTTTCTGGTTTCTGGTTTCTGATTTCTGGTACCTGGCATCTGGTATCTCGGGCTAAATGAAGAGTACAGACTTGGCGTGTAAGATTAAGACCTGCGAGTGAATGCAAACGGATAGATTACCCAACCTGTTCTTCTGCTCTTTTAAACTCTTCCCTCACCCGGCTCCAGTAATTATCGCAAAGAAATTTCATCCTGTTTCTAATCGCGCCATTGGCGAAAAGAACAAGCAGGAGAAACAGGGCCAAAAACACAAAGCAAAACGGATGCTGCTGGAAATAATATCCGGCGGGCTGTACGTATCCTTTCGCAAATCCCGGGGCAAGGCTTGCCACGCTGCTCCATATTTTTCCGATGAGCTGGCCGAAACCACTCACCTGAAGTGGCGCTTGGGAATTTTTCAAAAAAATAACAATCCACCCAATCGCAACGACAGTATACGTGACGAAAAGCCAGAACAAGCCGATCCGCCAGGCGATGTGTTTTGCCGTGCGGCTTGACAGGCTTTTCCCTTTAACTCCGATGCGCTCATTCTCTTTCCTGATGATTTCTTTGAACGTCGTCTGCATTTCCCCCAGGAACTCCGGCGCCACTCCCGGCGAGCCGCTGATGTCGATGTCAAAATCCGACGGCAGGTTGCCGGGTGCGTAGTTTTGCGTCGATTGCAGTATGCGCTCAAAAGCCGACACATGGATCCTGGCCGGGCCTTTACAGTTCTTTTTGCCCAGGACCTCGATCTGTCTCGGCCGGTATCGATAATAACTGGCAAATCCGGCGCGAGAGTCGTAGAGCTTATCGTGGACGTTTGCGCCGCTGCGTGTTTTGTCCATGGCGCCTTCATAAAAACGCAGACCGTGTTCGGTTGCTTTGGCCATCATCCAGTAAAGGGAAACATGAGCCATGCCCTGTTTCGGATAGCCTCCGCCGACGTTGGAATGTACGCCAGGGAACCAGACCTGCTCGATGCCGCTATGCTCGCCCTGGTGCTCGTTCCATAGAACCGGGTGAAATGTGTGCCGTTCATCGTCGATGGACATCGCATGGAATCCAAACTCGACGTCTTTACTCAAATCGTGGCTGTGAAAACGGATGCAAAAGATTTTGTCCAACACCCACCGAAGGCCATCGAATGGCACACCAATAGCGTCAACCGTGTCCCACACGCCGATACATTTGATTTTGCTATCCGGCAGGGAATTCTCCCTTCTAAAAGTGGCTGCGGCTTGAATGTTCCTGCCAATCCCAAATCGACGAAGAAACCTCACCAAAATGTTACTCTTGCGCCAGTGATCTCGCCTGTAGGCTTTGTAAGCCTCTCTCACACCCTTTTTCACATCGCTCGAACTACCATACTTTGGCTTGCCGTTCGCCATTTTTTGCCTGTCAAGGATGCCGCATTTTGTGATGAGTCCGGCCAGAGAGCGTACGGTGAAAGCGCCGCGACTAAAACCGAAAAGGTAAATATCATCACCGGGCGCATAGTTTTTCACTATAAATTCATACAGTTGCCGGATGTTCCTGCTCAAGCCCCATCCGAATGCCCCGCCGAGAATCTTCCACAGCTTGAAATCTTCCGTGCCGATGCCATCGTCATAAAAGGACAACTGCTGCTTTAATTGCGGATTCTCCTTATGGCCATGAATATCGACAGAATTATACAGCCGCCAGACATTGGTGCCGTTGCCTTTGCCACCCAAATTGCCGGTTCCGTCTGAGCAGAGGACGATATTTTTCGAGCGGCGATTCACCGTTTCACCCGACATAACTCCATCCTTTCTCCTAACAAAATGTCCTCACCCATAAAGTGATAGGTGTGGGTCTTCCAGTTCATACAGCAAAGCCTGACAGGGTTCCGAACCCTGTCAGGGTTGCAGCCATTGCAATAAGTTTGGAATCGTTCTACCAGAACAAAAACTCCTTATCAACTGTGTCATTGCGAGTAGTGAGGAACGAACGACGAAGCGATCCCCTTACTTTTCAGGAGATTGCTTCGGCAAGACTTGTCCTGAGCTTGTCGAAGGAAACGCCTCGCCATGACAGCAAATTTTCAGATTGAATAGTCGTCGTTCAGACTCTATATAAATTTCACCAATTTTAGACATGAACAAGTTCTCCGGCGAAAAAATTCAGTGATCATTCCGATGGTGCCCGCTGCTCGATGTTTGCTCTATTCGGCTTTTCCAGTGCACCTGTTATTTTTGGAAAATCCCGAATACCCAACAGCGACGCAATTCTTATGGGGATTTCCGTATTATCGAACGTCCCTGTGAAACGATCACTCCCCGGGCCACAAGCATAAACCGGCACCATCGCGCCCGTGTGTTTGGTGCTCACCCACCTAATGTCAACTGTCTTACCATTCATATCGCCGCCGCTAAGGGCCATGCCACCGGTCTCATGATCGGCGGTAATCACAAGCAAGGTGTGCTTATCTCTCGCTACAAAATCCATCGCCGCGCCAATGGCCTCGTCGAACTGTTTCGTTTGCTTATAAACGCCATTTTCATCATTATCGTGTGCGCGCCAATCGATCTGGCTGCCCTCGACCATGAGGAAAAAACCTTCGCTATCACGCGCTAATAATCTTAGGGCGGTTTCGGTCATTTCCACGAGCGATGGCTCCTGAGAGCCATCGGTCAACTCCTTAGGAGCAAACAAACCCAATAAATATTCGGAATTGGCTTTCCGCAAACGATCTTTCGTGTCGACAAACTCGTAACCTTTTGCAGCCGCAAGCCGGATCAAATTCTTTTCGTCTTGTCTCTTGCTTTCGGGTTGTGATTTTGGCAGAAAATAGACCAATCCGCCGCCAAGGATGACATTCACCCGACGATCAATATATTGCTCGGCAATCCTGTCGTGCTGCTTCCGACTGGCAACGTGGGCCGCCATTCCCGCCGGAGTGGCATGGGTCACTTCGCAGGTGACCACCAGTCCGCTGGCCATACCCATCTGCTGGCAAGCCTCAAGGATGGTCAGGGCCTTCATGCTATCGGGCGTCACACCAATCATGCCGTTATGTGTCTTAAATCCCGTCGAAAAGGCCGTACTCGCCGCCGCAGAGTCGGTGATCAAATCGTCATCCGAATGGGTCATGGCAAAGCCCGTATAGGGCATCCTGTCGATGTTTAAAGTCCCGTTAGCTCCCTGGTAATGAATTCTCGTGGCCATTATATGCACCAATCCCATACCGTCGCCGATCATGAGAATGACATTTTTCGCCTTTCCTGCCTTGTGCGTATTCTCGGCATAAACACGGAGCGTAAGGGCGACGAATAATAAAATACTTGTCGTTGCCAAAAAGATTATTTTTCTAAACGGCTGTTTCACGGGATATGTCACAATTCCTCCCTAATGTTTAGGCTGAAGTATCGCACGTAGGGGCGAAGCATTCCACTCAGAGACTCCCTTCAAAACTGGTGTCTGACCGAAAACTATTCAATCTGAAAATTTGCTGTCATTGCGAGGCGTTTCCTTCGACAAGCTCAGGACAAGTTTTGCCGAAGCAATCTCCTGATAAGTAAGGGGATTGCCCCGTTGGTTATTAACCTGCGGGGCTCCAATAAAGCAAATTGAACAGGAAATGAATCGCTTCCTCCGCTCGCAATGACAGTTTTTTTATCTTGCTGGTTTTCGTTCAGACACTAGCTATGAATCATGCAAAGAATTCTTCGCCCCCGCTACTATCGTCGAAATATATCCACTAAAACAAACGGTAGCAAACCAAAATGCCGTAATAAAATTTAATCACGAGAAATACAATAAGAAATAAGAAAAATGGTGAGATACCCCTTTCACTAAAATAAAAAAGCCGAGCCATCAACAGCTCTGGCTTAGGGGGGTCACCAGAGCCGGGGGAAGACGCTCGGCTATTTCAGATATCCGAATATCTGGAGACAAGATACAAATCTGCTTTTGCTATTGCAATCAGCAATAGTACGTAAAAATGGGTGGGGAAAATGCTGATACTTTCAGAATGACAAACTCTCGTTATGGGTAGCTATTCAGCCCACGAAACACACTAAATAAACTAATTCTATTTCCAAGCATTGCTGATAAACTCCCATAAACCCGCATCCTTTGTTTTTAGAAACCTGAAAGCAAGCTCTCATGCTGTCATCACTTTCTGCAGGATAAAGTAGTTCTGTCATGATTATTATTTTTTTGATTTTTACGTGTGTTTAGTTGGCCAAATAGTTACCGTTATGGTACCAGGACGAGTCACCTCAGCTCTCGCACGGTCACGTTCCCATCACCGGTAGTGACACGTATCCAACCATCACCATCACCGAGAACCGTCGACAGGTGATTCTTTTTCTTTTTATAATCGCTCTGGCCGGGAACATCACATCGAATACTCCCATCGTCCGTATCGATTTCAACCCGGGCAGAGATGTCTCTCCCCAGCCTTAACAGTACGTCTCCGTCCTCGGTGGAAATTTCACATCGAATCTCATCGGCCTTTTGAACGCCAAGAATGACATCCCC
Organism: Candidatus Zhuqueibacterota bacterium RBG_16_48_16; assembly: GCA_001771235.1. Taxonomy (GTDB): domain Bacteria; phylum Zhuqueibacterota; class Zhuqueibacteria; order Residuimicrobiales; family Sediminimicrobiaceae; genus Sediminimicrobium. The sequence continues at coordinate 5,354 of METF01000157.1, forward strand.
GTCTTGTGTCGTACATTCGAATTCGGCAACGCTCACATCATCCAGGCGCGCATCGCCATCTTCCAGCTTTAAATCGAAATCTCCGCTCAGCTCACGTCCGGTGATATCCCCATCCTCCAGGCGGATTTTACACGCCGTAAAAATGCAGCCATTCATCCTGACGTCACCGTCTTCAGCCGAGAGAGTTAAAACACCTTTAAAGTCATTCAGTGAAATATCGCCATCCTCGAGGCGAATTACAGCATCATCGGATCGAGTATTCCGCAACTCCACATCTCCATCCTCGCAGTCGATATGAATGACACTGTTCCAATCATTAATGAAAAGATTCCCATCTTTTCCGTTTAAATCCAGATCCAGAAAAGCCGGCGCTTGAATGGTATATTCATACTCGTATTGCCGGTGGAAATGAATGCCGGTAGAAATAGTGCCCGTCTCCTTGCCGGTGACATAGATATCATTTCCGCTTTGGCTGAATTCCACATCAAAGTCTCGCTTTCCGCCTGTTCCGACAGTGCCATAAGATGCCCGATAATGCACTTTGATCTCGACCGCATCTTTATCCCATGAATTTAAAGTGACATTGCCATCCCCATGCTTGAGATGCAGAACCGTTCCTTTGTGTGCATCGAACGAACGAGAAATGTCTTTCTTTATCTCGCGTCCCTGGCCGGATAAGGGAAGGGAAACGATACACAGAAGGATGAGCGCAGAAATCGATTTTTTCATCATCGGCTCCTTTTAAATTTACTACGACGAATTTAGCAGGTGGTACGGAGCGAGAGAAGATGAGTTTCACAACGCAGATGAGAATTTGCTTTACAAATCACTCCTTTCCCGGAACCGGCACCGCTTTGTTAATCTGCACCGACCCCCAGGCGAACGAATCCGGCCCTAATTTCAAGCTCGATTCCATCGCCTCATCCCAGGTCACTTCCCTGCCGGTGTAGGCGGACATTCTGCCCATAATAGCGGACAGCGTGGAGATAGCGGTATTCTCGGCTTCGTTGATCGGCTTGTTTGTGCGAATGGCCGTCACCAGGTCGATGTGTTCCTGAACGTAAGGCGACACCTTGACCTCCCCGCCTTCTTCACCGGATTTACCTTTTGGATAAGCATAGCTCCAGACGACCGAGCCATCGCGTTTGTACAAGGTATTCTGACAATTTGAAGAGCCTTTTGTGCCCATGATAAACTCTGACACATTATTCGTACAGCCGTTTATCTGGCGGCACATGCTGTGGAGGTGCATGCCATTTTCATAAATAAAGTCGGTGCTAAAAAAATCAAACTGATCGCCGGTCACTCTTCTCTGGCGCGCTCCAAAACTCACCGCCTTAATCGGGTAAAAACCCGTGAACCAATTGATGACATCGATGTTGTGAACGTGCTGCTCGACTATATGGTCGCCCGACAGCCAGCACCAGTTGACCCAATCCCGGATCATGGCCTCCATTTCGCTCCACGAGCGTTGCGGCGACCGGTACCAAAGTTGTCCCTGGTTCCAACAGGCATTTGCCGAAACGATATCGCCGATTGCCCCGGAGGCAATTTTCTTGTAGGTTTCAACATAGTCTCTTTGATGCCTTCTTTGCGTACCCGTAACAACGCAAAGGCCCAACGGCTCCGCTTTCCTGGCCGTCGTCATCACGGATCGAGCGCCGACGGGATCCACTGCTACGGGCTTTTCCATAAAAACGTTTTTTCGGGCATTGATCGCCGCTTCGAAATGAGCTGGCCGAAAATACGGAGGCGTCGCGAGCAAGACAATGTCCACGCCGGAGTCGATCAGTTTTTGATACGCATCAAAGCCGATAAAACAGTTTTCATCGGCCACCTCGGCGTTCCCCTCCGTTTTTAACGTCTGGCGGCACCTGTCGAGTCGGTCGTTGAAAACATCTGCCAGAGCCGTTATCCTGAGATTCGGCCCGGAGCTCAAAAAATCCAGCGCCGCGCCGGTTCCTCTGCCGCCGCAACCGACCAGGCCGGCTTTGAGCTCGGGGCCATCAGGAGCCTGGTCGAGCAATGGCGGCACGTTTACAGCGGCGGTCGATGTGCCCTGTCTGCCACAAGCGATTATGAAAGCTCCCGCGGCGGTAACAGTTCCAATAAATTTTCGCCGATTTACTGTGTTTTCTTCACTCATAATCCTTCTCCTTTTTTATATTGTACTTGGTGGCTG
>METF01000157.1:7545-10411 GCA_001771235.1 Candidatus Zhuqueibacterota bacterium RBG_16_48_16
GCTGGTTGCTGGTATCTGGTATCCGGCATTCGGTATCTGGTATCTGGCATCTAACAGCCATTGTCGGTTATTATTCTTTAAACCGGCATACCATCATTCTGCAAAAAAAAGTAGCTCAATAACCCTCCTCGCGGTATTCGCAGACAACCCTGAATCCGACATCGACGCAGTCCGAGTACCACCATAAGCTCTTGGGGATTTGCGGATCGGTCACCATCCAGGCATCATGGCGGGTGAAATCACGGGCAGAGGCGCGAACTTGCACCGCGTCACTCTTGTATGATCCGCCGCGAATGACATGCTCGGTTCCTTTAGTCGGCCCTGTCGGATCGATGATCGGCTGATATTCGGGATCGCTAACCAAAACATCGGCGGCGTACCAATCGGAACAGAATTCACGCACATTGCCGGGCATACTTACCAAACCAAAAGGATTGGGCCGCAAGCCGTCCGGCGGGCGGGTTCTGCCACGACTGTTCTCCCGATAATTCACATAGCTGTTTATGCCGCTTGTGTCCGGGCCGAACATCCGGTTTAACATGCTGAGACGTGTAAATTTTTTTGGATTCCCGGCAAAAAAGTAGGGCGTCGTCGTCCCGCCCCTGGCGGCAAATTCCCATTCAGCTTCGGTTGGCAGGCGGTAATTCTTGCCTGTCACCTGGGACAGCCACTGGCAATAAACCGTTGCGGCATAATAAGTCATGGTGATGGCCGGCCTTTTGCCCTTGCCCCATCCCTGGTCCGGGTAGCCATAAGGCGGCGTCGGCCCCGAAACGGCGTCGATTTTCTCGCTGCTATCGATCAGGTGCATCTGGGTATCGGTTCTGCCCTCGCGTTTGGTCTGCTTGTAAAATGCCTCGTATTCGTCCCAGGTCACTTCAAGCTTGCCAATCCAAAACGGGCTGATCGTCACCTCCCTTCGCGGGCCTTCATCCGGCCGGCGATAGGGCTCCGTCACCGGGCTGCCCATGGTAAAGGTGCCGCCAGGAATGGCAATCATTTCGAACGAAACGCTGCTGCCCGGGATTTTCTCGACAAAGCTCTCAAAACGCTCGATCCTTGTCGCGGCATCAAAAACAATCTTGTCTTTCTCCTCCTGCACTCCGAGCTGAAATTCCTGCTCCGCCAGCTCGGAATAGTGGCCCACGTGCAAGTGGCAGTTGATGCATCTCAGCACATCGGCTTTGCGCGTATAGTAGAGATGCGCCTCTTCTCCTTTCTTGGATAGTTTGAGGGGAAACAAATTTTGATGACAATGAATGCAGGAAGCCTCATAGGTATGCAAAACAGCGTGCTCTAATTTCGACTTTTCGTCCCAGTCGATCTTGTCCGTGTCTTTAAATATTTTGCCGTAAACATCCCGTGCTCCTGTTTTGGCTTTTTCGGCCAGATAGGCCAATCCTTCGGGCGGCAAATGGCATTGCACACAATGAACGGGCACGCCGCTATCGTTATCATAGTGCGTGGATTTTTTCCAGGAAATGGTGGAATGAGGATGGACGTGGCAGGATTCACAGAATCGATCGGTCGAGGTTATTTTAACCGATTTATGTCCCAGAAGAAAAGTGGCAATGCCAAGCAGGAATCCGATAAAGACTTTACTCTTGAAAAGAACGAACAATAGGGCAAGTATGCCAAAGACAGTACCTTTCTTTCCGCGCTTTTTCTGCTTCAAATTCCGCTTGCCTCTTTATGGCTCTAACTGTGAAAAGGTGCAACTTTGCCTTTGTGTTGAAAGACCAGCCGGTCGATCAATGCAATAAATGAAATGACGCAAACCGATCCGGCGACCAATAAAATATTCACGTTCAGACTCTGAAAAATCGACTCAAGATATGAAATCAGGGTTTTGACATAATCGAAATTCAGTTGCGATCTCATATCTATTTTGCCAATCAGTGCGCCGACATCAAAATAGTAGAGCATTACATTGACAGCAATGATAACGCCGAAAAGCACCAGGAAAATATGCCACAATCGGCCATGCACCGAGCCTAATGTTTCGGCCTTGATCTCCCTGACGACCTGCTTTTTGGTCAGCGCGGATATTTTATAGTCGACTTCACTCGCAAGCCCTTTGTAGAGCCGAGAGTAAAGATCGAGCTGGACGCGGCAATCGGCACAGTTGTCCACGTGCTTGCGAAAAGCGGCGGCTTCCTGGCCGGATAACCGGTTGTCCAAAAAGTCCTGTATTTGGGAATCACTAAAATGCTTCACTGGTACAACTCCTCCTGTGCGTACTTGCAAAGTAACCTGTCTTTTAAATATTTCCTGGCGCGAAATAAATAGTTCTTGACCGTTCCCTGCGGCATGCCGAGAATGTCGCCGATCTCGTCGTAACTCATTTGATCGAGATGATAGAGGGTCAAAACAGTTCGATACCTCGGCGGCAAGTCTTGGATCTCTGCTTGAATTTTCAACGCCAGCTCGCTTTTCTCAACAAGCTCATCGGCGCCCAATTCGTCCGCCGGTATATGATAAACGCCGCCTTCATCGGGAAGATGATCGTCATAAAGAGGGACCTTCTTTTTTTCAAGGTAATTGATGCAGGTATTATAGGCTATTTTGCCGACCCATGTTGACATCCTGCTCTGAAATAAAAAACTGCCCAGGTTTTGATAGATTTTTATAAACACCTCCTGGCAGACATCCTCCCTGTCGAACTCATTCTGAACGAGCCTGAAAACAACATGGGCAACCAGCCGCTCATAACGATCCATGAAGCGATTAAATGCTTTCAACTCCCCTTTTACGATTCGGTCCACAAGCTGTTTTTCGTCATCCGCATTCATACGTTTTAATAGACCGAGAAAAAGTTAAAATGTTGCATCACTATTTTTTCTGCAACATATTTTTCGCTTGCCGG
>METF01000157.1:10447-12361 GCA_001771235.1 Candidatus Zhuqueibacterota bacterium RBG_16_48_16
TGGCTACTTTTTACAAACACACTAAATTAAGCATTAAAACATAAGGTGCAACATTTTTTACAGTGATCTGTCTATTTGAGTAGAATGAACAAACGACCACCTAACAACCATCAGAAAGGGTAAAAATCATGCATGTCGAAATCCTGATCCCGATTTCTTTTTTCTTCCTCCTGGGCTACATTATTCACGTTCAGTCAAACAACAACATCAAAAGGCGCCTCATCGAAAAGGGGATGGTCGACGAGAAGCTGAAATATCTCTATGCTGATAAATACGACCGGAACGTTCCGTCCTCTTTGAAATGGGGCATGGTGCTCACCACCATCGGTCTTGCAGTCCTGGTTGCACGGCTTATTCCTGCAGTCGATAGCGATGAGATGACATTGTCCATGATGCTCATTTTCGGCGGTGTTGCGTTGATCGCCTACTATTTCATCGCCACCAGGTTTTTCAAGAAAACCGAAAAAGAGGGCTGAGAACAGCAATTGGCTGATTCATAACCCGGACAAGCCCCGTTGGATGTTTGCTATCCGACGGGGCAAGCCAGAACCAAAAAGTTGATCGTTATTTATGGCAGATGACTATAAGCTTTAACGCGGAGGTCGCAGAGGTCGCCGAGGGTCGCAGAGAAAGTCATGCGATTCTTGTTGATGACCAGGACTCTAACGGAACTTTTTATGTCAATTCCTTATGGAATAACCTCTGGTGTGTCGGAGGCGTCGTTGTGGTAGACCGAATACCATCTGCCGTGTCCGCAATTCAGCGTGACTGTCATTCTCTTGAGAATCTTTGTAATTGTGTAATCGTACCCGCCGTAACGGCATTTTGGGGGAGGAATTCCCATATCCGTTCGCGTTTTTTTAAATTTGTGGACACTAGACAAAGATTCCTAAAGGAATGACACCCTCTTTTTTGGTAAACTGAATTGATAGATTGTTATTCGACTTTTTACTTTCGCTGTGGTTCTGGTGAGCTATAAGAGAATTAGCGAGTTTTTTAAGCTCTCTGCGTACTCGGCCCTCTCTGCGTTAAGCTGTAGAGTTTTTTGCCATAAAATCGCAAAATTTGATTTCCAAGATACTAATGCGCCAAGGCGAATGTGAAACGTCAAACGTGAAAAGTGAAAAACTTTTTTCAATACTTTCGTCTCACGTTTGACTTTTCACGTTTCACCAAAATTATTCTCCAACCGGCACACCTGGAGCGGGTAAAACCTTACTTACAGATAGGGCAAGGGGTGGACTGATGAGGGACAATCAGCCATAGGTTCACGATTCTCCGTAATAACGGTATTATGTCGCAAGTACAGGCCACCCCTTGTTCTTCACAAGCGGCAATCTCTGTCTTTCATGGCGGGCGGCAAGAAATCCTTTCAATTTCTCGCATAAATTTTTTACATTCCATCCTTAAATCGCCCACCGGATTATCATTTTCTAAGAGCTTGAAATGAAAAACGATCAAACGACCAGGCCCTGCTCGGCCATTCTGCTCATTTCGTGCCCGGATAGAAAAGGCCTTGTTGCGGCCATTACCGAATTTATCAGCTCGAACAACGGCAACATCATCCATCTGGACCAGCACGTGGATTTTCAGCAAAATGTCTTTTTCTCCCGTTTTGAATGGGATGTCGAAGGATTTCGCATCAGTCGGGAAAATATTGCCGCCGCGTTTTCTCCTTTAGCAGAGGCCTATAACATGCAGTGGGAGCTTAGCTTTTCCGACTACGTGCCGCGCATGGCTGTTTTTGTCTCAACACAGACGCACTGCCTTTATGACGTGCTGTCGCGCTATCGTTCTGGCGAATGGAATGCGGAGATTCCCTTCATCATCAGCAATCATGAGGAGGCGCAGTCCATTGCCTATAAATTCAACATCAATTACCACGTCTTTCCGATCAATCCATCCAACAGACAG
>METF01000157.1:12484-12585 GCA_001771235.1 Candidatus Zhuqueibacterota bacterium RBG_16_48_16
ATTCATCCCTCCTTCCTGCCCGCCTTTCCCGGCGCCAAGCCTTACCATTCGGCCTATTCCCGCGGGGTGAAAATCATCGGCGCGACCAGCCATTACGTCAC
>METF01000157.1:12602-12950 GCA_001771235.1 Candidatus Zhuqueibacterota bacterium RBG_16_48_16
CCCATCATCGAGCAGGATATCATTCGGGTCAGCCATAAAAACTCGATTCAGGACTTTATCCGCAAAGGAAAAGACCTTGAAAAAATCGTGCTGGCGCGGGCAATCTGGTATCACCTGAGCAATAAGATTCTGGTTTACAACAATAAAACGGTCATATTCGAATAGGTAAAATGAAAAAGAAAATCCTGGTTCTCGGTGCGGGTCTGGTCGGCAAGGCCATTGCCATCGATTTGAATAAAGAATATGACGTGACGGCGCTGGATATAAACCCGCAAAACTTAAAGCCGCTGGCCGACCGATACGGCATCAAAACCTTAACAATGGACATCTCGGATTTTGCCGGCTTGA
>METF01000157.1:13017-15887 GCA_001771235.1 Candidatus Zhuqueibacterota bacterium RBG_16_48_16
AAAGGCGGTCATCGAGGGCGGCAAAAACGTCGTCGATATCTCTTTTTTCGCCAGGGATGCTTTTGAGCTGGACGAACTGGCCAGGAAAGAGAATGTGACGGCCATCGTCGATTGCGGGGTGGCGCCGGGCATGAGCAATGTATTGTTGGGATATCATCATGCGAGAATGCACATAAGCTCGTTCACCTGCTTTGTGGGCGGCTTGCCGGTCGCCCGAGCCTGGCCGTTTCAATACAAGGCGCCCTTCTCGCCAATCGATGTCATTGAAGAATATACCCGTCCGGCGCGTTATGTGGAAAACGGCCAGATCGTCACCAGGCCCGCCCTGAGCGATCCGGAATTCATCGATTTTCCGGGGATTGGGACGCTGGAGGCGTTCAATACCGACGGCTTGCGCTCGCTGCTAAAAACCATAAAGATTCCGACCATGAAAGAGAAAACGCTCCGCTATCCGGGCCACATCGAATACATGAATGTATTGAAACATGCGGGCTTTTTAAGCTCCGAGCCGGTGGAAATAAACGGCCATCTCGTCCGGCCCATCGACCTGACGGCAAAGCTGCTGCTGCCACACTGGCGGCCGGAGCCCAATGAAGAAGAATTTACCGTGATGAAGATCGTGATCCAGGGAGAGGAAAACGGCAGGGAGAAAACCCTTACCTACAACCTCTATGATAAATATGATGCCCAAACGCAAACATCCTCCATGGCGCGCACAACCGGCTATACCTGCACCGCCGCAGCGAGGATTCTGTTGGATTTTGGCTATCATCGCAAAGGGATCGTTCCGCCGGAGTATCTAGGGGAAGATGAAACGATATTTCAAAAAATGCTTCATTTTTTAGGCGAGAGGAATATTTTTTATCGTCTTGATATTAAATAATCATGGCGAAAAACAAGCTCAAGAAATATTCCGAAATTAAAACCTTTGCCAATACCTTTTCCGAGCCTGGCGCTTTTAAAGGCAAGTGGCATGAATTGTATTTCAGGAATAACAACGGCATCACGTTAGAGCTGGCTTGCGGCTGGGGAGAATACACGGTGAGCCTGGCGCGAAAATACCCGAATCGTAATTTTATCGGCGTGGACATTAAAGGGGCGCGGCTGTGGCGAGGCGCCAAAACGGCTTTGGAGGAACATTTAAACAACGTTGCTTTCTTGAGAATACCCATCGAGACTATTGAGAACGTCTTTGAAAAAAACGAAGTCGAAGAAATCTGGATCCCGTTTCCCGATCCCTTTTCCAAGAAAAGTAAAAAAAACAGGCGGCTTACTTCAGGCAAGTTTATCGAGGTCTACAGGAATATCCTGACAAACACCGGACTGATCCACTTCAAGACCGACGATCCCAATTTTTTTCAGTTCACCCTCGACGTGTTAAAGCAGGAAAAATGCGCGATTCACACGGTCATCGAAAACCTGCATAACAATAACGTCGAGGACGATGAAATTATGTTAAAAACGACTTACGAAAAGAAGCACTTGTCCGCCGGCAAAAAGATACATTACCTTTGTTTTTCTTTAACCGGGGAAGCCTTGAGGGGAAAGACGACGCCGGGGACGTTAAGCCCTATCGAGTAGACATTTTTTCTGGCGGTAATAAAGAGCGTTTTCATATCCTGGCCGCCGAAGGCGCAGTTGGCCGGCGCTTCGGGAACGGTTATGGTATCGATATAATCGCCGTTGGGGCTAAAGATTTGCACGCCCAGCGAGGTGGTCACATAAAGATCGCCGTCAATATCCATAGCCAGGCCATCGGCGCCCGACCATGCTCCTTCCGTATCCTCCGCCATTTTCAACCGGGCAAAAATATAGGGATCGCCCACATAGCCTTCGCCGTGAACGTCAAATGCCCTGACATAAGGACTGCTGGTATCGACGACATAAAGAATCGATCCGTCAGGCGACAGAATGATGCCGTTGGGTTTGTTCATCTCATCATATAAACAGACGACGCTGCCGTCGGTTTTCCGGTAATAGACGCCCTTTTTTTCCTGCGGACGATTTTCATCGAGGCCAAAATCGGGATCGGTAAAATAAATGCCGCCGAAGCGGTCGATGACCAGGTCATTGGGAGCGTTAAACCGGTCTCCCTTAAAACTGTCGGCCAATACCGCTACGACATGTCCCTCCATGTCCATAGCCGTCAGTCGGCCCGTTCCTCCTTCGCATGCGACAAGGCGCCCCTGCGAGTCAAACATCAGGCCGTTGGCCCCACCCGAATTTTCCCTGAAAACCGTAAAACTCTTCTCTTGAACAGAATATTTATAAATCAGGTTTTTGGGGATGTCCGTAAAGTAGACATATTCCTTCCCATCCCACGCCGGTCCTTCGACAAAATTAAAATCCATGTCCTGGCTGATCTTTTGGACGGCGGCATCCGGGGGAATTATTTTCTTATCTGTGCCCTCGGCAGATTTTTGACAGGCGAGAAAAACAGCACATCCTAAAACGACTACCAAACATAATATATTTTTCATCACTCTCTCCAGGTTTATCTTTTTTTAAATTCATCTACTTTTTGTTGCTGATTTCTATCCAGGAGGAATTGAATCGCTTCCTCAATCCCGCTGGCCTGCAGACCGTTGGTCACACCGAGTGCCGGTGAAGCTATTTCGAACGCAGCCAATTGATCGGCAACGAACCGGAGCCGCAGGGCCGCTTCCTCTCTCATCTCGGGCTCGTCCTCCCCAAGTGTCAGCAGGCGGATGAAATGATCGTAAAGTCTCACGGTGAGCTCGGCATATCGCAACTGGTGTTCGTCGACGAGCAACTGCTGCTCGACACGATCGGGCAAATTCAGCGTCATGGTCTCGTTGAGAATATAGCTCGCATCTTCAATATCCTGCAACGTGTTCACCCAGCTCGTC
>METF01000157.1:15904-16068 GCA_001771235.1 Candidatus Zhuqueibacterota bacterium RBG_16_48_16
CGCTTCGCCTTCGATTTGAAAATGATCGTGATACCTGTCCAACGGGAAAACCGGCTGTGATAAGCCGCTTTTTATCTCCCCGGCCACTTTGTCCACCAGCTCCCCCCGCCAGGCCTGAACATTGGCAAAGGCTTCTTCTATTTTGTCATAATAATGCGGCATCA
>METF01000157.1:16087-17225 GCA_001771235.1 Candidatus Zhuqueibacterota bacterium RBG_16_48_16
GTAATTCTGAAAGAATTCGTCACAAACCACCTGGGGATCGAACTCCGCATCCCAGCCCTGTTTGGCGAATTGATAATTCAGCAAAGATTGCACACCCAAATCGGCTACACGGGGATAGGCGTAATAGACGCCGTCCGCGCCCAGTTGATCGTAATGGGTCAAATCGGCATCGATGATGTTGGTAAACACCAGCGGCAGATCGCGATGATGGACATCGTTATAAAACTCGCCGATATAGGTTTTGCCTTTATAAGGATTCTTTTTTTGAAACCAATCCTGAACATGCTCATAAATCCCCTGGTTGACTTCGGTGCAATTCCTGTCGTTTAGCGCATGGTTCAAACAGCGCGTGCGCGGCAATATCACAATTACCGACCCATCTTTTGCGGACGTCCCGGCCTTGTTTTTTCCGGGCACGATCAATCGTTCTGCCGCAACCTGCGCCCATACCTGAATATCTCGCAAAGTTGTTCCATCCTTTGCGGTGTCAATCAGCCTGGAGTGCAATCCATACTCCAGGAAGAGCACCTTTTCCAGGTAATTTCCTATGTCGCGGCAGTCAGGGCAGTCGCATAACATTTCCGGCGACAAGGGACCAAAGACAAAAATTGTGGCATTCTGCCATTTTCCGGAGGTGAACGCCTCGGACAAAGAGCGGCAAAGCTCATCGAGAAAATCTGCCTGGGAAAGGCAATAGCGAATACCCCCGGCAGGGATGGTCTCATCCAACTTGCCCTTGGCCCCGAACCATTCCGGATGCGCTTCGGCATAGGCTATCCTGCCGTCGTTGTCAACGTCTCCCTTAAAATGGGTGCTTCTTTGATAGGGATCGGCAGGGTATTCCAGGTGTTGGTCATATTGGGCCATAGAATAAGGATAAGTGGAATCCGGCTGTACGAGCTCGGCAAACGGGTCTTGTGCCTGGGCAAATTGCTCGATGCCTCTCAGTCTGAGATCATCGGTAAATTCATCGATGACCGGAAAGAGATTCATGCCGTTTCTGCCCATCCATTCTATGAATTCCAGAGTATGTCCGGCTGCGGCATCACCCTCTCTGGGGAACCAGGCGGGATCCATCCAAAAGCCCCGGACAGCGAACCTCGGCTCGGCATAATAAGAGGTGGGCTTTAATACGATT
>METF01000157.1:17336-18007 GCA_001771235.1 Candidatus Zhuqueibacterota bacterium RBG_16_48_16
GAGGTTCTGCCGCTGATGACGATGCAACCGCTGTTCTCATCGGAAAAAGTATCGATGCGAAATCCCTGGGGATTTTTTGATTTCGTCTTTTTCCATCGCCGGTTAAATTGATTCTCATAGCGATGAAATTGCGGATGCCGCGGAAACCGGTCGACAAATAACGGCGTGGCGTTTATTTCTTGCGTGCCGGTGATAATTGGCACGGTCGATGGCGAACCGACCATACGATTCAAATACTTTTGCAGCTCGCGCGCCGCCAAAGCCCTGGTTCTGACGGCAATGTCTTGTTCGCTCAGGCGACCCGTTGCGCCGGTGTTTGACGACAAGATTTCATCAATGGAGTTATGCTTCCCAATGTCAACAACGACGGCCACCCGAAAAGAGCCGGAAAAAACCGCGATGGGGTATTGCGGAGAGCCGCAGCTAACGAGGACAACGATGCTGCCTAACACGATCAGGAGTCTGGACATAAATAATGTAACCAATTACAAGGTAACGTGGTGATTTATTTTAACAGCACTTTTAATCTTAGTGTATCATTTCATAATTTCATGTAGTATTAGTTCGTAGTTCAAGCTTTAGCTTGCTAACCAGCCTAAAGGCTGAACTACAAACATCCACAACCTGACAACTAATTGTGAAATGCAGCACTAAAAGTCCACCTTGAAAAC
>METF01000157.1:18172-18398 GCA_001771235.1 Candidatus Zhuqueibacterota bacterium RBG_16_48_16
TTATTTTTTTAGAGCCCAAGCCAAGTCCTCCATTGTCGCTTCATGTTGACGTTCAGCTAATTCTACCCAATCGATTCCTGCAGATTCAATAGCTTCATCTCGAGAAATATTACCACGAAGATATTGACCTAAAATATGTTCCCGCCAAAGCTGTTTGATACCTGTTTGAAATGCCATAGAAATAACTTCTGATTCAGGCTGTTGAGTTTCTTTCGTGAGATTTTCA
>METF01000158.1:0-763 GCA_001771235.1 Candidatus Zhuqueibacterota bacterium RBG_16_48_16
AAACGAGTTACGAGCATATCATACTTGACTCGCAAAAACAGCGACTATCAAAACCTAAATAACTGAAATGAGGACTTGACATGATTGATTCCAAGACTGTGAATGAACTCAAAAATGCTCCCGTTGAAGAACGTCTCAAGATAATCGAGCTCATCCTTCAATCTCTAAAAAGTGACTTGACGTCCGAAACGGGCGAGGCAACGTTTCGGCATTTCAAAGTCCGCAAATTCAGTCTGGGGTAAGAAGTTCATATCAACAGGGGATTTTGAGGAATTTGATTTCTTGGAGGTTATAAATCCCTTTAAAAGCAAAGAAGAAAATCAAAGTAATTGAGCTTGTACTTGATAAAATGGCCTATGGTTGGAGTCCGGAAGAGCTGCAATATCAACATCCCCACCTTACCCTCGGTCAGGTGTATTCCGCTCTTGCATATTAGGCGGACAATCAGGAAGAGTTGGATAAGGAGATCGAAAGCCAGTTGCAGCATGTCGATCAAATGAGAAAATCCGCTAAACCCACACCTCTTAAAAAAAGGCTGAAAGCCAAAAAGCTCATTTAATGGCTATCCAACTTTACAAAGATGGCAGGATAGAATACCCCCTACGAACTGATGACAGGGCAAGTGCGCATCCCGGGAAAAAGCTTGAAGATTTAATTGTTTCATCCTAATCGGAGTTTTATTATATTTTGTTGATTATGAAATCAAAAAAAATAAACATCAATACAGCGGAAGATTTCCCGCATCTCTCTAGAGCACCAATTA
>METF01000158.1:818-14118 GCA_001771235.1 Candidatus Zhuqueibacterota bacterium RBG_16_48_16
GATGCGCGAAAAACTCGAGCTGCAATTATCAGATTATCCAAATGCAAGAGCTGAATACAGTCAAATGCATCAAGTCCAATTCGGCCCTGGCCAGCAATCAAGGGTAGCCATGCAAGATCTCGGGTGGCAAGGCCTGACCTTTACATCGCCGGATCGAAAACAAATTGTAAAATTTCAAAAACAGTTATTTTCCTTCAGCAGATTGGCACCCTATCCAGATTGGAAAACATTCAAGAACGAAGCATTACGTTTGTGGTCACTTCATCGAACTCTCACATCGCCTCTTGATGTTCAACGATTAGGTGTTCGTTTTATAAATCGAATTCCTTTGCCAAATGACTTTACAAAAAAAAAACATGTCCGAATTAATAATTATTTTCGCAGATTCTCAATTGGAGTTGAAGGATTCAATATGAACCCAGAGGGCTTTCTTCATCACGAAATTCTTGCTGTCCCTGGAAACAAATACGCAATGAATATCATAAAAACGATACAGCCCGCTGGAACTCAAGGAACAAATGAAGCTGCGCTTATCCTTGATATTGATGTTTATGCAGTCGCTCCATTTGCACCAAAAGATGAAGAAATAAATTCACGGCTTCAGGAAATGGATTGGCTGAAAAACAAGGTCTTTTTTGGTACCATTACAAAACAATTGCAGGAACAATTAAGATGATTCCAGAATTAACGCCAAATGCCATGCTAAGCTGCGGTATTAACGGTACTTCAGGATTTAGTGAAAGCGCCCTTTTCACACGGAAGAGACTATGGGAACCCTATCAGCGCTTGCTTGATATGGAAACGAATTCTTCAGTACTTAAGTCAGCATTACCAAGTCTCGATGAGATTCGTCGTAGAACTCTACAACCGGGTTGGGACGGATTTTCTGCTTTACAGGTTGGCGAGGAAGCATATAGTTATGCCTATTCATTCCTTGAGACCTTAGCATCCAGTATTCCGGTGCCCTCGTTAAGTGCCGAACCGGATGGGCACATCACACTAGAGTGGTACAAATCACCCCGGCAAATCCTTTCTGTTAGCATCAGTCCTGAGGGAGAATTACATTATGCCGCACTTCTCGGACCCAACCGCTCTTATGGTACCGAAGTATACCTTGGCGAGACACCCAAGATAATTTTCAATTTGATTCAGCGGGTTTTGCAGGTATGATCAAGGGGGTATCGCATCCAATCAAAATTAATAATGACGAATTATTAGCACGATTCATTGTCTTTCGTAGTTGGCTTCGAAACGACAATACGGTGAAGCCAGATGCTTTCATGCCTCATCCACGCACACTTGAACTGTCAGTTTTTTTGCATACTGGATTATCAATCGAAGATCTCTGGAAATGTGGCCAAACAGCAACTCAAAATAGAATAAACGCAACACTTTGTGGACGAGCTGATATTCTAACTCTCCATGTCCGCGGGCAGAAACTTGAGGTTGCAAATAATGCACCTCCCATGAACCACGCTGTCATAACCGGATGGCCGAATGAAAAACCAAATCAAAAAATGCTGGCGATAGAGCTTGCCGCAGAGTCGAGTTTTATATTTTTCTCATAATTTCGATTGGCTCAAAGATTGTGGGATAAAAGTCCCCCAAGCTTGGCTCGATACATGGAACACATCCCAATCTATAAATCCGCCCTCCTCTGGGAAATCGATCTGGTCAGGGATACTTTTACCGAATTGAAAATACCTCATTACGTTCAATCGGAAAAAATTGTTTTCAATGTTGTTCGTCTCACGTTTGACTTTTCACGTTTCACCAGCTCGCTTTGTAACGCCTGATTTTTATCAACACCAGCAACCAGACGCCAGATACCAGATACCAACAACAACACTGTTAGTCCCATTTACGCGAACCATTTTTCAACTTGAACGAGGACGATTGAACCATAACGATTTCTTAAAACTCGAGCTTTACGGCTGGAACAGCTTTTACACCGCAGATGCGGAAAAGCATCTAACAAAGGGAGGAGCCATTGCCCGAGTTTTGCTTGAGCATAAAAACAGGTACCGGCTCTATTCGTCGCAAGGCGAGATTTGGGGAGAATTGAGCGGCCGGTTTATCCACAAGTACAGGAGCAGAGCGGAGCGGCCCGTGGTCGGTGATTGGGTCGGCATCGGAGTTCGCGGCGGGAGTGAAGTGGCGATCATTCAACAGGTATTGCCGCGCAAGACAAAAATCTCCCGCAAAGAGGCAGGAGTGCGTTCGGAAGAACAGGTCATCGCCGCCAATGTCGATACGATTTTTATCGTCTCGGGCCTGGATCAGGATTTCAACCTGCGCCGGATCGAACGCTATTTTCTTCTGGCCAACAAGAGCGGGGCTGAAAAGGTGCTCGTCCTCAATAAATCGGATTTAAGCGATAAGCTGGATGACATTCTGCGGGAGGTCAAAAAAGTCGCGCTGGACACACCCATTCTGCTGATGAGCGCGAAATACGATCAGGGGCTGGACGGCTTGTCCCCCTACCTGGCGCCGGGTAAAACGCTGGCGCTGATCGGCTCTTCGGGAACGGGCAAGTCGACCATCATCAACAAGCTGCTCGGCGAAGAGCGGCAAAAGGTCGAAGAGACCAGCGGCGATGATTACCGCGGCCGGCACACGACCTCGCACAGAGAGCTTTTTCTCCTGGCCAACGGCGCCATCGTCATGGACACGCCCGGCATGCGGGAAATCCAGTTATGGAGCGGCGACGAAGGTGTAGCCGACACCTTCGACGACATCGAGGCGCTGGCACATGAATGTCGTTTCAGCGATTGCCAACACCGGAACGAGCCCTTTTGCGCGGTGAGGAAAAGCGTGGATGAAGGGCGGCTGGAGCCGGTGCGGCTGCAAAATTACCTCAAGATGAAGAATGAGATTCAGACGGTCGAACGGATGGTGAATCAAAAGAGCGTTGATCACAGGCAGAAAGCAGAACGGTTGAGGAAAAAGGAATCAAAATATAAAAGCGATTATAAGGACGATCTCTCGTCTTGATAAATCCTAGCCTGCAATATTCCTAATGCGCTAAAGCGCAAGTGAAACGTCAAAAGTGAAGAGTGAAACGGGAAGTGCCGTTTTTTAAGTTTTTCATTTCACGTTTGACTTTTCACGTCTCACCAGAAATATTGCAGAGTATCATACAGAAATTTTATTAAAACCATAGACGAATGACAGTAACTTTGGAAAATAGCCTAGAGATCACCGTTCCGGCGCATAAGGAAAAGGAAAGGATAGACAAATTCCTCGCCGGCAAGCTGCCTTCGGTCACCCGCTCGAAAATCAAAAAGCTGATCGACGAGCACAGCGTTTCCATCGACGGCAAGGCGGTGAAAGCGAATCATATCGTCAGGCCAGGCGAGATCATCACCGTTGTGTTCCCGCCGGCCCTGCCGCACGACCTTTTGCCCGAAAATATCCCGCTGGACATCGTTTATGAAGATGACCATCTTATCGTTGTAAACAAGCCCGCCGGTTTGGTGGTCCATCCCGCCTACGGCAACATGACCGGCACACTGGTCAATGCCCTGCTGCACCACAGCCAGATACTCTCCGGGGTTGGCGGCAATACCAGGCCGGGACTAGTGCACCGGCTCGATAAAGATACCTCCGGGCTGTTGGTGGTGGCAAAAGACGACCTCACCCACGTCCACCTGGCGCGCCAGCTTGCCGAACGAAAGATCAAGCGCGTCTATCACGCCGTCGTCTGGGGGCGATTCAGGAAACCGACGGGCCGGATCGAAGCGCCGCTGGCCAGGCATCCCAAAGAACGCACGAAAATGGTGATCCACGAGGACGGCAAATACGCGGCGACAAACTACAAAGTCCTTGAAGAGCTGTCGCTGATGAGCTACATCGAATTAAAACTAGAGACCGGCCGCACCCACCAGATCCGGGTTCACCTGTCGTCCCTGGGCCACCCGGTTTTTTCCGACTCTACTTATGGCGGTCGCGGCAGGCAGTTGGCGGGCTTGAATCAGGAGAGAACAGCATTTGTGTCGCGGCTCTTTAAAAAATTCAACCGGCAGATGCTGCACGCAAAAACATTGTCCTTCATCCACCCGGTATCACAAGAAGAGATGACCTTCGACTCACCCTTGCCGCAGGACATGCAGGAATTACTGCATCACCTTCGCAGCAGTCGTGGCGTGTAATTATCCCACACCTGTTGCTATTTTACACTGAGTAAAAATCCCACATCGTCGTTGTTGCCCATCCAAGGCCACCTGCCAGATCGTTTTACCCGTCAGCAGTACATTTTTAGTTTTTTGAAAATAATAGCTTTATCCCCATCAAAAAACATAAAAGAAAACCATCTCTTCAGCTCCTTTCCTGGCACACCGCTTGCCTTACCTCCCGGCAAAACGGAGGAAGGACAATCATGATAAACCCGATCATTAAACAGACGCTTTTGCTCTTATTGCTGACATTCATCGTCATCTGTATCGTCGGCGTTTTGCTCTACTCGAACGCCTACGGAAAAAGCAGCGATGATTATCTCCGTGAGCTCAGCCAGGAGGAGCAAAAGCTCGCTCGTGAAGCTATTGAAAAATATCTCGGCCCGGACGCACGGCCACACTACGTGAAGGGTGACTACAAGATCGATAAGAACGACCTGGTGTCCGATGATATCGTCGTGGTCAAGGGCACGATTGTAATCGAGGGCGAGGTGGATGGAGACGTGCTGGTTCTGTTCGGCGACGCCGAGCTGGATTCCAACGCGACTGTCGATGGAGACGTCATTGCCATCGAAGGCAAGATCTGGACAGAAAAAGGCGCCTACATCAGCGGCGATGTCGTCGAAGAGAGCTATGGAAATTCAACCGCGACTTCTCGCGACGAGGATGAAAGAATCGAACGGCGTCAGGAAAGGCAGAAGCACCGAAAAGTCGATTATGGCCGTGAAGATTTTGAAAAAAATCACGAGCCGTTCTGGTTCGATTACAACCGGGTCGACGGCATCACCCTGGGTTATCGCCTGCCCTCCCAGCGCTGGTGGAACCGCAATCGCCACAATTTTGCCATCATCGGCAAGCTGGGTTACTCATTTTCGAGCAAGAGAACTCAATATCAAATCGGGCTGGAAAGATGGATATTCGAAGAGTTCCCATTTTCTCTCGGCATCGAATTTCATGACCTGACCGAAACCGAAGACCGTTGGATCATAAACGACGATGAGAACCTCCTTGCGGCGTTGTTGATAAAAGAAGATTTCCGTGACTATTACGGAAAAGAGGGATATAGTATATTTGCCAAACAGCAATTGAATCCTTATCTATCGCTTAAGGGCGAATACAGGAACGACAAGTTTCATAATTTAGAAAAAAAGACCAACTGGTCGGTCTTTGGCAAAGGAAAAGACTTTAGAGAGAATCCGCTGGCGATCCCGTACTTTCCCGCAGCCGG
Source organism: Candidatus Zhuqueibacterota bacterium RBG_16_48_16 (assembly GCA_001771235.1). Lineage (GTDB taxonomy): Bacteria > Zhuqueibacterota > Zhuqueibacteria > Residuimicrobiales > Sediminimicrobiaceae > Sediminimicrobium. The sequence goes on from METF01000158.1 coordinate 6,222, forward strand.
TGAAAATAACCAGGGATTTTTAGGAAGCCGCCTGGAGCTTCAAACCCTGGCGGGCACAATGACACTCGACAACCGCAACGACCGGGAAGACCCGACGCGCGGCTGGTATGTGAAGGCTTTTTACGAGAGAAGCGGATTTGAATTGGCAAGCGATCTGGATTTCGAGCGGTTTATACTGGACGTCCGCCGTTACCAGCCCCTGGGTTGGGATGAAAACCTGGACCTCCGGCTGCGGGCCGGCACCTCCTCCGGCATATTGCCGCCCATGTACTGGTTCGACCTGGGCGGCCTATCGACCATTCGCGGCTCCCGTTTTAAAGAATTGACCGGCGACCATTTCTTGCTGGCGAATGCGGAGTACCGGCTGAGGACAAGAGACGGCGACTGGTTTATTCTGGATGGATTTGACATCATATTGTTCCTGGATGCCGGCTATGCCTGGTTTGAAAATGATTACAAAGCGGAAGACCTGATGTTTCTGCGCCCGGATTATCGCTCCTATAAAACACCGGCCCTGTTTGCCAACGGATCGTTTGACAATTTGACGCTGGATTCTCTCCATTCAAGCGCCGGCATTGCTTTAGCCACGGAAGACGGTGATTTCCGCGTAAACTTTGCCAAGAGAATAGACGGAATGAGCCGGGACCTCGTGGTCACCGTTCGACTGAGCAGACCATTTTAAAAGAAATTTCAAGCATCAATAGCCCCATCTACTTTACCTCCTGGCGGCCAACGGTCATCGGTGAAAACCGCTGCCTTGGCCGCTTTTTACTACAAATTCGTGAGGCGAATTTTCTGCTAACTTTTTCATCGTTTCTCCGTAGACAGCACTGTACTGAACGAGTTGTTATGGAGGAATAAAAATGAGACATATCCGCTTTTCTGTCCTGATATCCATTTTGCTCATCGCCGGACTGGCTTTGGCAAGAGAAAGAATGAACATCGACGAAACATATCACATCACCGGCCCGCGCCTCACAGTGGAGATCGACGTCGATGGAGGGCAGGTTCAGGTGAAACGGAGTGAATCCGATACCGACTGCCATGTATGGCTGGAATATAATCCCAACAAGTCGAATGCTGATGTACAATTCAACGAGCGAACCAATGAGCTGAAAATATCCGTCGATCATGAGAAGTGGTCCATCGTGAACAAAGGTGATGATGAGAATTTTGTCAAGGTGGTCGTGGAATTACCGTTGGCACCGCAAATCGATCTCGATGCAGATGTCAAGGCGGGTGAGATGAAGCTGCAACTGGGAGGCATCCATTTACGCAACTTTGAGCTGCGCAACCTTGCGGGCGAGGTGAATGTCGATTTCGACCAGCCAAACAAATCGGAGCTGGAAACACTGGATGTCAACTGCAAGGTCGGAGAGCTGACGCTGTCTCGGCTCGGCAATGCCAATTTCAGCGAAGCGGATATAAACAGCGGAATCGGCGAAGTCAGCATCGACTTTTTGGGCGAAAAAATCCGGCGCGCCATGGTTCATATAGATCTGGACATCGGTGAAACCAGAATTGTCCTGCCAAAAGAGCTGGGGGTAAAAATGAAAGTGTCAAAATTTCTGTTCCTGTCAAATGTGTCCTACCCCAATTGGTTCGATAAAAAAGGCAAGTATTACTTTTCCAAAAACTATAAAGAGACCAAAGAATCGCTTTACCTCACCATTTCTACCGGAATAGGAGAGCTGGGCATCGAGGTTGAATAGGTGCGAGAGCTTTACAGGAGCCTGATATGTTTCCCTCTAAATTTTCTGTTTCAATTATTGTCCTTCTTTGTACAGCCATTTCGCCATGTTTCAGCGATTCCTGGAGCGCCGATCCCTTTGTCGACATGGCTGCCGAGGAGGAGAGCTCGTGGACCTCTTTTTCGTTCGAATTGAAGGATCGGGTCGATGTGCTGGTCGACGCGACGGGCACTTTTTATAATGACGATTGGATTGCCAGGGCATGGATTTTGGATTCGGACTCCAGGCGCCTGGTCTGGGAAATGACAGAGGATAACAGTAAAAAAAGCGGTCGTAAAGGCAAGCGGCGTTTTTATGACGAATTGAATCTGCCGCGTGGACGCTACGAAGCATATTTTTCCACCAACCATATAACAGACATACATATCGAAGGTCTGTCGGATGTCATTGACGGCATATTCAGGGGCTTTAACTATAAAAGCCGTTTTGATAAAGATTGGGGCATATCCATCTACCTGCCAAAAGACAAAACCGACCTTTATGCGCCGTTCGATGCGGAAGGCGGAACCAATGAAATCGTCCGGCTCACCGAAGTCGAGAATGACGAACACGTAAAAGCCGGTTTTTCTGTCAATAAAGAAATTGCCGTCCGGGTTTACTCCGTATGCGAAGGCAGGACGAAAAGCCGCGAGATGTACGACTATGGCTGGATAATCGATGCGGATACGCGCCAGCAGGTATGGCAGGCGGATATCAGAAAAAGTGAAAACGCCGGCGGCTCGGCAAAAAACCGGTTATTCGATGAGACCCTCACATTAAAACCGGGGAATTATGTCGTTCACTTTATCACCGACGATTCTCATTCGTTTGAAGAATTCAATCAAATGCCGCCCTACGATCTGCGCCATTGGGGCATCACCCTGTGGGTGCAATCCGGGGATTTTCAGGACGTTGAAATTACACCTTATGAGGAATCGGAGCCGGAAGCTGTTGTCAACCTGACAGGTGTGGGTGACGAAGAATTTGTGAGCGCGGGATTTACATTAGCTCAAAACACGAAATTCAGGGTCTATGCTCTCGGCGAGCAGCCGCATTCCAACAGGGAGTTTGTCGATTACGGATGGATTGAAAACGCAGGTACAAAAGAAGTCGTCTGGAAAATGACGGAAGAGAACAGCACGCATGCCGGCGGCGGCAACAAGAACAGGGTCGCCGACCAGGTCATCGAGCTGCCCGCCGGGAATTACATGGTTTATTATATCACGGATGATTCGCATTCTTACGACGAATGGAATGCCGGCCCGCCCATCGACCCGGAACGCTGGGGCATCACGCTCTGGCTGGCCGATTCCACGCTGTCGTCCGACGTTGTTCAGCCCTATACTGAGGAAGACGATCCTTCCATTCTGGCCAAAATCACAAAAGTGGGTGACGATGAGCATCTGCACAAGACCTTCACGCTGAAAGAAGCTCGCGCCGTTCGTGTCTTTGCCCTCGGGGAAGGCGACCGGGACGAGATGTACGATTACGGCTGGATCGAAGACCGGGATGGCGAGGTCATCTGGGAGATGCACTACGAAAACACCTCGCACGCCGGAGGAGCAAGAAAAAACCGCCTCGTAAATGAAACGATAGAGCTGGATGCCGGCACTTATGAGGTTTTTTACAGCAGCGACGGCAGCCACAGTTTTGCGGAATGGAATGCGACGCCACCCGGAAATCCGGCTGATTGGGGGATTACAATCAGTCTGGAATAGAGAGAAAAGATGGCGGCTGGTGTCTGGCTGCTGGTTGCTTGTTACTGGTTTCTGGTTATGTGCTTCCGGCTGGTCAACCTTTCCGTTGCCTGTGCCGGGAAAATTACCTATATTTGTTACAGGTTTTTGAATTTTTCGAATAAAAACCTGACCTGATCTATTCATAAAATCGCGAAAATGTGCGACGCACTTTATGAACTTTTTACAATTGAGAGAAATATTCATTCCAAAAAAAGTCATTCGACTTTGGTCTATTTCGGGCAAGTGCGTCGCACATTGGAAAACTGACACAATGAAAGAGAGGAGATTGTCTTTATGGCTACGACAAAAGTGACAGTTCAGGATCAACAACAGGGCAATAAAAATGTCAACATGGGGAAATGGCTGAGCGAAGGCTGGCGGCTCATTTTCGAAGACATCGGACTTTATCTTTTGGTAGCGCTGGTTTATATTCTCATCATCGCCATTCTTTCCGGGACGGCCATCGGCCAGTTCATTGTTTTGGGACCGCTGACGGTCGGCTTTTTTTACATATTGTATCGAAAACTGCACGGCAAAGAAACGCAATTGGGAGACCTCGGCAAAGGCTTTAATTTCTTCGCCGCCGCGGTCATTTCCAATATCCTGATCTGCATCTTTGTGGCGATTGGCTTTGCCTTGTGCATCATTCCGGGGTTCGTGGTGCTGGCGCTTTATATGTTTACGCCGCTATACATTTTTGACAAAAAACTGGATTTTTGGCAGGCCATGGAAGCCAGCCGCAAACTGGTAGCGAAACACGTTTTTGAAATGTCCATTTTTGTCCTGCTGCTGTCGATCATCTCCATCGCCGGGGCACTGGCCTGTGTGGTCGGCTTGCTCATTACCACGCCGCTATGCTATGCCGCTATTGCCTATGCTTATAAGGATTTGGTTGGGTTTGAGGAGGAGAAGGAGTAGGCACCGCAGAGAACAAATAAATTTAAATCTTCACTCATTTTATTTAGCGAACATTGTAGCTTGCTACGCAGACTTGATCCACTCTGCTAAATTCTTCCTGATTTGTGTCAGTCGTTCTTGAGAAATCTCTCCGATTGTGCCAACTAAGATTTCGCCAGAAACGACTGCAATTCTGGTAGCTCGGATAACACTTTCAGCTTTTAGGCCCGATTTAGCAAAATCTGGGGATTCTTCTGTTATGATTTCATCAAGGCCTTCAATATACTGATGTTTTTTGGTAGAAATCATACATATTAACCAGTCATCATAGTCGCCTGGCAATCGACCAATCAAAAGAACAGGACGAAGTTTCGTGGAGGTGAAGTCAGTTTGTGGAAATTCAAAAAGAACTATTTGACCAGCTTTTTTCACCCCCATTTTTCCTTTAGGTCAGATTCGTCATAAACCGGACCGTCGCCGTCCTCCACATCACGCGTTGCTGAAGTCACTGATAAATTGAACCACTCCAAGTCCTCTTCTCTTGAATTCTCTTGTTTGGCTTTCTTTGTGAGAAATTCGATAAAATCCAACGCTTCCTTTTGAAATGCTTCAGGAAGTTGACTTATTTGCTGGCTGACCTGGTCTGCTGTAGCCATCGTGTTTTTACTCCTTACAACGTGCAATTCTTGACAACGTTCCTTGATGGATGTAGTAACAAGAAATTGTTACCACGCCTATAATATAAAATAAAATATAAGCTATTCAACTTATTTTGCGCTTGATTATAGGTCCAACAACGTTCAGTCAAATATCCATAAACAAAAAAATAACACGATTACGTATTCACCTGGAACCATATTTACTCTGGCCTAGCGCTGCGTTGAACACGTGAGAGTTGTCAACTCCCAAACCAGTTCAGGGCTCTTTCAAGGTTTGGTCTGAACAACAAGTGGTATCGAGCCTCTGGCCGCCTACGCCTGCAATCAATTCTCAAACCGCCACCATCCTGGGCCGCCTGAAATAGAGATCCGCCTCAGAACCAATCCGCACCTCATCCCCTGACTTGGGCCAGATGCCCGGGATTTTGGCTTTTCGGCAAAACGGGCAGGTGCCATCGGCCTCGAGATGATAATCCAGGATGACATAGCCGATGCGCTCGATCACCGCCGCCTGGCAATTGGGGCAATAAGTGTTTTCATGAGGCCCAACCATGCCCGGCAAGTTGCCGGCGTAGACGTAATGCAATCCTTCCTCTTTGCCAATTTCAGCCGCCCGGATCAATGTGCTCGCCTGGGTGTTGGCGGCATCCGTCATTTTATAGTCTTTGTGAAAAGCCGTTACATGCCAGGGGATGTCCGCTGAAATGGACGCGATGAACCTGGCGGCGTCGCGCAATTCGTCCTCCGAGTCGTTAAAGCCGGGAATGATGAGGGTGACAATCTCCTGCCAGAATCCCATTTCATGCACCATGCGAATCCCGTCGAGAACCCGGTCGAGCACCGTCCCCAGCTTGCGGTAACTCTTATCGTTCATGGTCTTGAGGTCGATTTTATAGCCGTCGGTGTATGGCCGGATGTATTCCAGCACCTCGCGCGTGGCATTGCCGTTGGAAATGTACATGCAGGTAAAACCCGCCTTTTTTGCTGCTTTAAAAACCGCCATCGCCCATTCGGACGTGATCAGCGGCTCGTTATAAGAGCTGGCCACACATTTTGAGCCGCTTTTTTGCGCGATCCGCACCAATTGGCCGGGCGTCACCTGCTCCGCTGTTCTACCGGCATGAGCGTCCCTCAGAGTCTGGGAAATATCCCAGTTTTGGCAATAGGAGCAGTGCAGGTCGCAGCCATGCATGCCAAAGGTCAATGTATCCGAGCCGGGGTAGATGTGGAAAAACGGCTTCTTTTCCGTCGGATCGCTCTGCAGCGCTCCGACATAGCCCCAGGGCACATAAAGCGTCCCACTCAGGTTGAAACGAACCTGGCAGATTCCGCGGATGCCGGGGTATATTTTACAGCGATGGCCGCAGGCGTAGCAGACCACCACCTTGTCAGGGTGTTTTTCGTACAATTCCCCCTCTTTGACTTTATTGTCAATAATTGCCGCAATCGGCACGTCGCCGGCTATGGGTTTGCGCAGGTTATCCAGTTCTTTGTTAAATCGAACGGGTTCGGCCCTGTCCGTGCGTCGGGTTGAGAGGTTGTGTATTTTTTTCATCGCCATCTATTTCCTTTGCGGCGAGTATAAAGAGGTTCCGCCACAAAGTCCCAAAAACACTAAGGTTCACAAAGATTCTTCCTCCGCCAACCGGAAGATAAAGAATCAGGCTGCTGTGGCAAAATAGCAGCCTTATTTGGTAAAAATAACACAGACCTTTTCCATGAAATTTCTCTTGAATTTCTCCATTTTTCTGTTTAGTTAGCCTTTGCCGAAAAAGGCCGCTGAACAAGACGTGCTATATCCTCGCCAAAACGGGGATTGTTAATTATCCCGATAAATGGAGAACCACAATGCCTGAACCGCAAATCTCCGTCCTGTTACAAGCGCCTGGAGAAATGCCCTACTCCCCAGACGACTTTGACAGGATGTTATCGACTTTGACGCGCCAATCTTTTGGCGAGTTCGAGATTATCATTTATGGCGACAATGCCCGGGTTACCGAAACGAAAAGCACGGATACCCTCAAGCTCGTTCATACGGCATCTGACTCGCAAGCCGGGGCTTTGAACGCCGCATTGAACCAGGCACGAGGCGAGCACATTTTGCATTGCAATAACCGGTCGAACGCCATCGAATTCAGGGGATCTGCGCTGTTGCTCTACCGGATGGCGATGGAGCGGCATGGACACGCGGCGCTGCTTTATGGCGATTACGACCTGCTCGATGGGAATCGGCTTATCGAGCGGAAGCTCCTGGAGCATCACTCGGGCCGCTTGTGTGAGACTTTTGACATGGGCTATTGCCTGCTTTTCTCGCATAAATTTTTGCAGTCCGTCGGCTATGCGGACGGCAGATTTCGTAACAATCCGCTTTACGACTTGCGTCTCAAAGCATCTGAACAAGGCGAGATTGTTCACATTTCCAACCGGTCAAATGGGGCGCCCTACCTGGTGCGCGCAGCGGCCAAAGGGCTGGATGTCTTTGCCTACCTGAAGGTGGGTGCCAAAATCGCCTCCGAGAACGAGCTGATTTTGACCGAACACTTGAAACGCATCGATGCTTACCTTGAACCTGGCCGACATTTTCAACGCGTGGTTTATACGCCGGAAGAAGAGAAACAATTCGAGCAATGTATCGCTTCGGTGGTCATCCCGGTTTACCGCCGGCCGGAATTCATCGGCCCGGCCATTGCATCGGTGCAAAGCCAGACGGTGCGGAATATCGAGATCGTCATCGTCTGCAACGGCGGAGAAGAGGACCCGACTGTTGACGAGACCAAACGCTATATGCCCGGCGGCGACAAATTCGATCCGGGCAAACCGGCGGTACGGCTGATCGTGCACGACATCAACAACATCGGCCTTTGCCTGAACA
>METF01000159.1:0-1463 GCA_001771235.1 Candidatus Zhuqueibacterota bacterium RBG_16_48_16
GCACATCCGAATTTCGTACAGATTTCGAACAAGATTTGGCCCCCAGTATCCCAACCCGATCACCGCAACGTTCATGGGCTTCTCCTTACAAATGTTTTACCATTGTTTGAAAAACAAAGGGAATATACAGACTCGAAATTTATCATTCAACGACTTTATATGGACGTTCTCAGCGGATTAAATTGCATGGCGATCATCTCTTTTCCCCTGCTAAAAGCTCATCTATGATGGCCATAAACTTTGGTTTTTCGGAATGATCCCAGTTCCAATGCTTTAAAAACTTTTCCCTGTCGGCAGCAGCCAGTTGGGCGTAATGTTCGTAATCCTGCAAAATTTCTAAAATCCTGGCGGCGAAATCCCCGGCATAATTCGCTTCATCAACCACAAAGCCGCTGCGCGTCTGTTGCAGAAATTCGTAATTCGCGGTCGTATTGCTGGCTACCTGCGGAATGCCGTGATTCAAATATTCAAATATTTTTGTCGCGATGTTTTTTGAAAATTTTTCCGTAAACGGCCAGGGAGTAATCCCGATCTTTGACCTGCTGATGTATTCCTGCACCTGCATGAGAGAAAGATTCTTTTCAAAGTGCATCCTGACATTTTTCAATTCTGCCGCAGTGCGCTTTATGTCCGCCTCGATCTGCTCATCGGGCTTGCGGGCAATGACCGTGAATATCAATGGGAATGAAATTATTTGATCGAGTTGTCGTGCTATATCCAGCAAGCGGCTATGAATCGTCGCATGCATCGATCCCTGGAAAATGACATCGATATTCTTTCTGCCGCTTGACGAGACAGGCAGCAAAAGCGGAAAATTATAGATGACGGAAATCTTTTTGCCGGGCCTGTTATAGTGCCAGGCCGTCAGATGATCGGCATAGATCAGGTGGTCCAACCGATGTTTCGCCGCCTTTTCTAACAACCTGTAAAACCAGGCTGTGAAATCCCGAAGCACCGGCGGAATCTTTTTATTCTGCTTAAAATAGCCGGGGTAATCTTCGTGAATGTCATAGACCACTGGCGCCGCAAAAATCATCCGAAAAATCAACATAAACGGCAAAAGATCAGGATCGTGGAATATGATCAGGTTTGGTTTGTATTGCAGCGCTTTTTTAAGGAGGAGGAAATTGTTACATATTCTTGAACCGAAATGAGAAAATCCGCGAAAGGAGATATAATCGCCATCGTTCTTTGCTACCTCAACCTGGTTGGGCAGAATGATTTTCGCCAGAGGATATTTCTCTTTTAGCGCCACGAACTGCTTGTGGTAAATGCGTACGTCATAGGGTGGGTGAATACTGGTGAGCACAAGTATTTTCATTCGTACTACTTGCTATAAGCAAAGATCTGCATGGACGAACCAGGCGTGATATCGAAAATAGAGGCACCGTCACTCCTGGGGTTGTGTTTCTGGATTCCCGCTGAACCGGAATAGAAACGGACATCCGCTCCATACCAGCGTT
>METF01000159.1:1554-4574 GCA_001771235.1 Candidatus Zhuqueibacterota bacterium RBG_16_48_16
AAGAACAACTTTTTGCCGTGTTTTAATGTATTTCACCACGTCGCGCTGGGTGGCAATCCACAAATCGTCTTCATGTGATTTCACAAAATCCAGGTGGTTTATAAACGCTGCATAAGGACAGGTTGTGTAATTTTCTTCACGATAAGTCACTGCATGAAAATAAACAATGATCCACAAGTTATGTTCGATTGCCTCATCCACTTTGGCATTGACGGAATCCATATTAAAAGGATGATAGACACCAACGCCTTTAAGCCTGGCAAACTGTTCACTTTGAATCGTTGCTGGATTCAGGCCAGAGGCGCCTCGTGCTGAATCATAGTATTGCAGCACAATTTGGCGTGTTATATCATTGGATAGGCCGTAAGGGTAGGTGAAACTGGTCACTTCCTGAATTTCCGGGATGTTATTCATAATATCCCTTTTGGAGAGATAGAATTCGTTAACCAGTTCCATAGCCGTCAGCGTCGTCAAGTCCGGATGGGAATAGGAATGGGAAGCAATTTCATGTCCCTGGCGATGTAAGGAACGCCACGGCTTCCAGTCATAAACACCTTGCGTATTTATATTGAACGTACCCACCATGTTACGCTTGGCCAGTTCTACTGCCGAAATCTTGTAGTGGTTTGGTTTGGTATCGTCAAAGGCGATGGTATAAGCGGCTTTCTTGTTTCCATACCATGAACAGACACTGGGGGCAGCCTGGTACTTTTCATCAATTTGCTGCAATTTGGCTAGATCTACATCTGCTATCAAAGCGATGGGCATCTTTTCGCTGAAACACCTCAGAAGAAGAACAGCAACGAAGCCCCACACCAACACGCCAGCCCGACTTTTTACGCGCATAGATTCCTTTCTGAAATATCCCGTTTCATGAATCGAATAGTCGCCTCAAAGAAGAAGGATGAGCTGTTATCCGAATCAACAGTCATCAACCAAAGTGGGCATTGGCAGCAAATATACAACAAATCAGCTAAATTGCAAAAGCACAATTCTATTTGTTTTTTTATGCTGCAAAAAAAGGAAGCTCATAGCCCGGTATGCTTTTGTATTGTCGCAAAAACCGTATCAACCGTGATTCCTGTGATGCACCTGCAATCGTCCGGATCACAAGTCACATCGGGCAGGAATTTGACGCATGGCCGACAGGAGACCTGATCATTGATAATGTTCACCACCCGGCTCGCGCTTGCACTGTTTCGCGTTTCATCGGTGCCACCCCAAATAGTGAATATCGGAATGTCCAGTAGCGAGGCGGCATGCATCATGCCGGAATCATTTGATATAAAGATATCACACTCTTTAACTGCGGCCAACACGCTTAAAATAGAGTTGGACTGCAACACCACAAAATCATCTTTTGTCACAGTTTCGCATAAATCCTGTTCATCCGGGCCTATGATAAAAATAATATGTGCTTTAAAATGTTGCCGCAATCTTCCGGCTAATGCGATATAATTCTCAACCGGCCAGCGTTTGAACACTGTGCCTTTTTTACTGCCGGGATGGATGGCTATTTTCACACCATGTTGAATATCATTTGCAGCAAAAAACTCCCTGGCAAATTCAAGATGCTCTTCTGTAAAAGCCAATCGAGGATATGCGGTAAATCGAGGGGCTTCCGCGACAAATGCTTTTAAAAGGGCGAGGTTTTGCTCCACGTCGTGTGCCTTTTCATCCACCACGATGATGGCCTGGTAAAGAGAGCGGTAGTGCCGGAAGAAAGGGAGAAATTGCTGGTAATTATGGCAGGCATTCCGCCCGGAGCGGAGCAGCCAGGGGAGCAGTTGAAAAAGCAGGGAAAAAGTCGGAAAAGAAAGCAAAACGAGATCATAGCGATTGTGGCGCAGCCTTTTGAACAACGACAGACGCTTCCTTAATGCCGGGGGATAAAGATGGACATGATGGCACAGGTTTGCGGCAGCTAACAGCTCTGCGCTGGCGCCATCGGCAACCATTATATCCAAAGAAGTCGCTCCGAACAGCATGCGCAGACCCTGAACGAACGGCATGGCCAGGATGGTGTTGCCCAGGCCGGTGCAGGAAATTATTAGAATTCTCCGGGGCGAAGCAGGCAGGCTGTTGCTCCTGTTGAAAAGAATTTCAATCCGAATGATCCATCCGGCGACAATGCAAAGGAAATGCTTTAAATATAGTTTGGACTTTACGAGGAAAACCATGGCGTTTCTTTTGTTTGTATCTTCGGATGAGAGGACATTAACCGCGTCGAGCAGAGCATAGTCTTTTGTGCCCTTTTATCGGCGTTTTAACAAGTGACCCTTCTCTTGGGGAAAGGCAAGAATGTTATATCCGTTACAGTGAAATATACGTGCGTGAGACCAGCATGCTCATTTAGCCCGCAAACTCGACCATTCACCTAGCCTCTTTCTGATTTCATTTATATCGCTTTTCTGATGAAAAATAAGGGTCGATACGATAAACGGAAAACCGGCCAACAGCATAAAGTTCAGCACCAATTTCACTGGCGGACTCGTCGGTGCAAAGAAAGATAAAGAGTACATAGATACGACCAGAGCCACTATTGCGAATATCTTTTTGTAGTGATAGGGGATTCGATAGAATCTCGACGCTATCACAGCAATCGTTACGCCCAAGATGGCATAGGCAATCAGCTTGGCAAGGCTGGTCCCTAACATACCCTGTTTGGGTACTAAAAGAAAGTTAATCGCGATATTGAGCCCGGCAGCAATCCACATAACGATTGGCGCCCAATACGTTTTCTTATGAACTTGGATGCCAATCGATCCATAATAGTAAACACCGTAAAATACAAAAGACGAGAGCAATAGCGGCAGCACCTGCGCACCTTCCGCTAAATTTTTCGTGGCCAGCAGCCGAACCAGCTCCGTCGAAAAAAGGGAAAGAGCGAGGGCAATAAACAGCAGGATGGCTAGATAATAATCGAAAAGCTGTGCGTAGATCTTGGGTGCATCCCTTTCTTTGGCAATGGAAAACAGCATGGCGGGCCAGGCCATTTGAAAAGAATTGACAGCCAGGGC
>METF01000159.1:4672-6258 GCA_001771235.1 Candidatus Zhuqueibacterota bacterium RBG_16_48_16
AGCGATCCGACAGCATGAGGATCATATCGCCAAGTACGGCCGGCACCAGCGGCGCGCCAAATCCAAGCATGTCTTTTAACTCGCTCCATGAAAAGCAGAACCCAAGGTCTTGCCGCAAAACAACGGTATAGACCAGGGCAAAGATAGCTGCAGCGATGGCGTTGGCGAGCATAATGCCTTCTATGCCTGCGTCCAAGAGATAGATAAAAAACAGGTTTAATGATATCGCCGTGATAAAATTGGCGCTGGCAATGATGGCAAACCTGGCGGATTTCTGGTCTATGCGTAAAACGGCCATGGGGATGGCTTGGTAAATCAAAAACAGGTCACCAATGAAAAGAATCCTCAAGGCCCCGGCCAGGTCGGCAGAATCAAAAAGCACAACTGCGAGCCTGTCGCTGAAAATAAAGCCAATGCTGAGAGCGCAAAGACCGACGCCGATGACAAAATAGTGCGCCGTGCTGACGATCTCTTTTCGCCGACCGCCCGTTTTGTACAATAGGTTACGAAAAAGTGCGGAACCCATTCCCAGTTGCAGAACCAATACCAGCAAGGTCGAGGTAATAAACAGAATTTCCAGCGCGCCATAATCCGCCTTTGAAAGATAACGGGTGTATACGGGCAGCAGGATGATATTGACAGCCCGGTTGAGGACGGTGGCGACGGCATAGACAAATGAGTGTTTCAGGAGACCTTGTACGACCCGGAACAAATGGCCATCCTTTTTTCATTTCGTTTATTTTGTGTGTTTAGTGGGCTGAAGAGTTACAGCGGACGAGAACATTATTCCGCAGGCGCCGTTTTTTTGGCGATAAGTTCCGTGGCAAACGTCAGCGCAAAGCCAATGTATAATACATTGCCGGTCAATGAGCCCGGGCCAAAAAGCGAGTTCACAAAAAACCCGGCCATTCCTGCCACCAGGCCGATCTGGCAAGCGCGCAAAAGATCGTGCTGCATCTCTCTGATGGATCGAAAGCCAAAGCGAAAATAGCGGTACGCCACAACGCCGAACAAGAGCAAGCCGATTATTCCAAACTCGGCCAGGATTTCGATGGGCAGTGTGTGCGATTCGACCACATCGAACAGCGGCTGTGTCGAGGGCCGGTACATTTTGGTGTAGACAATTGGAAAACCCCTGGCACCGACGCCCAAAAAATAGGAATCGGCGCACATTTCCAAGCCACCTTTGATTAAAAAAATACGTGTTGAATTTGACGGATCTCCTGTTGCATCGGCAACCGAGCTGACGCGCATAACAGCACTTTGAACAAAGGCGCTATTCCACATCACGACTATTGTAAGAATCGCAACAACAGAGCCGATTATTAAAATGGCGTTACGATGTTTGGAAAACAGGGTAACCAGCAGTAAGGCAAAACAGGTGGCAAGCCAGGCTGCTCGTGAAAAAGTACCCATCAGCGCGACAAAAATAACGACCGATGAAGCGATGAGGATCATCTTTAGCAAAAGATGCAGCCGCGAATTTAAAACCAGCGAAGCGCTCATGACCACGGCAAACATGAGAAAAGCGGCCAGGTAATTGGGATTCTCAAAGGTGACGCCATAACGTTCGAACACTTTTAAGA
>METF01000159.1:6348-8387 GCA_001771235.1 Candidatus Zhuqueibacterota bacterium RBG_16_48_16
CGAAAATGCTCAGGTAAAGGCCGCCCGGCTTGTCAATGGCATTGATAATCGCATACATGAGAACAACCAGCACCACGATACGCAGAAACTGGATCGTGCCTCCCTGGATGTTTGGCGTATAGAGCAAGGATATGGCGACCACCAGGAGAAATAACGCGAACGGCAGATTGAAAGTGGTGCCTTCGAGTCTCACGTCGCCCTTATGAAATATTTGAACTCCTGCTGCAATGAGCGTCAGCAGGACGCCTACATGAAACACGGTCACCGGCATTCCGCCTATACGGCCCAGGACGTCGAGAGAGGTGCCGACGATCATAAGTGCAACGCCATAGGCAGGATTTTTAATGAACGTATAGCCAAGCCAGGCAGCAACGAATAAACCGGCAACAACGATACCCGACAGAATAAATCCGAAACGGAAAGCCAGAAAAAAATAACAAAGAAAAACCAGGTTTGTGCCGATAAAAAAACCCGGGACCAACCTGGCGTCGATTATGTGCTTCGACGGCATCATCATTTTTAGGATTTAATAAACGGCAGGATTCGAAAGTCTTTTTTCAGCTCGCTAAAAACAAAGCGGAGGCTTTGGTATTCCTCACTGTTCGATGCCTTGGCCCGGCTATAGTAATCGAGAAAGTAGGCAAACAGCAGGCTGACAAAAAATGCCAGGGCAACGGAAATGAGAACGATCAACGCTCTTTTAGGCCGGCTTTTTTGCACGGGCGGCTCGGCGTATTGCATCACCTGAACCGTAGGGGTGTCCTCTTTTTCCTGAATTTTGGCTTGCTCGTACTGTTGAATCAACAGCTCGTACAAAATTTCCTGAATCTTGAACTCGCGGAAGAGCCGGCCGTATTCCAGGGCAAGGTTAGGCAGTTTTTTCAATGGCAACAAATACTCCGAGCTTGCCCCGCCTAATGAATTTGAAGCTCCCTTTTCGCCTGTATTCATTTCATCCAGCACTTTTCCAATTTGCTTGATTTTTGTATCGAGCTCCATAACCTCCTGGTGCGTTGGACCGTAGGTGCGGCTGAGCACGCCCAGTCGTATTTTTGCGGCCATCATCTCGGCAACCAATTTTGCCGAACCTTCGATTGTGGCTTTTGCCTGGTCTTCGATGGAAATCGTCTTGTTCTGTTCCTGAAAATCGCGAAGCGTTTCCTCAGCATTTGCCAGGCTCTCCTGGGTCTCTGCCAGCCGTTGTCCAATAAATTCCCGGGTGCTGCCGGCTGATTGCTGGCTGGTTTCCATATTGATCTTGTTCAGCTCTTCAACAAAGGCATTGGTCACATTCGCCGCCAGTTGCGGATCACTTTTGGCTTCAAAAGAAACATGCACGCAGCCGTCTCGCCCCACCTCGACCATTCGATGAGACTTTAATTTTTTTACCGCCACATCGATATTTTGGGCTCTGTACAAGCTATCCAGATTGAATTTTCTAATGACCGCATAAGAAACGCGCTGGCTTTCCAAAATAGTCGAATAGACATCCGAGCGGGTGGCCAACATCGGCAGCTCGAATCCGCCGGGAGAGAGAAAAGAGCTGGCAATTTCGCTGATGCCACCCATGCCGAACATCATACCTCCCTTTGAATGGGGCGGTAAAATGATCGCCTTCGCCTCGTACCATTTTGGCAGCGACAAGCTGATGACTAGTGAAACAACACCAACGAGAAAGACATTGATCACAATAAGCCGGCGCCACTTGATGATGACCGATATGAGAGAAATTACGTTGAACGATTTATCTTTCATGCGTTTTTAATCCCATGAATGTGTGCACATTGATTTCAAGCCGGAAAAGATACAAAATCGACTATCGAAAGTCAAATTGTTTAAATGGGATTCGGAAAACCTCACTTTAATATTTGATCTTTAATTGTAACTATTCAGGTATCATAATTTTTTTTGCCACGAAAACTCGAAGGCACAAAGGTTCACAAAGATTTTTTGTGTTCCTTAGTGGCTTTGCGACTTGGTGGCTGAATAGATACCTTTAATTTAGAAATTATTTGTCCGAAATCGTACGAGTAAGTTAA
>METF01000159.1:8418-9008 GCA_001771235.1 Candidatus Zhuqueibacterota bacterium RBG_16_48_16
AAAAACTCTTTCACCATGTCCGCCACGTAAGCAATCTCTTCCTCGCCAAGCTGCTCGGACATGGGCAACGATAGAATTTGGTCGGCATACTCTTCGGTCACCGGGAAATCTCCCCTTTTGTAGCTAAGCTCGCTGTAGGCTTTTTGCAGGTGACAGGGGATGGGATAATGAATGCCGGTGAATATTTGTTTTTCTTTCAGGAATTCCTGTATAGCCTCCCGCCGCGCTGTGCGAATCACGTAAAGGTGATAAACATGTTTTGCCTCGGCCATCTCAGCAGGCAAAGCGACCGAGTCGACACCGGCTAAATATTTCCGATAGTGTCGGGCGTTCTCCCGGCGTTTTTCAGTCCATTTAGGGAGATGCTTCAGTTTGACATCGAGTATGGCCCCTTGAATGCCTTCCAGCCGGTAATTATGGCCGATGATGTCATGATGGTATTTTTGGGCCGATCCGTGATCGCGGATCATCATCAGTTTTTCATAAAGCTCGCGGTCGTTGGTAAGAATGGCGCCGCCTTCGCCATAAGCGCCCAGGTTTTTGCCGGGGTAAAAGCTGAAGCAACCCAAGACACCAGTTGTTCCTATCGG
>METF01000160.1:0-190 GCA_001771235.1 Candidatus Zhuqueibacterota bacterium RBG_16_48_16
AATATTGATATTCTGAATCATTGATGTCTTCCAAATTTTCTTTTAATAGATCCTTCGCAAAACTCGCTATCAATATAAGACTTGAACATCTGACTTTTCAACATAAATTAAAAATAGTGAATGAAAATGATGTCTCGGAGGTTTTTCACGCAGGTTAAAATGATTTCCGTCACTCATCCGGCGTCTCTTT
>METF01000160.1:333-5493 GCA_001771235.1 Candidatus Zhuqueibacterota bacterium RBG_16_48_16
AATAGCGAATCATGTAGCTAAACAATTACGATTTACGATTAACCGGGTGAAAAAAATTCAATACCCGAATGGGGCCGCAAAATCTGTTTCACCAGCTCTTCAAAATCATCTTTATTCTCGACAAAGTCAATGATCGAGCTGTTGATGACCAGCAGAGGCGTTTGGCTGTAATGAAAAAAGAACCGGTTGTATGCTTCGTTCAGGGAACGAATGTACTCTTCCGACATGTACTTTTCATAAGACCGGCCTCTTTTTTTTATGTTCGCCATCAACCGTTCAAAGGATGATTGCAGGTAGACGACGAGGTCGGGTTTTGGCACCTCTTTTTCCAAAAGAGAGGCTACTTTATCGTAAAGAAAAAGCTCGCGATCTTCCAGGTTGAGGTGAGCGAAAATCCGGTCTTTGGCAAAAAGATAATCCGAGATCATGGCATCGTAAAAAAGATCGCGCTGAAACCGCTCCTGCTGCTGGCGATAGCGACTCAGCAGAAAAAAGATCTGCACCTGAAAAGCATACCGCTGCGGATCGCGGTAAAAATCCTCCAGGAATGGATTTTCCTCAGGCTTTTCATAGATCACCTGTGCCTGCAGCCGCTCTCCCAGCATCTTCGCCAGGCTGGTCTTGCCGGCGCCAATCACGCCTTCAATGCAAATATATTTCGCTGTATTCACTGTGTAACCTCTTTTAGCTTCTTCATGAGAGCGCCCGAGGTTATATATAAATTGACTTGACTCTCATCCGTGGTTTGATTCAGTAACTGCCGCACCGTCTTGTTTAAGCGCGCTATGACAAAGCAAGGGGCTATCTCGTCAAACGGGACGAGAACGAACCTGCGCTCCGCCAGGCCCGGGTGAGGTACGGTTAATTCTTTTTTTTCACATTCAAAACCCTCGATGGCCAGGATGTCCAGGTCTATCGTTCTCGGTCCCCATTTTATGCCTCTTTTGCGGCCAAGCTCTCTTTCGATACGCTGCAAACAGCGCAGAGTTTCCAGTGGGTTTAATGGAGTGGCGATCTCGATAACGCCGTTTAAAAAATATGCCTGGTTTCGATATCCAAAAGGTTCTGTTTCATAAATACTTGATATGACGACACGATCAGGTCTCGCCGTTTTAGAGAGCATGGTGATGGCGCTTTGAATAGCTGCGAGCCGATCCCCTGAATTCGAGCCTATGCCGATAAAGGTGCGGAACATCGATCAGGATGGCCGTTTTCGGACGATTTCTACTTCCGTACCATCTGCCAAACCACCCAATGGCGCAAAAGGTTTTCTGACGCGAACGTTCACCTCTTCGACACGAATATCATTTAAAATGGCCTCGGCAATCCGCTGGCTGATCGTTTCTATCAAATAGAACCTGCTCTTCATAACAACCTGTTTGACCTGCTCGTAAATCTCCCGAACGTCGATGGTATCCCTGATCTTGTCGGATGCTGCCGCGACAGAAGCATCATAGATCATTTCAATATCGACTTCGAACCGCTGTCCGTTTTCCATCTCGTGCTTTTCAAGCCCGTGATAGGCGTGAAAGATCATGCCCGAGATTCGTAGTTTATCTCTTGCCATGTGCCGCGTAGACCTGTCGCTAAAGGTTATGAGAAAGGCAAAATATATTAAAATAGCCATAGATTGTCAAGACAAAGCTCTGCCCCCATAAGCGATTTGTTACTTACGCAGTCGCCCTCATTTGTGGTATGTAAAAAACACCATTGGGACGCGAAACCGGCAGGAGGTTGGTTGTTTCGACAGGTTCCTTGCATTTTTACCTATCCGGAGCGACAGCGTGAGCTATTCCAGATTTGCATTTTTTCTGCTTATTACACATATCGGCTTTTTTGCCAAAAGCCTTGCCGGTGAAACAGGATCGCCGCGCCCCGTGACAGGAGATGATTCGTTAAACCGGCCCTCCATTTCCTCTCTGCAAATTCGTCTGCCCCAGGCGGGCGTCGGCGATTTATCGGCCTCCTACGTTGCTCTTGCCGATGGCAGAAAGCTCATGCTGTTGGGCAATTCCATCACCGTTGGCAAGTTTGCCGATAACAACGAAGGCTACCGGAATATGCTGTACGATATGCTCAGCCTGCGTCATTATGGATTCGAGTTTGTCGGCTTTTTCGGCGAAAAGCCTTATTACGGCCATTTTGAAGGTGGAAGAAAAATCGGCGATTTCTATTCTCGCAATTTTGGAATTGGCGGAACGGGTGGAATGGACGTCGCCGGATCGATGGATCACTGGCAACCCGATATCGTCGTCATTCACCTGGGGACGAATGATATGAATGACGGCGGGCCTGTGGTGCCATACAAGGAAGGAGGACAGCTCACCGGCTCGATGGTCGGGCGGCTGGCCTGGCTGGTTCGATACCTGCTGGACTGGCATAATGGTGCCCGCGGCAATTTTCTGGATTATATTCTCGTCAGCCAGATCATTCCCCTGGAGAACCGCATCGAAGAGACAGCCCTGTTTGCCGTTGAAACGGCCCGGATGGTGCGCGACTATCAACATGGTGTCGTAACCGGCTCGGAGGAGCCCGTTTATCTCTGCGATGTATTTACACCCTTTTGGCAGCAGCCGTTCGACATCTGGGAGGACGGCGACCGACTGATGGCTGACAACCTCCACCCCAATACCAGCGGCCATCTGTTGATGGCCAAAAACTACCTGAATAAAATAGAAGAAATTTACGGACTCTCTTCGAAATGGTTTACCGACAGCTCGTGGGAAACGGGACTTGCCGGTATCGACAGCCTGTTCGGCTCGCAGGGGATCGCTGTTGCGGACGTTAACGGCAATGGATTGGACGACGTGTTCATTTCCAGGATCGTCTCCGGGGGCGAGGAGCGGGACTGGTTTTTTGAAAATCAAAGTAACGCCTTGTTTGATGAGCGGGCCGCAGAGGCGCACATTTCCGATGAGGGGGGCAGCCGGGGTGTGATTTTTGTCGATATCGACAACGACGGCGATTTTGATTTGTTCAACGGCCATTCGCCCGGCGGCAACAGGCTCTATCGCAACAACGGCAGCGGGCTGTTTGACGACATTACGGCTCAGGCCGGGATCGAACCGAACGACTTTGTGACCACGACGGTTTTGGCTTTTGATTGCGAAAACGACGGCGATATGGATCTGTTTGCACTCACTTCCAGAGATGTGAACGAATTATATGTAAACAGCGGCCAGGGACAATTCACGCGGCAGGACAGGGGGCTGAATGACGTTTACGAACCGGATATCCCCAGTACCGCCGCCAGCGCCGCCGATTATGACGGCGACGGCGATGTTGATGTTTATGTAGCAAAGCGCGGTGCGCCCAACAAGCTGTTTGTCAATGACGGCTTTGGCTATTTCACCGACAGGGCGGCAGCGGCGGGCGTGAATCTGGTGCACGACAGCAACAGCGCTGTCTGGTCGGACCTGGATAACGACGGCGATCCGGATTTACTGGTCACGGTCTCGGATACGCCGGGCGATGCCCAACCGTTGTTGCGCGTGTTTAAAAATAAGGGGGACGGCACTTTTGAAGATATATCGACTCCTGCCAATATCCCGGCGAACGGTTTTTCAACCGTTGTTGGCGATTTCGATAACGACGGCGATTTGGACATCATCACGACCAGTGATAAACAAGAGGGCGGATTTTATGAAAACCGCGGCCAATGGCAGTTTGCAAAAGTTGCGGATAGCGGCGCGGAAATATTTGCCGGTGATGTGCGCGGTGCCGCCGTTTTGGACTATGATGATGACGGCGATGCGGATTTTATCGCTGCCAGAGCCGATGTTTTTAATGCCATTAAAAAGAACAACCTGGGCAATGGCAGGAATTACCTCAAAATTCGTGCTTATGGTCCGTCGGGTAACCTCGGCGGTTTTGGCACAAAAATATGGCTGTTTGACGCCGGCTATCTCGGCCAATTGTCCCATCTCCTGGGTTTTCGCGAAATTGTTTCGGCTTCAGGGCACCAGTCCCAAAGCTCGCCGGTTCAGCACTTTGGCCTGGATAGTAACGGCCAATGCGATCTGCTCGCCCGGTTTGCCGATGGGACTTTCGTGGCGATGCGCTCGGTGCAGGCCAACCGGACCTTGACGATCAGGCCGGAAAAAACCGCAACACAATTCGAGGATCCCGCTTCGATCTCTATGTACGGCGGTGACGGCCAATCCGCGCCGGTTACGCAGCAGCTCGAACAGCCGATAGAAGTCCGGGTCAGGGATCAAAACCAGGTGGGCGTTGCCGGAATCGAGGTGGAATTCGACATCATCGCAGGAGATGCGCAGCTTTTGCTCCCCATCGCTTCCCGGCAAACCTTATGGCTGGAGGCGGAATCCGGCCGCCTGGGAGAGGGCATGAAACGGGCTTACGACCAATCCAGCTCCGGCGACGGTTATGTTTTTGTGGAAAAGGAAAATACTATTTCAGGCACGGATACACTGAGCGCATCTGTCACGCAGGATGGCTCTTATTATCTATGGCTGCGGGCGCTTAATTCTTCGCCAAACACGACGATGAATGTTTACATCGATCAAAACCTGCTCGCTTCTCTCCCTGTGAATTACCTGGCAGAATGGCAATGGATCAAGGGGAGCGCAATTTCAGGCGACTTTTTGCCGGTCTCTTTACCAGCCGGAGAACACAAGCTGATCGTTGAATTCAAAGGAACCGGACTTTCGCTCGACAAGCTTTTGCTCACAGCCGATGTTTCTTATGTCCCGACCGGCGCGGGCGATGATGCTGAATACCCGCCACAACAGACGGATCGCCAGGGCATCGCCAGGCGGTTTGTACAACCGGGCACCGATGCAGGCCCGATTGCAGTCGAGGCCAGCTTGTTTGTCGACGGCAGCCACATCACCGGAAGCCCGGTTCGCTTCAACCTTACAGCCCTGCCGGGACAGGCCGTTCGCATCGATAAATCCTCAGGTGATGGCCAGGTCGGCGAGGCCGGTGTGCCCCTCGCTGAGCCTTTTGTCGTCACGGTCTCGGATCAGTTTGGCAATGCCGTTCCCGGCGAAGAGATCGCATTCGAGGTGGTGTCGGGTGGCGGCTCGCTCGATCCGCCGGGGACAATCGAGAGCGATCAGAACGGCCGGGCCGCGACTGTTTATACGCCGGGCGAAGAAAGCAGCGTGCAAAGGGTGAAAGCCTCGGCGCCGCAAATCC
>METF01000160.1:5652-6477 GCA_001771235.1 Candidatus Zhuqueibacterota bacterium RBG_16_48_16
CGGTGACTTTTTCCATTACAAAAGGAGCGGGCAAGCTCTATTTGTCTCCCGATGAACAACAGATGAAATCTGCGGATTCGCTGCGAATCGTAGAGACGGATGTGGCCGGGCTGGCCCGAATTTACTGGCAGCTCGGTGCCGGCGCAGGAAGCCAATCCATTCGTGTCGAAGCGGACCAATTGGCGAATTCGCCTGTGACGATAACAGCAACGGCTTTGGCGGATGATCCGGCATTTGTCTTTGAATCAGATGGCAACAATCAAGCGAGCGAGGTTTTAAAAGAATTGGCCGAACCGTTTCGCGTCCGGGTGACGGACCGATACGGCAATTCGATCTCCGGCCACGAGGTGACATTCACCAGTGTGTCAGGCGACGGCTCTTTTGATGGAAAGACCTCCGAGACGGTCACATCGGATTCGCTGGGCATTGCCAAAGTCTATTTCACCCTGGGACAAACGGCCGGCGAGAACATTTATTTAGTCGAGGCTCAATCCGGATTCCATGGCGTCGATCTGCAAGGCTCGCCGGTGCAATTTTACGCATCGGCCACGCCAGCCGCTGCGGCGTTGGCTGAGAAAATCTCCGGCGACGCGCAGGTGGATACGGTGCACCAACGGTTGCCCGCGCCGTTTAAAGTCAAAGTGACCGATAGCTATGGTAATCCGGTGTACAATTTTCAAACCACCTGGCATGTGACCGCAGGCGGCGGCCATTTTGACGGCCAGAATCAAAAAATTGCGAGTACGAACAAAAATGGCGTAGCCCAGGCATTTCTCACCCTCGGTGATCGGGCGGGAATGAACAATAACATTGTGGAAGTGGTTT
>METF01000160.1:6484-6641 GCA_001771235.1 Candidatus Zhuqueibacterota bacterium RBG_16_48_16
AGTTGTGCCGGGCAAGATTGAATTCACCGCCTCGGCTCTTCCAGCCGCTCCTTATGCTTTGCACTATGTCTCCGGCAGCGGTCAAAGCGGTACGGTCAATACACAATTGGCCGATTCATTCGCCGTTAAAATTAGCGATCTCTACAATAATCCCGTT
>METF01000161.1:0-5748 GCA_001771235.1 Candidatus Zhuqueibacterota bacterium RBG_16_48_16
TGCTCAGATACCGGATGTTGGGCCGGAAGAATATGATAAATTGTAATAGAAAAAAAGTCAGCGCGTAGATTGTGTAAGCGCCTTTAATACAATATCAAGTGCAATAGACGCCACTTTTAGCAGCGATTTTGCGGCACCACTGGGTTTGCGACGCCCCTGTTCCTACTCTTGCAGGGTTCTGACGGACACGCCAAGCATAGCAGCAAATATATTTTTTCATCAACTTGATAGTAATATATGATTCGAATACTACCACTTTTTCCTTTACCAGGTATTCCGAATCTCTGTTTCCTTGCGCCTCCTGTTCCTTTAATAAGCTTTCCTTTTGTTGGCGTCTCAACAAGCTCTCATTGGAGAGCACGATATTCACTCGTTTCGCCCGCCATTTTCTTCTCACCAATAAAAAACCAACCACCGATGAACATTCAAACCAAAGTTTCGTACAATTCAAGAATCATTTTAGCGAAAGGAACCTGACGTGTCTCGAACCTGCCTGGTTGTGGCGATTCTCACCTGTTTGTTCTCAACGTCAACAGTGTTTCCCGAAAAGATGATCCACGGCACGATTCAAAATGCCGATACGAATGAGCCATTGCCTTATGCTAATATCCAGGTCAAGGGAACCTATTACGGTACCATTTCCAATGCCGACGGACAATATAGTCTGAACATCAGAGAGGTGCCGGCGACCGTTTTGGTGCGTTACATTGGCTTTCATTCCAAGGAAATTGTCATTACCGGGGATTCTCCCGAACAGCAGGACGTGGTGCTGCAGCCGACCGTTTTGGAAATGCCGGCGGTCATTGTGCGCGCTGAGGACCCGGGCGTTACCATTATGCGGGAGGTCATTCGGCGAAAACAGATCTGGCGGAAGCAATTACGGACCTACCAGGCCCAGGCCTACACTCGTCTGAGGCTAGAGAATGACACCAGCATAGTCTTTATCTCGGAAAGCACATCCGAGTTGTTTTGGGATGTGGATCAGGGGCAGCGGGAAGTGATCAAGTCAAAGCGGGAGACGGCCAACATAAGGTCGCAACACATCCTCGCAAATGCCAGTTACCTGCCCAATTTTTACGATGATGATGTTGAAATCCAGGGTACGCGGGTCATCGGCCCAACTCATCCGAATGCCTTGCAGCATTACACCTTTAAATTGGTCGGGCAGCGATCCCGCGACAATAAAATCGTTTTTGACATCTCCGTCGCGCCCAAAAGCAAGCTACAACCCACATTTGTCGGCCAGCTTTCGGTGCTGGACGAAGAATACGCCATGATCGAATGTGACTTAAAGCCCAGTGATGCGGTCATTATGCCTTTCCCGATCAAAGAGTGGAATGTCTTTCACGAACAGCAATTCAGCGATTTTGCCCAGGCTGTGTGGCTGCCACTGGATGTTCGTATTGGCGGCGATATTTTAATCAGTCTACCGGGCATCCATTTCCCCAGGATCACATACAACCAGGTTTCGAGGATCAGCGATTACGATGTGAATGCGGTTTTACCCGATTCGCTTTACAAGGATAAAAAGATCGTGACCATCGATTCCATTTCAATCCGGAGTGACTCGCTGTTGATCTCTAGGGCGGACATGATCCCGCTCACGGCGCAGGAAAATTCTGCCTACAAGACGATCGACAGCACCATGACACTGGAAAAGGCCTTTCAACCAAAAGGATTCATTGCCTGGTTGGTGAGGTTGCGGGTTGGTACGGATAATGATGAAGCAAAAGCCGCACAGGAAGAGCCGCAGCAGAAATCGCCAAAAGCAGAAGGGAGTGACGGTCAAAACGAGCCAAAGAAAAAACGAGTGAATTTATTCCGGGGATTTAAGCCACAATTTGTTTATAACCGCGTCGATGAGTACCACCTGGGCGTAAAATACCGCAGGAGCCTGGCAAAAGGACTCGCTCTGAATTTATCCGGTGCCTACAAAACCGGATCGAAACGCTGGGCCTACGGTGGAGGATTGACCTGTCTTTGGGGCAAAGGAAGGGCGACTACGGCTTTGTCATTGCAATATCAAAGCAATACCGAAACTTGCTACCATTCGGACAATTACCCGATTTTCTACAACACAGCAGTAAACCTGTTCGGACTTGAAGACTATTTCGATTACTATTGGAACGAAAGAGTCACCGTCAAGATCAGCAAAGCTGTCCCGCAAATTCGCTCACATCTTACACTTGGTTTTGCTGATGAGATTCACTCATCGCTTGGAAAAAATACCGATGGGGATATTCTCGGCCGGAAGCTGATTCAAAGATCAAATCCACCCATCGAAGAAGGCCGGCTGCGCTCGGTCTCATTGCAGGTGGAGCTAGGCGAAGAGTGGGCGCCGTGGGGCATCGTCGGACAACGAGGCGCAAAATTAACCATCGAGCACAGCTCGCCCGAACTTCTTTCCAGCGATTTTTCCTTTACGTCAGTGAACGCAGCGATCTATTGGCGGCAGGTCACTTATTTAAAGCGGCGGCTGCTCCCCAATGTGCTTGATCTACGCCTGGTCGCCGGAACATCCAGCGGCCAACTGCCTCTTCAGCGTTATGGGATTTTGGATGTCCATTCCGGTGCGTTCAGTCCGTTTGGCGTTTTTCGAACACTCGGTGTTTACCCCTACGAAGGTGAAAAACACGCTGCCCTGTTCTGGGAGCACAATTTTCGTACGGTTCCTTTTGAGTTGTTGGGAATTCGTTATTTGGTAAAAAACAGCGTCGGCCTCATTCTGCATGGCGCATCGGGCAGAACCTGGATTGCAGAGTCAAGACTGAAAAACCTGCCCTTTCGGCTTCACCATTTGGATAGCTTTCATTATGAGATTGGCCTGTCCGTGAATGGGTTGTTTGGCTTTAGCCGGATCGATTTTACCAAAGCGATAGATAACCGGGGATGGTTTGTCGGTTTTGGGATTGCCAGGATTTTTTAGCCCGGACATTTTTATAACTGGTTTTCGGAAGCACGTGCTTTCTTATCGACTCGTGGACAATTAAAAAAGCAATGGTTTCCATTTTAAAAGTTTAGGTATCAGCAAAACTCAGAGTGAAAATATTCCTGCTCGGCACCCTCTTTTTCCACTTTTCATCGGCGTCATCGATGGATCGCCCCGACCCAATCCGGTAGGTGTCGCAGATCGATGTCCCACAGCAGCGGCAGCAGCCATAAAATCAGTTCGTGGGATTCTATCCCGCCGTTTTAATTGTGACGTAGCTTTTTCATTTGTGCACAAGAAAATCATCTTGGAGAGAATTCACCTCATCCCTGACCATCCCGGGTTCTGGTTTCTGGAGGAACGCTCTTTTTTTGCTGTCGTAACTTTTGATCGGCGTCCAATCCTGGCCTCGGAATTATCACGCCAGACACAAAGACGTGCATGAAAAACAGCTCAGGAAAAGCATCCTTTTAAACGCGATGCGATCTGCCTGCTGCCCGAACATGTTCATTGCACACGAACTTGATGATGCAAATTATTCCCTTTGATGGGCAGCTATAAAAGCACTCTTTAGACTATTGTTTAGCTGCCATCGAGAAAGCAGAAACACCAGAGCAGAACTGCGGATTTGAAAAACAACAGTTGCATGATTTATGAATTGTTCTATCTTCTGCTTACAGTTGATCACTGTCACTGACAATATGGAATGCTCTACATGTCGAATCAGGAGTACAATTATGGTTCAGATGACAATGCAAGTGCCTGAAGAATTGGCGAAAAGGATTCAACCAATTCGTTTTTGGCTCCCGACAATCCTTGAATTAAGTCTTGTCGGATTCAAGTCACTAGCTACCGAGACGGCTACTGAACTCATTCAGTTTCTGTCAACGGATCCGTCTACTCAAAAAGTCCTTGATTATCATGTATCTGAACGAGCACAGGCAAGGCTGCGACGATTGTTGACCTTGAATAACGCCGGGTTGCTAAGCGAAGCTGAGAAAGTTGAGCTCGACGAACTGCAGCGAATCGAACATATTATGATTATGCTTAAAGCTCAGCTTGCAAAAAAAATGCAGCAGGAAGAGTAATGCCGTCAGATATACCGGATAGTCTGCGCCGTCTCGTTATAGACCGTGCTGGTAATCGCTGTGAGTATTGTCTGCTACCTCAATCGGTGGCGTTCCATGACCATGAACCTGATCACATCGTACCGAAACAGCATGGGGGAATAACCGAAGAGAGCAATCTTGCGCTAGCCTGTATGCGGTGTAACCGCTACAAAGGGCCGAATGTTGGCTCGTATGATCCGTCAACAGGCAAACTGGTTCCATTCTTCAATCCACGTATTCATGATTGGTCAGATCACTTTAAATTAAAGGGTGCAATCATTCAACCAATCACGGCAGAAGCACGAGTGACAATAAGAATATTGCGCCTGAACGAGCAAGATCGCGTGGCAGAACGTCGTAGCTTAATCGATGCCGGCTTATATGGCCAGCTTCTTTCATAATCCGGTCCAGTCTGCAGGGTGGTTTCTTGAGCAGATTCCGCTCGAGCAATTGGCTCAATAAAACTTCGATGAAAATCTCCATTTCCAGCCCGACGACATTCTCGTAGATTTCACGCTATGTTTCAAAATAGGATTTTTATTCTTTTTCAAACCCGTGAAAAACGCGACGAATGATTTTGAAAATCCGACGAAAACGGCCATGAGGTCGCTCCTGGTGGTTCAGAAGCGTTTCAGTCTTTTCGTCTTTATCGAGATGCAATATTTGCTTTAGGAAAAAGCATCTATTGTCGGCTCACGAAAATACTCCGGGCGATCATTTGGACCATCCATTCGTCGGCTTCCTTGAACGTCTTAAACCGATAAACACCGCGAGGGCACAATCCCCTGCCACCACGAAGTTGCTTCATCGCGTTTAACAAAATATTGGCATTCTCCGGAGTCGGGGACATTTTCCCGGAGCGTTTGCCAACGATTTTAATTTGCGTTTTTGTTCCCCTCTTTGATCATGCATGGAGAGTGCGCATCCAGTTCATGTTTGTGTTACGCCATTTGGGGGAATTGCTCTATCATAAGGACTTGTCTTTTCACCCCCGCTTTAAATTTACCATTACTTTTTTTGTGGAATAAGAAAATATCCAAAACATACCGTGAAGAATAAATAAACAAAAACAATTCCCCACCCCAGCACATTCAACCCGCCTGAAAGCTGGATTGCCAGAGTAGCAATAAGCGCGATGGCATCATAGATGAACAAATCCCAAATAATCGCACGTCGAGCAACAGAATCTTCAGCGTTTCTAGCTAACCACGTAAGGAAGAGATTTCCAATAAGAGTAGCGCCATATTCTCTTGCTGTCAGTGAGGTGCCCGGACCAAATGATGTACCTAGAAGATTCAGTAATTGACCAGGAAAAAATAATAGAAAAGGGCCAAAACCTAAACAGACAAAGGCTTTGATGATGAAAAGACTTTTGATTTTCACGGCATTTCTCCTTCTGTTAAAAACGATTTTAGGTATAATCGTGTTATCCTGTCCGTCTTAAGCAGCCTGTAATCGATTACAAATTTTCCTCTCCAAGGGCAAAGGTTTCGCAAAGCTGTCCCACCTGAACAGTCACAAAATATTTAATAATCCTGCCGCTCAAAAGCAACTTTAATTTACCCATCATTTTTTCAACGGCTCGATCCACTCCGGCAGGTGCTGCAAGTCGATGCCCCAAAGCAGCGGCAGCAGCCATAGAATCAACAGGGTGATCAGGATCGTGCTGACGATATTGAGCACGAATCCCACGCGCGCCATTTGCGGGAT
>METF01000161.1:5795-5975 GCA_001771235.1 Candidatus Zhuqueibacterota bacterium RBG_16_48_16
CCGGCAGCATGAAAGCATAGGAGGAGGCGATGGCGGCGCCGATCATCAGGCCGAAGGGGTGCACCTTCATGGCCAGGGCGATGCTGCCCATAATGGGAATGAGCATGGCCGCCGTGGCCGTGTTCGAGGTGACTTCCGTGAGAAAAATGGCCAGCAGTACGACCATAGCGAGCAGAATCG
>METF01000161.1:6038-10017 GCA_001771235.1 Candidatus Zhuqueibacterota bacterium RBG_16_48_16
TGAAGGCATTGGCCAGGGCAAGTCCGCCACCAAACAGGATGATCACGTCCCAGGGCACTTTGGCAGCCGCTTGCCAGTCCAACAGAAACCGCCCCTTTTTAAAATCAGCAGGAATAAGAAAAAGGGCGATAGCGCCGATTATGGCGATGGTGGCGTCGTGCATCATTTGTGAGCCGAAATGGATGAAACCGCGGATAATCCAGGCCGCGGCCACGAGAGTGAAAACAACGAGTATGCGCAGCTCAGCCCGGCTTATTGGACCCAACCGCTGGAGTTCTTCGCCTATGAAGATGCGGCCTCCAGGCAGGACATGGATTTCCGGCGGCAGGGCGATTTTCACCAGATAAAGCCAGGTGAACAACAGCATGATCAGCGACAGCGGCGCACCCAGCGCCATCCAGGAGGCAAAGCCGATCTGCTGGCCGTACATTTTTTCGACCAGACCCACCAGAATCGTATTAGGCGGCGTTCCGATAATGGTGGCCACGCCGCCGATGGAAGCGGAGTAGGCAATGGCCAGCATCAGCGCCGCACCAAATTTGAAACGCCCCGGCGTCACGTCAATCGAGCTTGTCTTGTCCGCACTGAGAAAGTCGCCGGTCTGGGTGACGACGGCCAGGGCGATGGGCACCATCATCATGGCCGTGGCGGTATTGCTGATCCACATCGACAGAAATGCCGTGGCCAGCATAAAACCGAGGATGATTCGCCTGGGACTCGTTCCCACCAGCAAAATCGTGCGCAGGGCGATACGGCGGTGCAGATTCCATTTTTCCATGGCAATGGCGATGAAAAAGCCGCCCAGGAACAAAAAGATCAAATGGTTGGCATAGGGAGCGCAGGCCTCGGCAGACCCCAGTACGCCCAGTGTGGGAAACAGCGCCACCGGCAGCAGCGACGTGGCCGGGATGGGAATGGCTTCGGTGATCCACCAGACGGCCATCAGCACGGCCGTTGCCGCCACTCGCTGGGCCTGCACGCTCATGCCCTCGGGCGGAGACATCACGACCAACGCAACGAAAAGTGCCGGGCCGAGGAAAAAGCCGATTCTCTGGCGGATTTTGTACATGGGCATTCCTGGCTTTTAAAGTGCATTCAGAGTCAAGTTTTCATTATCGCCAAAGGCCTGGTGGCGGATGCCAGATGCCGGATGCCAGATACCAGTCACCAGTCACCAGTTACCAGCCACCAGTAACCAGCCACCAGATCAATCATTTACAATGGATGATGCGATCAGACGGGCTATCAGATCGTATCCCTCTTCGGTAAAATGAACACCATCGACGGTATATTCATCCACAACATCGATCAATGGGGAATACAAGTCGATGAATCCCAAATGCATTTTTTCTGCCATATCGCGGAACTGCGGCAGCAGCTTTGCCACTCGTTTGTCCGCGCCCTGGTATTTTGGCGTATTGGCTGATGCCCTGCCATAAGGCGGCGGGCTGATGATGATCACTCCTGGCCTATTCTTATCCGGAAAGTCAAAGGCCGTGATCTTTTCGACAAGCTTTGCCAGATTCGGCGTCACTTCCGCTTGCAGACTGTCGAAGATGGCTTTGCAGTCGTTGGTTCCCAAACAGATGAGTACCATAGCGAATGCGTCTCCGCTGTTTTCTTCAACGGCGGCGTTGAGAATATGATCGATCTGTTTGAGGGTATTCAGCGTTTCCTTGCCCAGGTTATCAAAACCGATGGTCCGGCCGCTTTCGGAATTGTTGACGATTTTGTATTGCTCGCCCAATACTTCCTGCAATTTATCCGGCCACTTGCCGACACCGGCGCCATTGGAATCTCCTATCGTCAGAATATATTTTCCCCCCTGGCCATCAGGATGTGCTGCGGCTTGATGGATGGGGTGGATTTCTGTAAATGCGATCATGGCAAAGACGGTCACAATAAAGGCGCCTGGTTTTCTCACGGAGCATTCTTTCTTTCATAACAGACCACAGCAATCAAAAGTTGTATCTTCCAACTTTGGACAGGATAACGGGATGATAAAGATTTACAGGATTCTGTTATCCTGTCTAAGACTACAGCGACACTTTTATGTATAATAGTAGGCACTACCATTTTTCTGCCCTTTCAAAGCATAATTATCCTGCCAATAATTATTCTGCCATAAAATTTCAAGCAAAATATCTTTCAGTATAGCTAAACTTTCGCTGTAGTACTAACATGGCTAAGCAGTGGCAATAAACCTTGCCTAAAAAGTATATTTAATAGCCCCACTTTTGCATCCATCAATACATGTTCCACAGAGAATACATTCCGAATTTTCCATTTCCCCTGAATGAACCATATCCTCAACCGGAAGGCTCATCGGACAATGGCTGCTGCACGTATGGCAATGGGCGCATTTGTCCGGACTTGCTGCCAGTTGCAGAGACGGCCAATTGCCCAAATTCCTCAGCTTTCTGCCAAGGATCATGAACGGGGCCATCCAGCATAAATGATGACAAAACGATCTTTTACCGATGATAAAACCCGGCGCAACGATTAAAAGAAGAACCATGAGATAGGTTATGAGTGCATTTACATCGCCGATAGAAAATCCAAAAGTCGTCTGGTAAAGGACATCTACTCTGTCATAGCCTTTGCCTTTGATGGCGAGGATGACGATGGCGCTTGTCCAGGGTATCCAGATCATCCATTTCACCCAATTGCCTTTTGTCACTCTTTTTTCTCTCACCAGGGAAATGGCTTCCTGGCATCCCGCAGCAGGACAAATCCAGCCGCAAAAGGCCCTGCCCAGGATGAGAGAAAAAGTGAACAAAGACAAGAATACGAGCAGGCTGCCATTTATAGTATGGTTTATGGTCGCCTCGACAATGAGATAGGGAGACATATAGTAGAAAATGGCGGGGAAAAGAAAAAAGGAAACCAGTATGATACCTCGGCGTATCTTTTGGCGTTTTTTCATTTTCATCCTCATGGGCAAGTATGTTCAGCAGTGGGCCGAGTTATTGCGGAGAGAAAAATGCAGGACCTCTTTCGTTATCATTTCGTGCTTGAACGAAAACTCCTTTTCAGCGCTGTCATTGCGAGGAGTGAGGAACGAACGACGAAGCAATCCCCTTACTTTTCAGGAGATTACTTCGGCAAAACTTGTCCTGAGCTTGTCGAAGGAAACGCCTCGCAATGACAGCAGACTTTCAAATTGAACAACTCCTTATTTCAGCAGGATCATTTCCCTGACTTGAGCAAAATCGCCCGAGTGAATGCTGTAATAATAGATGCCTGAATTGAGGTTTTCGGCATGGAAAACAACCTTATGTATTCCCGCCTCCAGCTTTTCATCCATTAATGTCTCGACCAATTGTCCCATGACGTTAAACACCCGAATCGTTGTCCGATCCGATTTCCCAAGAGCGAAGGCTATTGTCGTCGTCGGATTGAAGGGGTTGGGATAGTTTTGGTACAGGCCATAATTCCGAGGTGCGCTCTCCTTGTTTCCGGAATCCTCGACATCTGTTATGCGGCCGGCCAGGCGATCTATTTCCTTGAAATAGATCTCTTTGGATTCATCGGTAAAGTTGTAGTAGTAATAAATATATTCTCCTGCATCAGTCCTCAGATTGTCATTGCCGTTGCCGATAAAGGTACGGGGGGCTGCCGGAAAGTCGCCGGCGCCGTCGTAGAACTCGTCGCCTTCTTCAAAGCGAACGAACTGGACAAAGCCGTCTCCTATCGATGAGGCCAGAAGCAATCCGTTTCCGGAATCATTCGTCTCGATCACATCATAAGCGCCGGTGCACCAGGGGATCTCATCCGAGGTAAGCCCTTCAAATACGGGTTCGCTCGGCTCTTCGATGAACGCATCCATGACGACGCCAAGGTCATTGAAATGCGTGCATTGATCTGAATTGAACCAGTTGAGCCTGCTCAACCTGGCAGACCACAGTTGCAGCAATAACATCGGTGCTGTTACCGCGTTCCAGGCTTGCTTATGGGGATCCTGAAAAGCAGAGCTGGC
>METF01000162.1 GCA_001771235.1 Candidatus Zhuqueibacterota bacterium RBG_16_48_16
CAGCTCCAGGTTGAGCTGCTTGTTGAGTGCATTTTCCATTTCTTTCGAGATCATTGTATTTCCTCCTTAACTATAATTGACTTTACGGAATTTGACGAACGCAACAAATCGGTAGAATTTAAACAAATCTTTACCGCCAATATTTCCCGATTTTTGCTGAAGGCGGTAGAAAAATAAAAATCACCGGCGCCAGGTTCTATCACTGTCTCACAAAGCTTTTGTGGATTGCAGGATGATAAAGATTTACAGGATCGTTTTTGTTCCCACATTGAGCGATTCAAGCGTCATTCAGTAGGAATTAACATGGCCGGCTGGACGCCCGATAATGATGGAAATAGCTTATTTCCATGGTACTCTTTGTAATTTTGCGCACAAAGACAAAGATTCTTCCAGAATGACACGGTGCCCTGTTAGTGAACGTTTCAAGACAAAATCGCTCAAATTAGGTTGTTGAAAGTTCCCGGGGGATTTGAAATGAAAATTGTATTGTGGCGGGACAAGATTAAGTTGTTGAGGTTTAACAATATCTTTTTATATTCCCCAACATGTTGTTCATGCAAGACTGCATATTCTGAAATCATCGAGGAGAACGCCGTATGGGAGGGAATGTAAGAACTGCACTTAAAGGGATCGGCCCCGGTTTCATCATCGCATCGGTGGTGCTTGGCCCGGGCAGCATCACAGTATCGTCGAAGATCGGCTCGGAATACGGTTATTCGTTATTGTGGGTCGTCGTGCTGGCGGCCATCGGCATGGGGATATATACCATGATGTCAGCGCGATACGGCGTTTCGCACGAAAAATCCATATTGCAAGCCATCGCGGAAACTTACGGTCGCTGGCTCGCCGTACTCATCGGCCTTTCCGCTTTTCTCACGGCGTCGAGCTTCCAATTCGGCAACAACCTCGGCGTCGCCACGGCTTTACAGTCGCTTACCGGCATAGAGGAATACGTCTGGCCATTAGTCTTTACCCCGTCGGCTATTATTTTAGTGTTGTTCGCCAAAAATTTGTACAAAGTGCTCGAAAAGCTGATGATGGTTTTGGTGATGCTGATGATTTTCGCTTTCGTCACCAACCTTGTTTTTGCCGGGCCAAATTTGTTGGCCGTGCTCAAGGGATTTATTCCCCTGTCCGTGCCCACAGGCGGACTGCACGTCATGGCGGCGCTGATCGGAACCACTTTTGTGCTGCACGTCTGTTTGTATCAATCGTACCTGGTGCAAAACAAGGGATGGAGAGCAGCCGATTTGGCCAAAGGAAAAATAGATACGTTGGCCGGAGTTTTCATCCTCGCCGCCATCAGTATTCTGGTCATTATGACCTCCGGCGCGGCGCTGCATCCGCGCAGCATCACCGTCTCGACAGCGGCGGACATGGCCATCCAGTTGGAGGCGCTTTTCGGAACGTTTGCCAAATTCATTTTTAGCATCGGCCTGTGGGCGGCTGCCTTTTCCTCGCTGCTGGTCAACGCGGTCATGGCAGGGGGATTGCTGGCGGATGGTCTGGGATTGGGACGGTCGATGGAATACACCGCCCCAAAAATTTTCACGGTACTGGCCATGCTTGTGGGCATGGTTATCGCTGTCTTTTTCCGTGGTGATGTCGTTTACGCCCTCGTCCTCGCCCAGGCTTCATCCCTGTTTGCCGTTCCGTCTATCGGTATCGGACTTTTTTTGGTGCTTAACAACAAGAAAATAATGGGCAGGTTCCGAAATACGGCGGCTCAAAATATTGTCGCCGTCTTTGCGCTCGTTCTTATTCTGTTGATGGTCTATTATATGTACCACAGGCTGATCTCATTTCTCGGCAATTTGTAAACGACGAATTTCGATATGTCTGTAAGAAGAGATGCCTTTGAGAGGAATACAGGCTTGGGACTGCGGGCGGATTATCGGGCGATTTTGACCGCAATAACCAGCATCTCGAAATCCTCAGTAGCCAAAGGATCATTTCGGCTAAACTGGCCCAATTTTGCGCCGTAGATATCTATGCTCTTAAAGCCGAGTGATTTTAATAACCAGCTAATTTCCGGCGGCACATAATACCGCTCGTTGCACTGCAGCTCTTTTTTATTGCCGGAATCGTCCACAAAGGTGGTGAGGTTGTGATCGCGAAAAGTCATCAAGTCAAACGAATTATCAGAGTAGTTAGCATTTCCCTCAAGCGTGCTTGATGCCAAAAAATCCTTTACTGAATGGAACAGGGGAAACAAGCCATTCAAGGTGGTGAAAATGAACTTTCCCCCGCTTGTCAATGCTCTGTAGGCATTTCCAAGAATTGCAAAATTCATTTCATCGGTTTCCATGAGCGGAAAAGAGCCCTCGCACAGCATAATAACGAGATCAAACGCATTCTCAAACGTCAGGCTCCTGGCGTCTGCCTGAATAAACTCTACGGAAACTCCCTCCTCTTTGGCCTTTTCCTTCGCCCGCTTCAGCAGGGATTCGGATAAATCAATTCCGGTCACCGTGTAGCCACGCCTGGCCAATTCGATTGAATGACGGCCGGTGCCGCAGCCTATATCCAGGATACGACATTTTTTATTATGGCCGATTTCCTTTTCGATGAAATCGCACTCGCCCGAGGTGCCTTGTGCAAAGCATTCCTTGTCATAGCCGATTCCGTAGTTTTCAAATAGCGTTTCGTACCATTGCTTCATAGCCGGTGAGTCCTCATTTGTAAGAATATATGATAATTTTTAGAGACAAAATAACGGGATGCATGGATCGACGGGATGTTGTTTTTATTTTAAAAATTGGGCCATGAACCCTGTCAAGCGGATTCAATTCTGCCAATCATCGTCATCTCTATCTCAGCTCATTTAAACTTTCCTATCAACCGCAGCAGCCCATCCAGGATGCTCAGCGGGTGCGGCGGGCAACCCGGAACGTACAAGTCTACGGGAAGCAAATTGTCCACACCGTTGTGCGTTTCCGCATGATCGCGGAAGGGACCGCCGCTGATGGCGCAGGCGCCTACGGCGATGACCAGCTTGGGAGGAGGCGTCGCTTCGTAGGTTTTAAGCAAGGCAATGCGCATATTCTCAGTTACCGGCCCTGTGACCACCAGCGCATCGGCATGGCGCGGCGAAGCGACGATCTGAATGCCAAAGCGCCCCATGTCAAAAACGGTGGTGCCCAGCACATCGATGTCCACCTCGCAGCCGTTGCAGCCGCCGGCGCTCACCTGCCGCAGCTTGAGGGAACGGCCGAAGACGCGGCGAATTTCTTTGCTCAAGACATCCGCCAGCTTTATCCCCTGATCGCTGACGATCAAGTCGGCGCGATTCCTGGCCGCCAAACGATAGTCGTTGCTGAAGCGGATGCTCTCCTTTGGACAGGCTCGCTGGCATTCGACGCAAAAGAGACATCTGCCCAAATCAATCTGAACGCGATTTTTCTGGTCAATCTTGTCGAGCCGAATAGCTTCCGTGGGACATATCTCGACACAGGCTCGGCAATCATCAGGACATTTGCTGGAATCGATTTTCGGCAGTCCACGAAGACGATCCGGTATGGTTGAAACGTCAGGGGGAAATTTGATCGTGCGCCTTCCTTGCTTTATGCGAGCCTTTAAATTGCTGTACATGGCAAATTCCTACAAGTCAAATCCGCAGTAAGAGAGGTTGAAGCTTTTATTGCACAAGGGAAAATCGGAGATCGCCTGGCCGCGCAAACACAACGCTAATCCAAACCAGTTGTGGAAGGAAGGATCGACGACTTTGTAGCGCGTGAATTTACCGGCGGCATCGGTGATCGCGACATGACATATCTCGCCACGCCAGCCCTCGATCAATGCGGCCACGAATTTATTGGGCGCCAGCATAATCGAATCCGAAGCGGCAACCTCGCCTGCCGGCAACGATTCCAGCAATTCCTGAATAAAGGCGACAGAGCGCTGGATTTCCAACCAGCGCACAAAAGCGCGGCTGTAGACGTCCCCGGCTTCGGCTGTGGAGACCGGGATGTGAAAGAGCTGATAAATTCCCGAGGGAAAGTCGTGGCGAACGTCTTGCAATAGGCCGCAGGCGCGGGCAGCGAGTCCGACCAGGCCGATGTCATGCGCCTGATCGAGGGAAAGGCTGCCGGTTCTCTCGAAACGCGACAATACAGATGACGATTCCCACAGAAGCTTTGCCGCCTGTGTCACTTCATCAAGACCCTTGGCCAGGCGCTTTTGCAGTTCCGCCGAGCGTTGAGGCTCGAGATCGAAAAGCACGCCGCCGGGCCGCACCAATGATCGTCCGAGGCGGCTGCCGCAAATCATGGCGGTCATGTTCAAAAAATCACCGCGAATGGCGCCGCAGAGGGAAGCAGTCGAAAGATAACCCACATCACCAGCTAAGGCACCCAAATCGCCGAGAGGAGATCTATGGCAAGCGACTGGTCCTATTCGCCCCCTTGTACGTTTCCAACCTTTGCGCGAACGAATGCACCTATTGTACCTTTCGGGCAAAAAATACGGCTATTCAAAGAAGGGCGTTGACCCTGGACGAAATAGCCCGTGAAACCAAAATACTCATTGAGCAGGGGCATAAGCGCGCACTGCTTACTGCTGGTCGCCGGAGAGGCGTATCCGAAAGAGGGGCTGAGCTGCATCTTAAAAGCCATCGATACGGTCTACAAAACCGTGAGCGGCCCCGGCGAAATCCGGCGCATCAACGTCAATATCGCTCCATTAACCCTGGAAGAATTCAAGCAGCTCAAGTCGGCGAACATCGGCACTTACCGGCTACTTCAGGAAACCTATCACCGCGAGACCTGTCAAAAAGTCCATCTTGGCGGCAGGAAAAAGGATCATGGCTGGCGCGTAACGGCGATGGACCGGGCGACAAAATTCTCATCGCCGAATCCTGCTCGCATCATCCCATCGGCGAAGATATCGGCCGGGTGAAGATCCCCGGATGGCTGACCCAGGATGTCGACGGCAAACTGGATTTTCAGGTGGAGCAGGGCCATGACTTTCCCGAAAACCTGGCCGAGTTCAAACCGGTGGTTCACTACGGCGCCTGGCTCAAAGAAAAAGACCCGACCCCTCTCGATCAATTGTGCCAAAAGGCGGACGCCATCCGCAAGGAATATGTTGGCGACGAGGTCCATCTGCGCAGCCTGATCGAATTTTCTAACCATTGCGCTCGCCGCTGCGGTTATTGCGGCCTCAACCCGGACAACAGGGATATCGTGAGAGTGCCATTACTGCATGAAAGGCCGAATCTGGTCTATCGGCCGTGCGGGTGGGGGCTGGCCAGGGAGGGAGAGTCCGAAGGCAAATTGCCGGTACGTGATTGACTTTGGTTCATACGATTAATCGGTACCAACAATCAATTGCAGCAATTTATGATTGCACTTTAACGTATTTATTGTTTACATTAAAATGACATAATTGTTTAATGAATATTTAAGCAAGTTGGAGTCTTAAAAATGGAAGCCATAGATGTAAGCAATATTCGACCCTTGACTGATTTTAGAAACAAAATGAAAGAATACATTAAGGAATTAAATGAGAACAAAAAGCCAATAGTGTTGACACAGCATGGCAAAAGCGCTGCGGTTCTACTTCACGCTGAGAAATTCCAGGAAATGCGAGACCAAATTGAGTTTATGCATAAAGTTTCACAAGGCCTTGAAGACTATAAAAGCAACAGGGTACATTCCGTTCAAGAAACCTTTGACGCCGTTGACAAGATCATCGAAGCCGCTGAGAAACAATGAAAGTTGTTTTCTCCTCACGAGCCAAAACTGATTTGGCCGAGTTCGTAAAATTCATCGCTCAGGACAAACCACAGGCGGCTCGTAAATGGGCCGACGATATCCGCCAATCCGTCTCGCTACCATCCGACTTTCCCCAGATAGGTCGAACCGTTCCAGAGTATGGTGATGAAACCATCCGCGAAATTATTAAGGGTCAATATCGAATTGTTTACAAAATCGACGCCAAAATAGCACTATCGTCATTGTTACCATTCATCATGCGAAAAGACCGCTTTTTTAGCTACCCTACGGCATTTCTCCTTTAACCTGGATTTATTCAACCTACCCACATCTCCGCCATCGCGTTCTTGCCCGGCAAAACTCCTGATCCCGTTCATCGCTCTTCAAGCTGTGTCGATAGGTGGCGTCCCCTGTTGCCCGGCTGTACACAGCGATGTTGTCATCGTATAATGCTTCGGAGAGGAAATTGATTTCCAGGTCTGTCAAGTGATGCGAGGTGAGAAATTTTAATGAAAGACCTTCATAAAGGCTTTCGATATATTTCACGTTGTTGACGTGCTCATTCACATCCAAGATGCGAAAATCCCACGTTCAGATGTTCGGCGTGGTTCCAGGCGGTCTCTTGCATAAAGTTGCATAATACCGGCATGGTCGCGTAGCCGTTCCGCCCCGCGTCGTAGGAGTGGACTTTATACTCATCGGTCCAGACCATTTTTTTGTCATCAGGCATGAATTATTGGAGGGGTTGAGAAGGAATGGTATTGAAATAGAGACCAGCTCCACATTATCTTTTGCTCTGTAATTTCGCCTCAATGGAGATTTCAGTATGCGGTATGGCTTCCAATCGCTCTTTGTTGATCGGTTTTCCGGTGACCCGGCAGATGCCGTAGGTCTTGTTATAAATACGTTCAAGGGCCCTGTCGAGGTAACCGATGAGTTTTTTTTGTCTTTCGATCATCATATAAGCGCGTTCTCTATCGGTCGAATCGGATGCTGCGTCGGCCATGTGAAAGCTGTAAGGCGAATCGCCTTCGGCGGTCTCGTTTTCCCTGGTAGAAAGCTGTGCTTGCAGTCTTTCTATTTCCTCGGTTGCTTCCTGTCGTTTTTCCAAAATCAGTTGCTTAAAGTACTCCAATTCCTTATCGCTAAAAGGGGTGGCGGTTACTTTGCTTTGATGTCTTTTCCCATTCTTTTGAACATTATTCATGCGCTATACTCCTATTTGGAAAAATAAAAAAATCACATTCCAGGCTATATTAGTGTCTAAGCGGTAAAATTTTTACTATTTCTGGCAAAATATTTTTTAATACCTATTATGTCCATTTAAGCTTGTAACTCTGACAGGGTTTGGAACCCTGTCAGAGTTGCACTGCGTAAATCGTCAGTCAAATTTTCGGTTCTGCCTTGTCCAGGTTAGGTGGACAAAAATGAAGCGTCGAAAACGAGGCGGAAATATATGGAAAGATTTTTATAAAATCAACAATTAGTAAAGAGGTAAATTCTATTGGAATCCCCTTTGACATTTTTTATATTTATGGCACTTTAAAGTGGCTGAACGAAAACCAGCGAAGGCAAAAAGGAAACTGTCATTGCGAGCGGAGGAAATGAGTCATTTGCTGTTTAATGTGCTTTGTTGGAGCGAAGCAATCCCCTTACTTTTCAGAAGATTGCTTCGGCAAAACTTGTCCTGAGCTTGTCGAAGGAAACGCCTCGCAATGACAGCAAATTTTTTAATAAGTAGTTTTCGTTCGGACAGTAAATAGGCAAAAAAGATGAAACCGATTTATTTAGACTATAACGCCACGACCCCCATCGATCCTCGCGTTGCCGAAGCGATGATGCCTTTCCTTCACGACCATTTCGGCAATCCGTCCAGCAGCCATGTTTTTGGTGCGGCAACAAAAAAGGCTGTGGACAAGGCGCGTAAACAAACCTGTGAAATGCTCGGTTGTGATTTTGACGAGATCGTTTTTA
Source organism: Candidatus Zhuqueibacterota bacterium RBG_16_48_16 (assembly GCA_001771235.1). Lineage (GTDB taxonomy): Bacteria > Zhuqueibacterota > Zhuqueibacteria > Residuimicrobiales > Sediminimicrobiaceae > Sediminimicrobium. The sequence continues at coordinate 7,689 of METF01000162.1, forward strand.
CCAGCGGCGGCTCCGAATCCAACAACTATGCTATCAAAGGCGCCGCTTTTGCCCACCGGCACAAGGGAAACCATATCATCACTTCGGCCATCGAGCATCCGGCTGTTTTGAATGTCTGCGGTTTTCTGGAAAAAAAGGGATTTGAGGTTACTTATCTTCCGGTGGATGAATTCGGCCTGGTCGATCCGAAATTGATCGAGGAGTCCATAAAGCCGCTAACGATTCTCATCTCGATCATGCATGCCAATAACGAGGTCGGCACGATTGAGCCGATCGGCGATATTGCCGAAATTGCCAGGAGGCACAGCATCCTTTTCCACACGGATTGCGCGCAGTCGATTGGCAAAATCCCGGTCAGGATCGATGAACTCGGAGTTGATTTGTTGTCCATTGCCGGGCACAAATTCTACGCGCCAAAGGGTGTGGGCGCGCTTTATATTCGCCACGGCACCAAACTGGAAAAACAGGTACACGGAGCCGGCCACGAAATGGATTTGCGCGCGGGAACGGAAAATGTCCTGGAAGTGGTCGGGCTTGGCGAAGCCTGCGCCCTGGTGCAGCGGAGTTTGCCGGAATATCAACGACATTTGAGAACTGTGAGAGATCGGCTCGAAGAGGCGCTTCTTGAACGATTCCCCTCGACAAAGCTGAACGGCCATCCGGAAAAGAGGTTGCCAAACACAACCAGCCTGAGTTTCAAGGGACTTGAGGCCAATACGATCCTTTCGGAATTAAGCCATGTTGCGGCATCCGCCGGCGCTGCCTGCCATGCCGACCAGGTAGACGTGTCGCACGTCCTGAAGGCAATGAAGGTGCCGGTTGAATATGCCATGGGCACCATCCGGCTCAGCGTCGGGCGTTTTACTACAAGCGCGGAGATCGATTCGGCTGTGGAAGAAATTTCGCACACCATCGAAAAGCTCCGGCCCAAAGAAGGGCCGATTATCGTTGAAACAAGTGAAGAAGTTCACCTCACCCAATTTACCCACGGACTGGGATGTGCGTGCAAGCTGCGGCCGCAGTTGTTGGAACAGGTTCTGAAAAAGATGCCGGTCTATGACGACAACAATATTCTCGTCGGCACCGATACCTCCGATGATGCGGCTGTCTACCGGCTCAACGATCAGATGGCCGTCGTGCAAACCGTCGATTTTTTCACGCCGATTGTCGACGACCCCTTCCGGTTCGGCGAAATTGCCGCGGCGAATTCTTTGAGCGATATCTATGCGATGGGCGCCAAACCCCTGTTCGCCCTGAATGTCGTCGGTTTTCCCAGCAATCGACTGCCGCTGAGCGTGCTGGAACAAATTCTTCAGGGCGCCTGCGCCAAAGCGAGCGAAGCCGGGATTGCCATTATCGGCGGACACACCATCGACGACACCGAGCCAAAGTTCGGGCTGGCGGTGACCGGAGTTATCGACCCGCAAAAGATCGTCAAAAATAATAGCGCCAGGCCGGGCGATGTTCTGGTGTTGACCAAACCGCTCGGTACGGGCATTCTTGCTACCGCCCTGAAACAAAAGCTGTTGGACGAAGAGCAGCAAACCCTGCTGATCCGCACCATGTCGGCGTTGAATAGAGAGGCCTCCGAGGCCATGCAGGAGATCGGGGTGAACGCCTGCACCGACGTCACCGGATTCGGGCTGCCGGGTCACTTGTTGGAGATGATGCGGGGATCATCAACGACAGCCGTGCTGGAGTGGCAACGTGTGCCGTTTTTGGCCGGAGCGCGGGAGCTGGCGGCATCGGGAATCATCCCGGGCGGAACCAGGGATAATTATGCCTATACATCGCCATACATTCGATACAATGA
>METF01000163.1:0-128 GCA_001771235.1 Candidatus Zhuqueibacterota bacterium RBG_16_48_16
GAAGCCAGCGATGATTTCCGTTTTATAGTTGGTGTTGTTCGTCTCGAATGAAAAATAGTCTCTCATGGATTTACCTCCCTAGAAATCCCATTTAAAGCCTAATGTTGGCATGAACTCCCATTTGTCTG
>METF01000163.1:352-447 GCA_001771235.1 Candidatus Zhuqueibacterota bacterium RBG_16_48_16
TAGAGTACGTCGGTATACAACGTGACCAAAGGCAGGTGCAATGGAAAACTTATTCCCGCCAGCCAGGTGTGGCCCAAAGGCCCCCACACGGCAAC
>METF01000163.1:826-1073 GCA_001771235.1 Candidatus Zhuqueibacterota bacterium RBG_16_48_16
TATTGGCAGGATAATTGTGCCTTGAAAAACCAGAAAAATAACGTTGCCTGCTGTTCATAGATAAAAGTTTCGTTGTAGTCCTGTTTTCAGGTATTGTAGTTTTTCAGCCACGAAAACTCGAAGACACGAAGCTTCACAAAGATCTTTTGTGTTCCTTTGTGGCTTTGCGCCTTGGTGGCTGAATAGATGCGTTTTTTGGTGAATTCATCACAGGATATTTTGATCGTCTTATCTGACAACAATTAAG
>METF01000163.1:1207-1400 GCA_001771235.1 Candidatus Zhuqueibacterota bacterium RBG_16_48_16
TTAGTATTTTCTAATAAGTGGGTTCCTCTACAACTCTGCCAAAAGCGCATCGAGCTGGGTGATATGGCCCTGCTCTTCTTCTATGGTCAGTTGAACAAGATGCTTTTCGTTATCCGAAATGTGTTTTATTAATTCCGCCAATAAACTCAAGGTCGCTTTTTCCGTCTCGATGGCAAACTGTACGGCATCACTT
>METF01000163.1:1451-5562 GCA_001771235.1 Candidatus Zhuqueibacterota bacterium RBG_16_48_16
TTTTTGCCTTTCAGGGCATTTAAATAAGAATCGAATTCCCCAGGGTAGCTTTCCTCAGGTTCGCGGTTTTCCACGGTTTTCAGCATTTCGGTAAATCTTTTTTCGTGAATTTTTTCTTGCTCCGCTATATCCAAAAATGTTTGTTCGATCGTTTTATCTTTTGTCGCCTGCGCCAGGGTCAAATAATATGTAGCACCATTTCTCTCTTCTGCAATATTTATCTCAAGAATTTCGCTTGCTAAAAAAAGGTTTGCCATAATACTCTCCGTTTTCCTAATTCTGAATGATTCTAAGAAGAATGTTTCTTTTTTAAGCCTATCCCTTTATCATCGCTTTTATGCGCGTCCGGTGAATGTTTTTTGCTTAAAAGATATTTGACTTTTTCTATGAGCACTTCAGCGCGAACGGGTTTTTCCAGAAAATCCTCGACCGGCAGGTAATCGCCATCTGTTTCGGGCGAGAATGCAAAATCGCTCTTGTCGTGAATCGACGAAATCATCAATATGGGTATGGAGGCGGCATCTTTATGCTCACGGATTTTGTAAGCCAGATGAAATCCTTCGGTCCTGGTCGGAGTCATGATGTCGAGGCAGATCAGGTCCGGTTTCCAGTCGATTATTTTTTGCCATGCTTTTTCCGGGCTATCGGCATCCTCGACCGTATAGCCGTTTTTTTCCAGGATGAGCCGATTGATAGAGAGAAAGTCCAGATCGTCATCGATGAGCAATATTTTTTCCATTGCGAATCATTTCCTCCAAAATCATCTATCGTAGTAGATTTTCCGGCGATAATATAATCGAAATTATTTTCTCATGCGAGCGATTTAAACCTCTTATCTTATCAAGCTAAAGACTTGAATTTTGAGTCCAGTTTTTCAGACTCGGATAATAAATCTTGGACAGGATTGCCAGGATTTGACCAGATTAACAAGATTCATGTCCCAATTCTTAGAACAGAAATATCATCCTGTTGATCCGTGCAATCTCGTCGATCCTGTCTCTGAGTAATTAGAGCAATAGCTGCTCTGATCGGTTAGAGGCGGAGCTTTGCTAAAGCTTTACCAGAAAATAAAGCAACATCACCAGGATGATAAAAGAGATGAGAACACTAATGGCGATGTGCAGGATGTGCTTTCTTTCTTTTTGCAGCTTGATGTTTTCCTGCTTTAATTCCTGGTGCTCGAAAATATGCCTGAGCATGTTCGATAACTTTTCAGGCGGAAACGGTTTTGTAAGAAAATCGAAAGCGCCGTCCTTCATCGATTTGACGGCGTTATCCACCGTCGCAAATGCGGTGATGATAATGACAGGCATTTCGGGATTTTTGTCCTTGATTTTCCGCAATAAGGTCACACCATCCATGCCGGGCATTTTGATATCAATGACAGCGGCATTGGGCTGTTTTTCATCTATGAGCCTGAGAGCCTCCATGCCATTTGCTGCCGTGCTGACCTGAAACTCATCGGCTTCAAGCCATTCGCTTAATGATTCTCGCATGATTTGTTCATCATCGACAATTAAGACATGATTCTTGAACACGCTTTATCCTCCGCTATCGGTTTCTTGGTATGCCGGCAAGTAAAGAGTAAACGTCGATCCTTTACCAACCTGGGACTCTGCTTTTATATCTCCGCCATGTTTAACAATAATATTGTAAGCCGTCGAAAGCCCCAGGCCGGTTCCTTTACTGTCCAATTTGGTTGTGTAAAACGGATCAAAAATTTTCTCAAGACATTTTTCTTCAATTCCACAGCCAGTATCTTTTATTCCAAGCGCAATAAAACGTGAATTCTCTGCCGTTCGTGCGGTTATGGTGAGTTTACCTCCGGCAGGCATGGCTTGCGAAGAATTAATGATTATGTTAAGCAGCACCTGTTGTATCTGTTTAAAATCGGCATTAATATATAAAGAATCATTTTCATAATGTTTGATCAATTTAATGTTTTGCATCGAAATCTGATGGTCGATTAAGAACAACGTCCTGTTTAGGATATCTTTGATTAAAATTTTGCCTGCCACGGGTTCCGTAGGGCGGGCAAACTCGAGCATGCCTTTGACGATTTCCGAAATACGAACTGTTTCATTCTCTATCGTCTCCAGGTATTTCTCGAATCTTTTTATTTTTTCATCATCGATGCCAAGCCTGATGAATTTTTGCATCAGCTTGACATAATTGAGCATACCGGCCAGGGGATTATTGATTTCATGGGCAACACCCGCGGCCAGCTCGCCCATAGAGGCTAATTGCGCGATCCTGATGGATCGTTCCTGCGCTTCGACAAGCTCCTTGTGCATGCTCTGCAATTTCTCGATGAGGTAGGGAAAACACATCTCGACCTCAGCTCGTCCTTCAAATACGGCAATGGCCTTTTCCCGACAGGTGTCATAACCGCAAGCGCCGCAGTTGAGCTCATCGATGGGTTTGAATTTGTTTATTTTTGCAAAAATGCTCTTCAGGTCTTTTTCCTCGGGCTGCGGCTGCTGAATGGATTCGTTTGTGAACTTGCGCTTCAAATTCACGCCCGAATCGGTAAAGCCGTCACCGTCCGCTTGCCTTGAATCGTCGGACTCTACCCGTCGCCTGACGTAATTGGCTATGATATCCTTTCGAATAAAGACGGACAGATCGTTATCCATTGCCGGCCCGTTGATGCAGCCTTCGCAAAAGAGCAGATCGAGAAAAGATGCCTCGACCCTCCCTTGCTCGACGCCTTTTAAAATATCTCGAACGCGATTGCACCCTTCAGTGATAATGATATCATTTTTTAAAATATCGGAGCTGATTTGCGCGGTACGCAACAATCCGCCGGAAACAGGAAAGATGCCTCCCATACGGGGATGAGGCTTGTCAAACGGTTCTTCGTCACAATGCTCTACGACAATATCTTTAAGAAGGAAAAGCTCTTTCAATTCCTGGAAGGTGAGTACCTCATCAATAATATGCGCTACTTTCTTGTCGTTTTTTTCTTTTTTTTTGGCAATGCAAGGGCCGATAAAAACAATTTTAGCTTCGGGATTGAAATGAGCGCGGATAAATCGGCCTGTCGCAATCATTGGCGAAACAATAGGCGCGAGAAAGAGCAGGAGGGCGGGGTGATATTTTTCTATGTAATTGACCAATGCGGGACATGGCGTCGATATGACGGTTGTCATCGAGCCTTGATTGATCAACCGCGAATATTCACCGGCGATAAGATCGGCACCCAGTGCAACGTGCAGAACATTTTTAAAACCCAACAGTCTTAATGCGCCTACCACTTGATCGGGTTGAGCTTTCGGGAAAGCCGCGGGAAACGAAGGTGCTAAAATGGCAAAAGACTCATCCTCTTCGTTTAGAATGCGCAGTGTCTCCGGAATACCGCTGGCAATTTTTTTCGCGTTTTGGGAGCACACGCGAACACAGAGTCCACAAGCGATGCAACGTTCTTTAATGACTTTGGCTTGTCCCTGTTCGACGCTGATCGCTTTCGCCGGACAATTGCGAACGCAGGAATAGCAGCGTTTGCATCTGTCTTTTATTGTTTCAACAACAGGCATTAAAGATCGTCGCTTTTCTCCCCCGATACAAAAAAGCTCTCGGGTCAACGCATTCCGTCAGGCAGTTAAAAGGAGAGTCGGCAGTCCGGATTAGGTTATCTTAGCGCGCGGGTATTTTGATGATTGGCTCAGTCGGCTCTTCATACACTGGCACGTCTTGTTTCATTTTCTTTTTGACTTTTTTAGGAGCGAGACCCAGAGCGACAGCAACGCCGTATAAAATGGCCTCCGGCCTGGGAGGGCATCCGGGAACGTAATAATTGACCGGAATGGCTTTGTCGGCGGCACCATACATGTTGTAGCTATCGTAGAAAACGTCGCCGCCGCAGGCGCATGAGCCTATGGCAAAAACCAGCTTGGGATTTGGCGTCGCCTCGTACAAGCGCTTTAACGCCGGGGCAATCTGGCGAGAGACGCCGCCGGTCACCAGAAGAACATCCGCATGCCGGGGCGAGCCGACCAGCTTGATGCCAAACCGTTCGGCATCGTAATAGGGTGTGAGAACATTGATGATTTCGATGTCACAACCGTTACAGGCGGCGCAATTCGTATGATAGACCCACAGGGCTTTTGGA
>METF01000163.1:5577-9699 GCA_001771235.1 Candidatus Zhuqueibacterota bacterium RBG_16_48_16
AATTTCTTGAGCATGACAATGTCCGAATTTAGATATTCTCTTTTGGTCAAGTACAAAATTCAAAACAAGAAATCAGATACCAGATTCAAGATACCGGATACCGGATGCCAGAAACCAGTTACCAGCTACCAGCTACCAGTCACCAGCCTTCATCCTCCACCGGCCCAAATAGCCAGTACGGCCTTTGTCGCCGAATCCAGTATGGGATGCAGCATCTGCGGAAACAAGCCAATCGCGATGCACAGCAGGGCCAAAATCACGATACTGGCATAAACCAACGGCGGCACTTCTTTCAGCTCACCGGGATTGCCACGGACTTCCACCTGGGGGGTACGCCAGAATACCCGGTACGCGGCCCAGACCAGGCAGGCCAGGGTCAGCACGCCTGTGACCACGGAAATAGCCATGGCTCCGTAGAGCTTTTCTTCGCCGATGGCCAGAAAGATGGTGAACTTGCTCATAAAGCCATTGAAAGGAGGCAGGCCGCCAATGGCCAGGGCGCCGACGATGAAACAAAAGGCCGTAATGGGCATTTTTTTGGCGAGTCCACCGAGCTGGGAAATTTTCCTCAAGCCGCCGGTGGCATACATAATGGCGCCGACACTCATAAACAGCAAAGCCTTGATAAGTGTATGATTGACCAGGTGAAACAAGCCGCCATAAATGCCAAGATACGTCCCCAGGCCCAGGCCTTCGAAGACGTAGCTGATCTGGCTCACACTGGAAAAGGCAAGCATTCTTTTCAAATCATCCTGAACCAGGGCCATGAAAATGCCGATGAGCATGCTGACCGAGCTGAGGATCGCAATGAATACAATGACGGAATGATAAGTAGGTGCAAAAATAGTCACTGTGCGGGCGAGGGCATAAGCGCCGATTTTGATGATAAGCCCGGAGAGCAGGGCGCTTATGGGCGAGGGGGCTTCGGAATGAGCGTCCGGCAGCCAGGCGTGAAACGGCACCAGGCCGGCTTTGGTGGCAAATCCGACGGTCATAAAGGCAATGCCCAGCAAGGCGATGTTCTTTGGGATCAGTTTGGCAATTCTTCCAAGCTCGGTAAGCAATAACGCATGCGATCCGACCTTGAGGTGGGGATAGGCCGCCGCGAAAATAAGGACGATGCCAAACAACGCAAAAGTAATTCCCACAACGACCAGAAGAACGTATTTATAGCCCGCTTCAAGAGACGCTTTGCGGCGGTAAAAAGCCACCAATAGCGCGGTGGCCAAAGTAGTGCCCTCCATGGCGACGTAAAGCATCACCATGTGATTGGTAGTGACCGTCCAGTTCATGGTGCCGGTAAAAAGCAGGATCAGCGCATAGTATAAAGTCAACCGCCCTTCCGATACCAGACCGCGTTCCTGCTCCCGTTTCATGTATTTAATGGATTGAATGGTGATCAGAACAACCATTGCGTTTACCAGCAAAATCATCAGAGCGCTCAATCCATCAACGAATAAAGCCGTGCCGACGGCAATAAGCGTTTTGCCGCTCAGGATGGTAATGCCGACTTTGACGGCGACAGCCAATTCGACCGCCAGAACCACCAGGGCAAGCAGCTCCCGTGAATTTTTCAATTTGCTCATGCCCGCCAGGGCGATAAAAATTGCACCGGCGATTGGCAGAAGGATCAATATAACCGGTAAAACGGACTGAATCGATTCAGTCATTTGCACCTCGTTATCTCTTCAACTCTGAAAGTTTTATAGTATCGGTAGAACCAAACAATTGGTAAATGCTCGTGCTCAAATAAAGCAGCAGGAACACAACGGCAACGACATTGGTCAGAATGCCGATCATTGTCGTTTCCCGCAGTTGCGGCGTCAAGGCCAATAAAACCAGGTGAACGCCGTTTTCCAGCAAAGCAAGACCGATGACGGTTTTTAACGCATCCCGGCGGGTCAATAAGGCCCATAGTCCTAAAGAAAAAATCGTAAACGCCCCGGCGAGCAGACTTCTCACCGGCTCCAATTGGGCCGCCTCTGTCGGAGCGAGCAAATAAATATATTTCTTGAAAACCTGGAAGAAACTAACCATCAAGGTGGAGACGATGACAATCGAAAACCCCGCACCGATAAACGGCCGGTGCTCTTGCAGCGGTACCTGTTTTACAAAACGGAATAACATGGCGGGAATGATAATAACTTTTGTTAAAAAACAAGCGCCAGCCCAAAGATAGAGACTGTCGTTTTCTTTGAGATAGGCATACGAAGTGATGATGGCAAAGAGAAAGATCGAGTGCAAAAGATAGGCGATTGACGTTGTTCTGAGATTGCGGATTTCAACGGCAGCAATCGAAGTAATCAAGATGCCCAGGGTGAAAGTCACCAGGATTTGTTCACTCATTATCTTCTCCTCCCGATTCCGGAGCGCCGAAAGGCATCGAGGCGCCAAGATAGTTCCTGCCTGCGCGCATGCGCCGTGTAGGAATAGAGTCGATGGCATTTTCCGTCTCGAAACATCGGCCGCATCTGGCGCAGGTTCCCATGTAAAGCTCCTGCTCGATGTACAGGTCCGATTTGTCGTCCGTCGAGGTTTCGAACTCGAGGGTCATGGTTATGGCCTCTTCAGGGCAAACCTCGGCGCAGCGGCCACAGTAGGTGCAGCGGTCTAAAATGAATTCCATTTTGGTGGTCACGCCGTCATCGTAGAAACGGATCAACCGCGACGGACAGACGTTAGCGCAGCCGCCGCAGCCGATACATTTTTTTTCATCGATATCGATCTTGCCGCGAAATCCCTGCGGAATCTCCGCTCCCGCTCCGAAGGGATAGGGAAGCGTTACCCGGAGATTGGAAAAGCAGATGGCCGCTTCTTTTGCTTTTGCTCTAAACATGCGAATATCCTGTTCAATAGTCTTTCATAACAATTAGGAACCAACGATGGCAAAAGACAAGCCGATGATGGCGACGAATATGAGTATGGCAAAATACTTTACCGCCTGGTCGATACGAAGCCTGGGATTGACCACATGAACGACGCCGACGATGGCCAGGATCAAAAGAATCTTGACAAAGGTGATCAGAACATCCGCAAGCAGGTGACCGGTATGAAACCAGGGCAAAAATATGGACGCAAAGATCGATGCGAAAATCAGCTCTTTTGCATAGAATGCCCATTTAAAAAGCGCCAGCTTTGGGCCGCTCTGCTCGATGAAGGGGCCTTCCATAATTTCCTGGTCGGCTTCGACGATATCGAACGGCAAACGGGCGAGCTGCGCGACAATCGCGAGAAAGAGAACGATGCCGGCAATGATAGTGGAGAGCGACAGGCCGTTGGCGATGTGGTAATCTATGATCTCGCCGAACTGCATCGATTTGGCCTTGACCGCAGCGGTAATGAGGGCGATGACCATGACCGGCTCGACGGTGAGCACCATCATCATTTCCCGCGCTGCGCCGATAAAGCCAAAAGGGCTTTCCGAGGTGACGCCGCTCATAATCACCATCACGGCTGCCAGGGTGATGATGTAAATGAACACGAGAATATCACCCGCGCTTTCCAGCGGAGGAGCCGTGCCGATGGGTGCTAAAAGTGCCGCGACCAGCACTGCGGTGAACGACAGAACGGCGCTATAGCGAAACAGAAAATTCTTTGAGCTGACGATCTCCTCTTTGCCCAACAGTTTCAGGATATCGAGGTAGGGCTGGTATACCGGCGGCCCGATGCGCGAATGGACAAGAGCGACCAGCTTGCGCACAACTCCTTCCAGCAAAGGCGATAAGAATAGAACCAGCCCGATGTTTATGAATCCAAAAAGAAAGATGTGTAAGGGTGAAGAATCCATGGGAATAATAAGTCCTGTTTATAAGCGGTTTATTGATACCTGAATTGAGCGATTAGCTTTCAGCGATCAGCATTCAGCTTTTTTTAAACATAAATACTTGCAGTCATACATCATTTTCACCCATTAGATAAATCTAATTTGTCCTCAGAGTGTAATGTCTATTTTTGAACTGACCGCTGAGCGCTAATTGCTGAACGCTTTTCTTAGGTGATAGCACGAAAACTGCTCACTTTTTTGCTCCGTGCCGACGCCTCGAAAGGTCATAGAGCTCTTTTTTGCTGTAAATTTTCACCTCGCCTGTACGAATATCCACCGTTTCCAGTCTCTCGGTGCAC
>METF01000163.1:9716-12623 GCA_001771235.1 Candidatus Zhuqueibacterota bacterium RBG_16_48_16
GCTTCCCAGGCCGATCGGGACATCGGCGATAGTTTCGCCGGCGACCATGACCGGTATGCCCTGCAAATTCTGAAAGGTGGGCGCCCGGGCTTTCCAGCGATAGGGTCGTTTGTCCTCTCCGGTGATGACAAAATGATGCGTCTCGCCGCGCGGCGCTTCGACCGATGACAGACCCACTTTGCCGGGTGGGATGGGCTGGCGCATATCGGCGATGATGGCTCCATCCGGCATCATCGACAGCGCATCCTTGATCTGGCGTACGGATTCAATGGTCTCCTTCAGGCGAACCACAACCCGCGACCAGATATCTTCACCGGTTTCCACCATCACCTCGCAGCCGACCTCGGAGTATGCCGCATAAGGATGATCGACGCGGCTGTCGATGGCAACGCCAGAGGCGCGGGCCGTGGGTCCGAGCAAGGAGTAGGCAATCGCTTCGCTGTTTTTCAGAATGCCGACTTTTTCGCAACGCATCAATAATGTGGTGTCGGTGACGACGGCGTTCATCACCTGCTTTGTCTCTTTTTCAATCCTGGCAATGACTTCCAAAAGCTCGGCATGTATTTCTTTGGGGATATCGCGGCGAACGCCGCCGACGATATTCATCCCCAGCAATTTCCTGTTGCCGGTGATTTTTTCGCACAGCCACATGATCGGCTCGCGGATGCGCCAGGCCTGCATGAGAACTGTGTCAAAACCGATGATATGGCCGGCAATCCCCAGCCACAGTAAATGGCTTTGGATGCGCTCCAGCTCGAGGATGATCGTTCGGATGAACCGACCCCGGGCGGGAACCTCTATGTTTGCGGCGCTTTCGACTGCTTGACAGTAACCCGTACTGTGCACGGTACCTCATATACCGCAGATGCGTTCCGCCAGAAAGGGAACCTGGTTGTAATTCAACTGGCTGTCGGCGATTTTCTCGATGCCGCGATGGTTATAAAAACCGCGATAATCACCGCCGACGATCTTTTCGCCTTCGACGAACAAGCGAAAGTAGGCGGGCTCTTCCAATACCGGGAAAAAGGGGCCGATGGGAACGACGGTGCTGCCTTCCGGCTTTTGTTTGAGCGGAACGGCGTTTTGCGGTTTGCTGGGCGGATGGAGGTCGTGAGGCACATCCCGGCGCAGCGGGTGGATGCCTTCCGGCCAGTCATCGGCCAGAACCAGCCTTCGCGGATCGGGATGGTTTTTCAATGTGATGCCCAAAAGATCCTGAATTTCGCGTTCCGCCCAATTGGCAGCCGGCATGTTGGCATCGCCGGTCAGTGCATTGATCCACAGGTCATTTTCCGGCAACTGTTGTCGCACTGTCAGGAACAAATGGTCGGCAGCCAAAGAATAGACATAATCGACCAGGTAACCGCCGGCCGCCTCCCGGTAATCGGTGCCGACACAGACGACGAACCGTCCACCCATGTCATGAAAAATATGTCCGGATACCTCTACGGCTGAAGCCCGATCGATGGATATCAGAACCATATTCTTCACCGGGGACTCGGCGGATTTTATTTTTTCTCCGAACTGTGCTTTTAGTTTTTCGATTAACTCTGTAGTGGTCAAAATGATTTCCTCCAAATCAAAATGCACCAGCTGACAAGCTAAACAGAACAACGACTGCGGCAATAGCACCAACGAGCAGCCATAACAAATAGACATGCGGAATGCCGCTATGGGTTGAGCTCAGCCTTCTAAACCCGGCCATAAGACCGTTCACCACCGGCTCGTAGAGCCAGTGATCGATATTGGTGATTCTTTTGAGCGGGTTTGTTTCCGTCAACTGGATTGGTTTTAATTTTATTCTCGGATAAACCCCCTCTTGCTCATGAGAGCCTACCCGGATTCTGAACAGTTGTTTGAACGGCAGATAAAAGCTGTGGGCGTTGTACCTGACCTCTTCATCCGTGTGAGCTTCGCCGCAGTACCAGGTTTCGCCTGCTCGGGCCGGGGCGGCTCCCGCGCGGAAGAAATACCAGGCAATGCCAAAGCAGAAAAGAGCGGCAGCGAGGATGATGACGGGATTCCACCCGGCAACCAGGCCTTCTCCGAAGTTGAGACTCAGTCCGGCGATTTTACTGGCGCCATATATTTCAGCAATGCTTTTAGCGAATCCCTGCTCGAAAAGGCCGGTCACAGCCGTGTAAACGAATTTAACGGGCAACAGCGGGATGATCCCAAAAATGACGCAAAGAAAAGCAAGAACCACTTGCGGCAGCATCATGCCGAGCGGCACTTCGCCTTTGGGCGCGTTGGTGCCGTTATCGGCAAATTTTCCAAAAAAGATCGAGCTGAAGAATTTGATGAAGGACGCCAGGGTGACGGCTGAAATGAAAATCGCAATGATTCCCAGGGCGATGAAAAGCGGATGGCTGTATCCGCCCTGGACGGCGGCCTGGTAGATGAGCCATTTGCTGGAAAAGCCGCTGAAAGGAGGGATGCCGGCAATCGCCAGGGAGGCGATGATTGTCGTCACCGCCGTCAGGGGCAGCAGGCGGGAGAGACCGCCGACGACGTTGAGATTGCGAGCGCCCACTTTCCAAAAGACCGAGCCGGCGTTGAAGAACAAGCATGATTTATAACAAACATGATTGACCAGGTGGAACACGCCCGCCCCGATACCGACAATGGCCAAAACCGGCTGGGTTGGAATAAAGTATGTGCCGATGCCGATGCCCAGGAACATGTAGCCCATCTGCCCGATGACGTGGAAGGACAACAGGCGCTTTGTATCCTCCTGTACCAGCGCCGTGAGCGTACCAACAAAGATGGACAGCGTTCCAAAAACGGCGATGATCAGTCCCCACGATTGTGTAAAAGATGAAGCCGGCAGAATGTCGCAGAATATGCGAACGATACCGTATATGCCCAGCTTGGTCATGCTGCCGGCGAAAGCCGCGGATGCCGGCG
>METF01000164.1:0-1470 GCA_001771235.1 Candidatus Zhuqueibacterota bacterium RBG_16_48_16
TTCTTTTTCCACCATCAACAGCCGGTCGAGCTGCTTCAATTGTTCAACCTCCAGCCTGGCCCTGATATAATCGTTATTCTGTGGATCGGTATCGTAGACAAAATAGGCGGTCGTTACTTCATCAGGAGGCTTGTGCGGATGGCCTTTGAGCCTCGGATAGACAACCACGATTAGAATCGCAACAGCCAAAATTAACAGGATTTGAATGATTACTGTATCAAGCGACTTGCCCATTGGCTTTAGACCTCCGATAATCTTGTGGCTACATGGCTGAACGTAAATGATCCCATTGTGCGCAAGACAAGGTAACAACGACAGGATAACAGGCATCAATCTAAAGGCAAAGTTGACAAATGTCAAGTAAAAACTCGATGAAACTCTTTTCCCTTGTAACTTTTGGACAAATGGTTAAATTTCAAAAAACCGGGCTGTCCAAAAGCGGAGAGGAAAACAGTGAGATATTGCCATATCCTTACTTTCTCTATTCTCATAGCCGTATTGTCGCATTGCGCGCTGAATCCGGGCATGCAATCCTATTATGGCGAACCTGTCGAGCAATCCACCGGTGTCGAAGCGGCCCCGGCGGATTCCCAAGCCACCCTATCCACGCCTTCGGCTGGCGCAGCGCCAATCCTTCTTCGGGGTATAAACGAACAGACTTTCGAAAAGTTTAAAAAAGAAGTCCAGAGATACTATGGCACTCCTTATGTCTGGGGCGGCGCCTCCACCGCCGGCACCGACTGCTCCGGCCTGGTCGCATCGATTTACCGGGAAGCTTTTCATAAAAAACTTCCGCATAGCTCATCCGCGCTCTTTAAGCAAGGCTATCGAATCCCATCCGAAAAGTTAGTATTCGGCGACCTGGTTTTCTTTGCCGAGGGCAGGAGTCTGCGGCCGTCACATGTCGGCATCTACATCACCGCAGGGATTTTTCTCCACGCCACGGTCAGTGAAGGAGTGACGCTTTCCAAGCTTTACGAAGATCCCTGGAATCAATGGTACGTCGGCGCCAGGCGCGTTTTGGATTAGGGGTGGATCGTGAAGCACACCCATGAAAGACCATCTCTGAAAAAGGGGGATGAGCTTGAATTGTCCGTCGAAAGTCTCGCATTCGGCGGCCAGGGCGTAGCGCGCTATCATGATTTTGTCGTTTTTATCGACCAGGGCATCCCGCAACAGAAAGTCCTGGCCAGAATTTTTAAGATAAAGAAGAACCATGCCGAGGCCAGGCTGCTTCGCGTCCTTGAACAATCGCCGCATTTTTTAGAAGCCCCTTGCCCGCATTTCGGCGCCTGCGGCGGCTGCCGCCTGCAACATTTATCCTATCCGCAACAGCTCGAAGCCAAGCAACGGCAGGTTGTCGATACATTGAGCAGGCTGAGTGGCTTCTCCGATTTTACTCTCTTGCCCATTTTGCCTTCTCCCGATCTTTTCTACTATCGCAACAAGATGGAGTTTTCCTTCAGCCGA
>METF01000164.1:1581-6815 GCA_001771235.1 Candidatus Zhuqueibacterota bacterium RBG_16_48_16
CAATTGCATGTTGTTTCATCCCCTGGCCAATGACATTCTGCAGGAAATCAGAGCCATCGCCGAAAACAGTCGTCTCCCGGCTTACAGCACCCACGATCACACGGGGTTTTGGCGGTTTGTGGTTTTTCGCCACGCCAAGATTACCGATGAGCTGATGACGAACATCGTGGCAATCCATTATGATAAAGACATTGCCGACGAGCTGAGAGAAAGAATCATGGCCAAATTCCCCGCCATAACGAGCCTCATCTACAGCACCACCACAAGCAAGGCCAGCGTCGCTTTTGGTGAAAAAGAGTACCTGCTAAGCGGAAAGCCAACGATTACTGAAAAAATCGGTCCGTATAGTTTTGAGATTTCCGCCAACTCTTTTTTTCAGACAAACTCTAAAGGGACGAAAAGGCTATACGATTCGGTGATCGAGATGGCCGGCTTTCGGGGAGACGAGAACGTCTTCGATCTTTATTGCGGCGCCGGCACGATCTCTCTTTACGTGAGCGGGCTTGTCCGCCAGGTGACCGGTTTTGAAGTCATTCCATCCGCCGTGGACGATGCCTTGCGCAACGCGCTGAATAACGGGATTTCAAACTGCCATTTCGTTCGATGTGATTTGATGAACGGCTTGCAGGACAGCGAAAGCATTGTCGCCCGGTTCGGCAAACCCGATCTTTTAATCATCGATCCCCCGCGAGGGGGGATGCACCCCAAAACGGTGAAAGCTATTTTGGCATTGGCGCCACAGAAAATTGTCCATGTTTCCTGTAACCCGACGACCCTGGCACGCGATTTGGCTGTGTTGTGCGAAAATGACTATGTGCTGACCAAAGTTCAGCCAGTGGATATGTTTCCCCATACGGCGCATATAGAGGTGGTGGTGCAGATGGTCAGGAAATGAACTTTCACTTTTGACCTCGATAAACAACTTTCCCACCCAACACAGTCATCACGGCCTGCGTATCCAGAATCTCCCCTGGCGGGACGGAAAGAATATCCCGCGATAAAACCACCAAATCCGCCAGCTTGCCTGGTGTAATCGAGCCTTTCACGTCCTCCTGGAATTCCGCATAAGCGGCTTCCAGCGTATAGCAGCGAACGGCTTCGGCGACAGTGAGAGTTTGACCAGGGAACCAGCCTTCTTCCGGCAAGCCGGTTTCGATGTTGATGCGCGTTACAGCGGAATAGATGCCGCGCATGGGATCGAGCGGCTCGACGGGCCAATCCGTGCCAAAAGCCAGCTGGACGCCACTGTCCAGGAGGCGCCGCCAGGGGTATGCGCCCCGGCACCGCTCATGGCCAATTCGCTGCTCGGCCCAGCGCAGATCGGAAGTGCAATGGGTCGGCTGCATGGAAGCGATGACACCCAGCTCCGCGAAGCGCGGAATATCATTCAGGTGAAGCACCTGGGCGTGCTCGATCCGGTGTCTGCGAGGTCGCCGAACATTCTGCCGGATGGCTTTTTCAAAAGCGTTCAACGCCATCCAATTGGCTTTGGCGCCAATGGCATGAAGCCCGACCTGCATGCCGAGGCTGTCCGCAACCGCGACCACCCTGTCAAGCTCCGCCTGCGTGTATTGCGGCAAACCCACGCTTGCAGGATCGTCGTCATAAGGCTCAAAAAAGTAAGCCGTTCGCGAGCCTAATGTCCCGTCCACATAACCCTTCAGCTGGCCTATTCGCAAAAAATTCTTTACCGCATAGCTGTGCAGATTTTCCCAAAGGCGAAGCAATTCCGCCGGATCGTTCGCCAGCCCGAAATCAAGCCATTCGCAAACACGAACGGTAAGCTTGCCCTGTTTATGAAGATCGTGATAGATTTTCACGACGTCCATATCGGAATTGTCCTGAATGGAGGTAACACCACACCTTTTTGCCAGGACAAGGGCCTTTTCTATTGCCAGGAATTTTTGTTCCGCCGACTCTTTGGGAATGACCTTTTCAATCAAATCCATCGCCGATTCTTTTAGAATGCCCGTCGGCTGGCCTTTGGCGTCCAGCAAAATCTCCCCTCCGCTCGGCGGCACGGTCGACCGGTCGATTCCTGCGACCCGCAGCGCAAGGCTGTTGGCCCAGCCCACATGTCCGTCCACGCGCCGGACAAAGACAGGATGTTTTGGCGCCGCCTTGTCCAGCAGCTTTTTATCCGGCCATACACCCTTATTAAAAAGAGTATGATCCCATCCCCTTCCGGTAATCCAGTGGCCCTCGGGCAGCTCGGAGGCCCGCTCGATAATTTTTTGGGATACTTCGTCGGGCGTTTTGCATCCAGCCAGATTGACCTGCAACAAGGACAGCCCGCCGCCGAGAAAGTGCAGATGCGCATCATTAAAGCCGGGCAGCACCAGCTTGCCCTCGACATCGATGATTTCCGTCTGCTGATCCACCAGGCCTTTCATGTCCTGGCTCCAGCCGACGGCCAAAATTTTGTCGCCCTTTATCGCCACAGCCTCGGTAAGGCTTTGCTTCTCATCCACCGTCCAGATTTTGCCATTCAATATTAGAACATCCGCATTTTCTTCACAGCCCATAATCAATAGTCCGAAAAGTGAAAACAGCCAAACGAACCTGGTCATGTGATGCTCCGTTAACTTTGCCTGCAATGAGTCAGTGAACAGACCAATATGCTGAAATAGAATTTCATTCACAACAGCAATTTGCCAGATCGCCCCAAATGCCGACTCACGAGTGCTTTATAAATAGTATCTGATCACAGGAAGTCCAATTGACGTGTCACGTTTCCGAATGTAGTCGTCTCCTGTTGCCGTGCACGAAATAAGGGAATAAGGTCAAAATGTGGTGGTGAACATTGTTCTACTAAGGTGGAAAAGACAAAAAGTAGCCAGCCATGTTGTTTCCTTTCGTTAATTTTGTGTGTTTCGTGGGATGAATTTCGGTGTGAATTGAAACACCGGTACGAACATCATCTCATTCCCAAAAAACATTGGCAGAGAAACACTTGCATTTCACTTTAGTCAAATTTATATTTATGCCCGTTTAAAACCAACGCAAAGGAAAAATATCCTCCATCAAAATGGATTTAAAATCGAAAGGCAGAGAGAGTGGACGATAACAGCATGTTTATGTACATCGCCGAGGAATTGAATTTACAAACGCACCAGGTGCGGAATACGGTAGAGCTGCTGGACGCTGACAACACGGTGCCGTTTATTGCCCGTTACCGGAAAGAGATGACCGGCAGCCTGGACGAAGAGAACATCCGGGCCATTGGCGAGCGCATCCGCTACATGCGCCATCTCGAAGAGCGCAAACAAACGGTACTCAAGAGCATCCGCGAGCAGGGCAAGCTCACCCCGGAACTGGAGGAAAAAATAACCGCGGCGACCAGGCTTCAGGAGGTCGAAGATCTCTACCTGCCTTACAAACCCAAGAAACGCACCCGGGCCATCATCGCTAAAGAGAAGGGTCTGGAACCGCTTGCCCGGCTGATCCTCGAACAAGAGATCGTCGAAGGCGATCCCATGGATTTTGCCGTTGAATATATAAATGAAGAAAAAGGCGTCCACTCGGCTGAGGAGGCGCTGGCAGGCGCGCGGGATATCGTAGCCGAAGTCGTTGCGGACGACGCCGAAATCCGTAAAATCATTCGCGAAGAGACGCTGAAGACTGGCATGTTGTACTCAGAAGCAAGACAAGGCGCCGATGTCGCCGAATTCGAGATGTACAAAGAATTTTCCGAGCCGGTCAAAAAGATTCCCCCTCATCGCATTTTGGCCATCAATCGAGGCGAGCGGGAAAACGTGCTGCGCGTTTCCGTCGAGGTGGCAGAGACTGAGATGGTTGCCAAAATCAGGGGCGTACACATCACCAATGAAAAAAGTATATTCACCGAAGAGCTGCAAAAAGCTGTCAACGACGCCTACCACCGTCTGATCGCACCGGCCATCGAGCGCGAGGTTCGCAAGCTTTTGACCGAAAGAGCCGACGAGCACGCCATACTGATCTTTGCCCGCAATCTCAGGGCGTTGCTGCTGACGCCTCCTTTGAAGGACAAGACCATCCTGGGCATCGATCCCGGCTTTCGCACCGGCTGCAAGGTGGCGGTCATCGATGCCACCGGCAAGTACCTGGAAGGAGACACGATCTTTCCGCATGAGCCGCAAAAGCAGTGGGATGAGGCAAAAGAGCTGATCGAGGAGCTGGTCGAGGATTATAACGTGGACGTGGTAGCCATCGGCAACGGCACGGCAAGCCGCGAAACGGAAAAGCTGGTCTCCGAGGTCATCGAGGAGATGGAGCGGGAGCTGTACTACACTATGGTGAACGAAGCCGGTGCTTCGGTCTATTCGGCGTCGCCGGTGGCCAAAAAGGAGTTTCCGGAGCTGGAGGCATCGCTGCGCGGCAACATATCCATTGCCCGAAGACTGATGGACCCGCTGTCCGAGCTGGTGAAAATCGATCCGAAATCCATCGGGGTTGGTCTGTATCAACACGATGTCGATCAAACCAGGCTGGCGGAGGCGCTGGATCAGGTCGTCGAGTCCTGCGTCAATGCCGTCGGCGTCGATGTCAACACGGCTTCTTCTTCCCTTTTGCAATACGTAGCCGGCGTGAACAGTCGCACGGCGGGAAACATCGTCAAATACCGGGAGGAACACGGTAAATTTTCCTCCAGAGAAGATCTGAAAAAAGTAAGCGGGATCGGCGAAAACGCATTTTTACAGGCAGCCGGATTTTTGCGCATCCCCGGCAGCAAGACCTTTTTCGACTCGACGGCCGTCCACCCGGAATCCTACCAGGCAGCCAGCAAGCTGTTGGCATCACTTCAGCTCGACATCGCGGAGGTGAAAAAAAACGGGGCGCTGGTCGGCGCGAAAATAAAATCCGGCAAAAAGAGCACGGCCGAGCTGGCCGAAATGTGCGGCTGCGGCAAAGAGACGCTGGAAGATATCATCGAAAGCCTGGAAAAGCCAAACCGCGATCCGCGCGACCAGATGCCAAAACCGATCCTGCGCAGCGATGTATTGAGCATGGACGATCTGACCGAGGGGATGGTTCTGAAAGGCACGGTGCGCAACGTGGTGGATTTCGGCGCCTTTGTCGACATCGGCGTCAAGCAGGATGGATTGGTGCATTTGAGCAGGATGGCGAAAAAATTCATTAAAAATCCATTGGACGTTGTATCGGTCGGCGACGTGGTGGAGGTCAAGGTCATTTCCATCGATAAAGAGCGCGGCCGCATCAGCTTGAGTATGGTGTTCGATTGAAAATTTTTGTTT
>METF01000164.1:6879-8335 GCA_001771235.1 Candidatus Zhuqueibacterota bacterium RBG_16_48_16
AGGTGGCAAAGCAACGCAAGCTAAAAGTCTGTATCCTACCCTCCGTACACAAGCCGTTTGACGTCCGCATCTTTTACCGCCAGGCCATTACCCTGGCCCAATGCGGCTACGGTGTGACGCTGCTGGCGCACGCGGATTTTGACAACCGCCTGGAAAAGGGCGTCCTGGTCAAGGGGATCGCCAAACCTCGGAATCGATTTTTCCGCATGCTGAATCTCCTGCGCTTCCTGTCCAGGAGTCTGAACGAAAAAGCCGATGTCTATCATTTCCATGATTTCGAATTGCTGCCCATCGGCCTGGCGCTGAAAATGTTGACAAAGAAAACCGTTTTCTACGACTGTCATGAAAATTACCCGGAGACGGCTTATGAGCGCGCCTGGCTGCCCGACTGGCTGAAACCCCTGCTTGCGGGCATCATCGCCCGGCTCGAGCCGGCTGTTGCCAGGCGACTCGATTGCGTTATCTGTGTCGTGCCTGACCAGCAGCAAAGGTTTATTGCAGCGGGCTGTCGCACAACGCTCATCCGCAACGTGCCTCGCCTGGAGATGTTCGAGACAGCAGTTCGGAAAAAGCTCACTAAAGAAAACCGGATCATTTACCTGGGTGGGCTGACCGTGGTGCGTGGCGCCAGGCTGCTCGTCGACGTCATGGCCGAAGTGAAAAAGACACATCCGCACATCAAACTGCTCTGCCTGGGGCCTTTCAACGAATCTTATGTGGAACGGGAAGTCAAAAATTACATCAAAGAGCGGCAGGTCGAGGATGTCGTAGAGCACATCCCGTTCGTGGCGCACGAGTCAGTTCCCGATTACCTGGCTCGCTCGAAAATCGGCTTGCTGCCCTGGCAGCCAAATCAGCAAATGCTGCGGATGGTTTTCCCCAACAAGGTGCTTGAGTACATGGCCTGCGCTCTTCCCATCGTCGCCAGCGACATCCCCAGCATGAAATACCTGATATCGGAGGCGCAAAGCGGCATCCTGGTCAAGGCCGACGATTTTATGGAGCACGCCAAAGCTATCCGATTTTTGCTGGATCATGGCGAGGAGATGGAGCGCCTCGGTGCGGCCGGAAAGGCGTTTGTTCATAAAAAATACAGTTGGGCCGTGGAAGAGAAAAAGCTCACGGAGCTCTACCAAAATTTTACGGGGAGGCCTCGTTGAAACTGGCCGTTATCGAACCCGCCTATTTCCCCCCGCCGTTTTATTTCGCCAAAGCGCTCTACGCCGACGTGATCGTTTGGGCGGATTCCTTTCAATTCAAGAAAAGCAGCTTTATCAACCGGGCGCCCATCAAGGCCGTTTCGGGCAAGCAATGGCTGACGGTGCCGGTTTTTTCACAAATAACCGCTGGGCAAAAAATCAGCGATGCCGTCATCGACAATCATCAAAATTGGCAAAACCGGCACCTGCGCTCGCTTGAGGTGAATTATCACCAATCTCCTTACTATCCTTTTTTT
>METF01000164.1:8399-10733 GCA_001771235.1 Candidatus Zhuqueibacterota bacterium RBG_16_48_16
TATTTTCTCAATTAAGAATAGATAAAAAACTTGTCCATAGCAGCCAACTGCCGCACATTCAGGATCGTAGCGAAAGGTTAATGGCCTGGCTCAAGGAATGTGATTGCCAAAGCTATTTGTATCACCCCAAGGAGCGTCCTCTTTTCCATGCTCCGATGGTGCTGGCGCAGGGAATCCGGTTATTTTGCTGCCATTATCATCCGGTCGCTTATCACCAGATATTCAGCGGCTTTCTCCCCAACTTGTCCGTGCTCGACCTGCTTTTCAACGAAGGAGAACAAGCTGTTGCCGTTATTCAACAGGGGATGTCGATGAGGGAATCTTTTGCTGCAAAATGAACATCATCGCCACTTTTTGCATGCCTCGCGCAGGTTCTTATAGCGGGGATAAAGATGCGCCTCGGGGCATGAGTCATTTCATTCAGCTCATCTCACCAGCGCCAGCTTGATCACTTTCATAAACGCGCCCGCCTCTATTCGACAAAAGTATATACCCGCCGCGATCGGCATGGCTTTTTCATCCGTGGCGTCCCATGTTGTTTGGTATTGTCCTGCATGCTGATATTGATCGACCAATGTCCTGATGTGCCGTCCGAGCACGTCCGAGATGGTTATGCGAACGTGCGCTGGCCTGGGCAGGTCGAATTTTAAGGTGGTGTTGGGATTGAACGGATTGGGATAATTTTGAAACAACGCAAAATCCGCAACCTGTTGAGTACCATCATTCCCAACATTGGTCACCATCAAAGAGGCTTCGTTGGAGCCTACGCTTTCCCCGGCCTCGTACACAGCAGAGACCTGGTAATAAAAGCGCGCGCTGAATGGCGCCGAGTCAAGATATTCGGTTGCAGGGGCATCGACGCTGCCGACCAGCGCACCTGTTGTTTTGGCATCCGCAACTGTTGAGCGGTAGATATTGTACTTTTGTACGGCAGGTGTCTCACCTCCGCCCTCGAATTTACCCATTGCCGTTAGCATGTAGGGAGTCGAATTTCCCCCTACTGGATTTGGATCGTAAATGGAAACACCAATATAATAGGTCCCGTTGGGAAGGCCCTGGATGGCCATATCTTCCGAGCCGGTTGCTCCCCTGTTATTAGAACTGAAAATCAGCTCTCCATCCTGGTCCAATAAATAGAGATCGCAATCCGAAGTAAAGCTATCCAATGCAAGGGAGACGCCGGGTTCGGATGTGGTGACCTTGAATAAATCCTCAATATCATCATCGATTGGTGCAATAGCCCCCACATCATCTACCTCTGCATTGCCGTTCACAAGAACCAGATCGCCTGAAAGTATCATGGCTTGCTCAAGGCTGTTATTCGGTTCCACTTCATTAATCGGCGCCAGGGCAGATTTCTGTTTATACCCGGCTTGACCAGCCGAGCTGGATGAGGCTAATCCATCGCCCAGACCGACAGCAAGATTGGTCGGAGGGGCAAGAAATTCGCTCGAATGGGGTGGCTCCCATGTTAGCTGGACATTTCCAACAATATCGACAACCTTAAACATCGCGTAACCCGTATGCTTCTGCCCATCTGGATTGATAACGGTTATAGGCCGCCATCCCTCAGCGGCATCTGCAGCAATGTCAATGCTGCAAAGCAGCTCGGTCCCAGATGAAAATTGTGTACTGTTCACATTTATGCCACTGCCACCAAATAACACCTGAGCGTCGTTTTGAAAATTTTCTCCCAAAATTTTCACATCGACACCATTAACGCCCTTCTTGACCCTTGGTGGCGTTGCTGAAGCGACACTCGGCGGCAAGGCCGCTGGACCGCTCAAAGCGCCGGTGAAGACCTTTAACTCATAGCTGCCGCTTATAGGCTGCTTCACATAAACATTGATATTTTCTTCCTGATCCTTTGTCAATGATCCGGCAGCGTGAATGGCAGAGACCGCAATTCGGTAGGTGGATGGATTCGGCAGCACATCCCTGCCTAGAAAACTCGAGTCCGGAAGCTGCAACGATATGACCGCATTCTTGCCGCGATTGATGAAATTATCGTTCGATGCTACTAAAAATTCCTCCGGATCGTACAATTCGACAAGCGGATCCAAAACACCATTCAATGCATTCACCGCGATGTTTATTTTCTGACCGGGTTGCGCCTCGAACAGATAGGAATCTCGCTGTTGAGTGGCTGATATTTGTCCCGATTTTTGCGCCGACGTTTCAGCTTCATTCCGATCGCTGATATTAATCTTTTCCGTATCGTAAAGTCCGCCGCTTTCCAGCCGGGCAAAACAGGAGCCAAAAGCCTGCTCATCCGGCACCTGGTGAAAACCGCGTCCTAAAAATCGGTGAAAACCAACCTGCGTAAGGTCAATG
>METF01000164.1:11087-11256 GCA_001771235.1 Candidatus Zhuqueibacterota bacterium RBG_16_48_16
ACCGCTTGGGGCAAACACTTTGAAATCATTGCCCTCTCCATCGACTATTTCCTGGCTGAATCCCATATCCAGGATGATGCTTTGCGCAACGCCATTTACGGCGGACAAGGGTAACTCAACTCCCAAGCCATCATTTTCCCATAAAACACTAAGAATTGTCCCCTGCAAA
>METF01000164.1:11272-18383 GCA_001771235.1 Candidatus Zhuqueibacterota bacterium RBG_16_48_16
ACTCTTCCACCGAATGTGGCAATGGCACCTGGGTGAAATCAATAATCGAGCCTATCCTTGGCAAGGTCCATTCGGGGGTTCGGGCGGTTGGTGTTGTCCTGTCGATAATGCCGTCTTGCAGTTGCCCCAACCCAACAGGATCGGCCGCACGGATGATGGCCTCGCCAAGCGGGTAACCATTTGGTGTTGGCGGCAACATCACGGCGATTGCGTAAGGGGATATGGAAACGGGATTAGCAAATTTAAACAGTCCGGTTTGGGCGACGGAAGAATCCGCACCGGCTAAAATCTGTGGTCGTGGTGCGGGATGATTAAAGAGAATATCCAACCGTGTGCCCCGTTCAATTTCGGGTGCATCGTTTACAAGTTTTCTGGGGAGCCCCACATTTCCGGACAGGTGAATTTGAAAGGTGGCAGGAAATGGCCCCGGCGATCCGTCCTTTGCAAAAACCGCAATGGTATAAAGCCCGTCTTTATCGATATCAAACCGGGCGCCGAAATCATCAGCGTGAATGTTGGGCAGCGTAAAAAGACCGACATCGCTGTTGTCCGGGTCAAGTACTTTTGCGCTTAATTTCAGCGGGAAAGGTACAACAGCTCGAGTATTTGACAACCTCAAGCCCGCCATGCCGTCAGTGGAACGGCCTTCAAACGTGAAATAGAGTGTGTCGGCTGCACTCGTCATTCGATATTGTTGGACAATTTGCTGAGTGGCCGGCGGCGCCAATGGAGGAGCGATGGGCAGATCGCCGCGCATGACCTGGTCGAAAATGAGAGAAGTGTAATCCCTTCCTGTCCAGCCGATGTATAGATCCGAAGAACCTTTCAATTCCGCCTGAATAGGATTGATTGTAGGTAAACCTGTTGTGGTCGGAGAACTTGCAAAATAGACATTGCCAGAATTATCTACATAACTGTCATAAGAACCAATTTTAGACAAATCCCAGCCTTTAATCTCATCCGAAGACAATAGACTCGATCCGGATTTATTGAGCTTGTTAATGAAAGGAAACCATACTGTTCTTCCTTCGATGAATTTAGCATAGATGCCCAGGAAAATGAGGTTTTTGTCTTTATCTATCGTGAAAGCGGCAATCCCATAAGGTTCAACAAAGGTTGAAAATTCCAAATTAGTGCCATTTGGATTCATTTTAAATATCGTGCGGCCACCATAACCTACAATACCTGTTTCGTTGTAGGCACCAGGAGTAATCGGAAAACCAGACGAACCGAAACCGGCAATATATCCATAACCATCTTTGTCAATCTTTACTATAGAGGCCCAATCATTCTCATCACCACCAATATACGTGGAAAAGATGGCAAAAGAACCGGATTGGTCCAATTTTGTGACAAATGCATCCCAGTCTCCTTTTTTTGAGGTAAACATGGCATTTACCAATGGAAAGTTATTTGCCTGAGTTCTGCCAACAATCCAAGCATCTCCTTCACTATCCACAGCAATATCGATTGGCTCGTCTTCGTTCTGCCCACCTAAAAATGTGGAATATACTAATGATGCGTCACCCTGTAAATTTGGATTAAATTTGGTGACGAATCCATCGATACCATAACTCCCAACATTCGGTTGAAATGCATTGCGGATTGGAAAGTCCGGCTTATCCATCGAGGCAACATGTGTGCCCGTGACGTACATGTTCCCTGTTTGGTCTATTGCAATGGCTTTTGCTCGATCTTCATCATTATTCGCTCCAAGATAAGAGGAGTACAACAGATTTCCCGTCTTGCCAAGTTTCATTACTACAACATCAATTCCATAGTTGCCAGCAAGACTTGTCTGGAAGCCATCCACAATCGGAAATGATTCGTTTATGTCCGCTGTGTCATCATCATCATAGGAGCTCGACTCACCGCACACGTAAGCATTACCATCCGAGTCAACTTTAATGTCGATTCCGGAATCAACTCCAGCACCGCCAATGACTGTCGAATATTCTAATGAACTGCCGTCAGATGATAATTTTGATATTAAAATATTCCATTGTTCAGCAATTCCTATCTCCTGATTAGTTTTAGGAAAATCCGTTGAGGCGGTCGTTCCTGTAATGTAAACATTCTTGTCTTTGTCAAGAGTTATGGCTCCAATGCGCTCCATTTGTGAACCGCCTAAATAGGTGGCATAACTCAACACAGGATCAATCACGAGAGAGAACCGTGGATTATATGTGCCCAAGGTAAAACCAATCTGGTTCTTTTCTAAAAGGGCAAATTCTCCCGGAATGTAACTTTTCTCCCCCTCAATTTCCTGGTAGACAATGGGAGTCTCGAACATCATTGTTTCCGGTCCGACCTGAATAATAAGATTACCCTTGTTATCCAAATCGACATGCTCCGGCCCTTGCAGCTCAAATTTGATATCATCAGGCTTGGCACCAGGCGACAGGACAAAGTCATACTCGATTCTGTCTTGATTACCATAATAGAAAAGGTCGATGCCTGGATAAACCTCCCTATATCTTACTTTTTCAAAAATGGGTATACCTTGTCGCCACTTGTCCTTGTCGTTTCCCAACAGGTAGTTCGTTTTCCCTTTTAGCCTGTTCTGTCCACGAACATCGGGATTCGGTTGGGCATTAGCAAGTTTCATTTTGACCGGGTATTGCACAAGAGTTGCCTGATCCCGGCAAGATTTTAAATTGATCATCACTTCATTTTCCAACAGAAAAAGATCGTATCCCGTGGCGCGAGATATGTATCTTACTTCCTCCGCAACCTGGCCCAGGTTCTGTTCGAATATTAATGGCCTGTGCTGCAAATGCCTGGATGGATATGGATGATGCAAGGCGGGGAGTAATGTTGGGGATGTGTCGGTATGATCGGTTATCGTGAGGGCTATTAACAAAAAGGCAAGAATAAATGATAAAGTATCACATCGATGAAGTACTCGTTCAAAACAAATTCTTGTCGATTTCACAGTTACCTCCGATGTTATGCTCAGCAGGTTTTAGTGCTCGATAAAGAACCAAACAGGAGGCGACTGTCCGTAGAGTTAAAGAATTGTTACCAGCGCCCGGAAAGAAAGTAAGATGTGATAAAAATTTGCCTCCTTGAAAACCATTATAAGAATATGAATTCAGGAAGGCAAGCTAAAAAAACTTTCTTTATCAACCAACGCCAATTGTCTCACTTTTCATAAAATCGCCTGCTTTTATGGAGCAAGAGGTGAGAACGGCTGGCGTTTTTTGGGGGCTGCTTATGCCGGTTCGGAAGAAACGGCAATGGCTTAAAACGAGTCAAAGGGGCGTTCCCGCTCGAAACGGGGCAGGTAGTGATCCTGACTTGTGAGTCCCTGGATAAACGCATTCTCCAGGCCAAGACTGAGGGCGTAATCGGTAATCTCGTCGTATTCCTCTTTTGTCAGTGTCCGGTTGATGACCGGGTAGTCGCAGGCCTTGTATTGGGGAGAATATTGCGACATGATGCTGACAAAAAAGTTCGGGGACAAATCCGCCAAAAGGCGGAGACACCTGCGGCTGTTGTCCAGGCAGCCGGGCAGCACCAGGTGGCGCACCAGCACGCCCCGTTCGGCGATGCCATATTCATCCATTTTTAAAAGACCCGTCTGCTCCAGCATTTCCTCAAGTACGCCGGGGATGATATCCGCATAATCGTCCACCCTGGAATAGCGCTTGCCCAGTGCATTGTCCATATATTTGATATCAGGAAGATAAATATCCACCAGGCCGCGGATGCGCCGCAGCGCCTCAACGGAATCATAGCCGTTGGAGTTATAGACAACTGCGATAGCCAGCCCCTTTTCTTTCGCCGCCAGAATGGCGTCAGCCATCTGATAAATCACATGAGAAGGCGAGACAAAGTTGATATTATGCGCCCCCTGGTCCTGCAGGCGTATCATTTCGGCCGCAAGCGCATCAGTCGTCAGCGTGCGGGTGCGGCTGCGGGGAAACTCCTGGCTGATCTGGTAATTCTGGCAAAACACACAGCCAAGATTGCATCCGGCAAAGAATATGGTGCCTGAACCGTGCGTTCCGGAAATAGGCGGCTCTTCGCCAAAATGAAGACCGGCATGGGACACCTGGACGTCGGAGGTGATCCGGCAAATACCGATCTCCCCGCTGAGCCGGTTTACCCGGCACAGGCGCGGACAACTATTGCAGTTTGCCAGGTATTTTGTAAAGGATCGATTCATTCTGCTGTAACCAATCACAGGGTGATCCGGGTGTTTTTTATCGGCCTCTTAAGAAACAGAACCAAATCTTAAAAGTCAAATATAAGAATGAAGTGAAAAATGCAAAATGATCATTGGAGGATTTTGAGTTGTCATTTTCCCCCTTGATATTTGATATTTGATCTTTGATTTAAAAATTATTTGCCGAGATCATTTGAGGCATTTAACCTGTATGATTCACAAAAAGTGACAAATGTGCGACACACTTTTCGAAATGACTGAAGACATACCCATTTATTGCTTCACTGCAAAAGAACAAAGTGCGTCGCACATTCGGTTAATTCATGAATTAGGCAGGTCAAACACCCTGTGATCGGTCTCTTTTAAGCTCGTTACAGATGTCCATCTGTAATGAAATACAAGAGACTTTATTATGAAGATTATTCATTGAGGATTTTTATCCGTCGTAATCAACTCCGATTGAGCAGGGAATTAAAAGTCGGGATGACATCATGTATTTTTATGGATTAAAATCCGCAAGGGGTGTTATGATGTCATCGAGCTTGGCTATATGGGCTACGGAGGCAACTCCGTAGCCAGCGAAAAGGTCAAATTTGAAATGCAAGAAAAATTCGGGGGTTGATAAGGCCCCAGATTTCCGGTAGCAAAGAGCAAGGGGTGGTTTGTACTTGCCATACCTTACCGTTTTTACGGAGAATCCTTAGCCTGTAGATGATTTCCCCTCATCAGTCCACCCCTTGCCCTATCTGTAAGAATTATCAGGTTTACTTAAACAGGACAACAGCTTTCAATTATCCCCAACCGTAAATTCCCGTGAATATATGGCGAAATAATCGCCGCAGCCTGCTTCACTTATCGGCTTGCCGTCGAGACAGCCAGTGTGGATATTCACGGCCAATCTATAAACACCGCGAAAGCCTTGTGCCGGGAATTCCTCCTGGTAGATTTTGCCGGGCCCGATCTTTTTAGCATAACCTTCCCAAACACACAAATAAAGAGGCTGGTAAACCCACTCACTCTTTTCTTCGTGGCCGATCGTTAACGGACTGCATCCTTCAAGAAAAACAGGCTCATTGCTGTAGTTATAAACAGTGACGTAAATTTTATCCGTGCGCTGATAGTCGGTCTTGTTCACTTTGACAAAAACAACGGGACCATTTTCATCGGGAGGATAGAGAATGTCTTTGTACTTTTTGCAGCTTGCCGCCGTCAAGAAAAGCAGGCAAAAAACGGCGGACAGGATGAACTTGCGCATGGATATATCCCTTTTAAAATTTGCATATAGAATATTATCGATTCGCTGTTTTCAGAGGCAGCACTATATTGACAGCCAGATTTATTTGGGCATCCGCAATCCCATCATAAGAGCTCAGGTATTGCACCGCCCCGTCCAGCGAAAACCACGGCGCCATAAAGAACCGTATGCCGGCGATGCCTATCCAGGTTTTTCGAATCTCCACTCCCTTTTGCGGGACGTTGTATTGAAAAGTCGGCACGGTGCTCACTTCGATGATGACTTTGGTGCTGGGATTGGCATTGAGGTAGACACTGCCAAACGGGGCAATGATGTTCTTTTGCATCGGGGGAATTCGCAGGTAATCCCAGTATAATTTCTCCGAATTCCATAGCCATTGTCCGCCTTCTTTGGTGCGCACGTCTGCAAGGCTGGCCCCAAATGTAATGCCTCCCAGATCGGTATCTTTGCCGGCAGCAACGTGCAGCGTGGTGAACCGCGACTGTAAATTTATCCCGTCGATTCGCGACCCTGCGTTAAGCTCCGCATAATCCGTTTGTACCTGCGCGGCTATAACCGTCTCCCGGTTCACGACCTCGCCCCAGGAGGTGGTTCGCAATTGCACGGCAATCTGGGGGAGGTATGGCAGCACAGCGTATCTTTCCGGGACGAGGCAGACTTTGAGCAATCGTGAAGGAAACCGCGTCTCCTCTCCGGTCAGCTCATTGACCACCTGTTCCGTGCTGAATTCCATTTCGGCAACGCCTCCGAGACCGATGCCAAAGCGGGCGAGAAAGCCCGATCCTTCTTCGGGACCATACGAGCTGCCGCCTGAGAAAGCAATCTCCATCGAGTTCAGCACCGCGGCCTGGGGTGTATAAAAGGCCTTTGAAGGGGCTGAGGCGGTCTTTAGTATCAGGGGAAGCTTAAAAGGGGGATGATTTTTATAGCTGTCTTTGGTGACGGCCGAAACACTGTCCGGATTCGCCGATGGGAATAGAATACCCGGCACAAAAATTGTGGCCACGAAAATTGTGAGTAGCCAGTTGATTCGAAATAGCATATTAGCCTCCTCGCAAAAATTTATATCTCCCTTCTTAGCAATCCGTATGCCACCTGTCATCCATACTGCCGGGGGTGATAACGTGCTGTTTTTGCGTTACGGCTTTATTGAAGACGAAACCTTACATTTCAGTATTTTGAGAGATTCTCAAAAATTTGATAATTCCGGGAGCTGGCAAAATTCTTTATGTGAGATTAGGACTATAGCGAAGCTTTTCATGTCAATCCCTTAACGAATGACTTATGGTGTGTCGGACGCCTCGTTGTGGTAGACCGAATACCCTATGCCCTGGCCCCAATTCAGCGTAACTGTCATTCTCTTGAGAATCTTTGTATTTGTGTCATCGTACCCGCAGTAAGGGCATTTTTTAGGAGGGACTCCCATATCAGTCTGCGTTTTTCAATTTGGTCACTGGACAAAGATTCTTAAAAGGAGCAAAAGATCATTTTGCATTTTGCTCTGTCATTTTTATATTTGATCTTTAAAATTTGATTCTAATCCTGATTATTAATATGGACGCCCGATTTACTTTGTGATCAGACATTTACTGTCTATAGGATGCCGCCATGCCAAAAGAGTCAAACGTGCGCATCGCCCTGGCGCAAATCAATACCACGGTCGGTGATATTTCCGGCAATGCGGA
>METF01000164.1:18575-18781 GCA_001771235.1 Candidatus Zhuqueibacterota bacterium RBG_16_48_16
GAAGCAATTCCGAATATCTGTTTAACAGCGCAGGCGTACTGTCTAATGGCGCCGTTCGGTCGGTTTATAACAAGATTCATTTGCCCAATTACAGCGTGTTCGACGAAGAGCGCTATTTTAAAGCCCGTCCGGCGCCTCTCGTCATTCACTATGGCGATTGCCGCATCGGCCTGAGCATCTGCGAGGACATCTGGGTGGACGACAGC
>METF01000164.1:18904-20466 GCA_001771235.1 Candidatus Zhuqueibacterota bacterium RBG_16_48_16
TCCTCCTATGTGGTTTATGTCAATCTCGTCGGTGGCCAGGATGAGCTGGTTTTTGACGGCCGCAGCCTGGTGGTCGGCCCGGACGGACATAGGATGCTCAGCGGTGCGCCGTTTGAAGAAGATTTATTGATTGTCGATCTCGAGGTAAACCGCGTCTGGGAGATCAGAAGAGCTCGGATTGACCTGGATAAAGAAGCGGATAAATTGAAAGAAAAGTTTCCACTTATGGAAACGTATCCTCTCGAAAGAGTCGGCCATGGCACGAAAAGCACATTGCCCGCCAGGCCGCCCTTGCAAAAAGAACCCCGTGAAGCCGAAGTCTATAAAGCCCTGTGCCTCGGCTTGCGCGACTATGTGCAAAAAAATGGTTTTTCAAAAGTGACCCTGGGATTGAGCGGTGGCGTCGACTCGGCCCTGGTAGCCGTTCTTGCGGTCGATGCTCTGGGCCGTGATCGCGTAGTCACCGTTTCCATGCCGTCGCAGTTTTCATCGCAAGGCAGTAAGGACGATGCCAGGGAGCTGGTGGAGAACCTCGGCATCGAGCTGCTGGCCATTCCGATTCGGGAGATTTTTTATAAATACGATAAAATCCTCAAGCCGATTTTCAAAGAGATGCCGTTCGACATCACGGAAGAAAATTTGCAGGCCAGAATTCGCGGCACCCTGCTGATGGCGCTCTCCAACAAATTCGGTTACCTGGTGCTCACCACGGGCAATAAAAGCGAGGTGAGCGTCGGCTACAGCACGCTCTATGGCGATACGGTCGGTGGCTTTTCGCCTTTGAAGGATGTTCTCAAGACCATGGTCTACCGCTTGTGCCGTTACCGAAATCAATTGGCCGGCTTCGACCTGATCCCGACGGCCATCCTGGAAAAAGCGCCGTCGGCAGAGCTCAAGCCGGACCAGGTCGACCAGGACAGCCTGCCGCCTTATGACCTTCTGGACCAGATACTGGAATATTATGTGGAAAAGGAGATGAATGTATCCGAGATCGTCAGCAAGGGATTCGATTACGCCACGGTCATGGACGTGGCGCGGTGGGTGGATTTCAACGAGTATAAGCGCCGTCAGGCAGCGCCCGGAGTCAAGATCACGCCACGGGCTTTTGGCAAAGACCGGCGCATGCCGATAACGAATCGTTACGTACCGCACTAGCCGTAATGGAACGCTTAATGGAAGTCATAGACAAAAGCTATTTTCCCGAATATGTGAGATTAATCGGCAGTGACATCAAAAGGC
Source organism: Candidatus Zhuqueibacterota bacterium RBG_16_48_16 (assembly GCA_001771235.1). Taxonomy (GTDB): domain Bacteria; phylum Zhuqueibacterota; class Zhuqueibacteria; order Residuimicrobiales; family Sediminimicrobiaceae; genus Sediminimicrobium. Next base: position 20,144 of record METF01000164.1, read on the forward strand.
TGGTCGACGATTTTGATTTCAGCGAGAAGGATATCGACCTGGGCTATTCCACGCAGGCAGCCGCTGTTTTTTCTTCGAATATCGAAGGCAATACCGTCGATCTAAATTCCTTTATGAATTATCAGCTTTCCAGGGAGAAATTCAAGGAGAGCAAGGAAATTGAGGAAATCGAAAATCTTATTAAAGCCTATCAATTGGCGCAAAATGCTCCGCTCAATGAAACAAATTTCTTAAAATGCCATGAAATACTGTCGCAGACTTTATTGATTAAGAGTAAGAGAGGGCGGTATCGCACGGAAAAGGTCGGCGTCTATGATCCCGGA
>METF01000164.1:20483-21232 GCA_001771235.1 Candidatus Zhuqueibacterota bacterium RBG_16_48_16
GATAGAACCGGAGTATGTGAGCGAGAAAATGGCGATGCTGTTCGAGCGAATTCTTGTGCTTCTCAACGAAAAGATAGAGATTGAAGAGACTTTTTATTTTGCCTCGCTGATTCATTTAAGATTCGCTCACATTCATCCTTTTCGTGACGGAAACGGCCGCGCGGCCAGACTGTTGGAAAAATGGTTCCTGGCGGAAAAGCTTGGCGAGAAATATTGGAAAATCCCCGCTGAAAAATACTATAAAGACCACCGTGCGGAATATTATGCCAATATCAACCTGGGCGTGAATTATTACGAGCTGAATTATGATCTGTGCATTCCGTTTTTGATGATGCTGCCTAAATGTCTGGAATCTACAAACACCTAAGCTTTTACATACCTGTGCTCACAGGAGACTATTCGAATAAAATCTAAAGTACTATGCTCGATTTTGCATTCTGGTACACATCCCTATTGCTCGTCCTCATGACGATTGCCCTGGTGAAAGAGCTCTTTGAAGCCGAGATCGTCGTTTTTTCGACGCTCGTCCTTCTGGTACTGGGCCGGGTGATCTCCATTCAAGAAGCGTTTATCGGCTTTTCCAACCAGGGCATGCTGACCGTCGGCTTTCTTTTTGTCGTGGCCGGGGCCATGCAGAAAACAGGCGTGCTCAACCAGCTCAGCCACTATTTCCTGGGACGACGAACGGGAACCATCACGGCCAAGCTGCTGAGATTCATATTCCCGGTCTCGGCTTTTTCCGCATTTTT
>METF01000164.1:21280-23496 GCA_001771235.1 Candidatus Zhuqueibacterota bacterium RBG_16_48_16
GGCACGCAAGCACGACTATGCCCTGTCAAAATTCCTGATTCCTCTTTCGTATGCCGCCATTCTCGGAGGGATGTGTACGCTTATCGGCACCAGCACCAATCTGGTGGTTCACGGTCTGATGATCGAAAACCATTTTCGCGGATTTTCACTTTTTGAAATGACAAAGGTGGGCCTGCCGGTTGCCGTCATTGGCCTGGCGGCCATCGCTCTTCTCGGCCATCGTTTGTTACCGGACCGAAAAGACCCCATGGCCGAGCTGGGCGAAAGAACGCGGGAATTCGTCATTGAGATGAAAGTGATGCAAAACTACGAACACCTTGGGCAGGCGGTAAAGTCCGCCGGACTGCGCCATTTAAAGGGACTGTTCCTGTTTCAGATCGAGCGTGACGATCATGTCATTATTCCGGTGACGCCGGATGAAAAAATCCTTCTCGGCGACCGGCTCTTTTTTACCGGTCTGCCGGAAACGATTGTCGAGCTGCAAAAAACAACCGGCTTGTCGTTATTGAAAGAATGCTCCTTTGATCTGAAAAATTACGATTCAGACGCCATCAAGACGTTCGAGGTCGTCATTTCGCCCAACTCGCCGTTGATCGGCAAAAATGTCCGGGAAAGTGAATTCCGCAATCAATACGATGCGGTTATTATCGCCATCCACCGCAGCGGCGAGCGGATCAGGAAAAAGATCGGCGACGTGGTGCTGCGGGTGGGCGATACTCTGCTTATACTTGCCAAAAAGGATTTTTTAAAAAAATGGTATCACTCCAGGGATTTTAACCTGGTCTCCGAATCCGCAGAAATCCCCTCAAAGCCGAAAAGGTACACGCGCTTTTCGCTGGGCATCCTGATTGGAATGATCTCACTGATGGCTTTCAATATCGTGCCCATCATCATTGCGGTCAGCCTGGCGGCGCTGCTTTTTGTTTTGAGTAAATGCATTACCTCCCAGGACGCCTGGAAAAGCGTCGAGTGGAACGTTCTCCTGATCATCGCCTCGGCCTTTGGCATATCCCGGGCAATGAGCAATTCCGGCGTAGCCGACTTTATCGGACGCGAAATCGTTCTCTACCTGGGTTCGTTTGGTATCATCGGCTTGCTGGCTGGTGTTTACTTTACGACCAGTTTCTATACCGAAATCATCACTAACAATGCCGCCGCGGCGCTGATGTTCCCCATCGCCCTCGCCGTCACCCAACAGGCCGGACTGGAACCCAGGCCGTTTTTCATTATCGTCGCCCTTGCGGCTTCGGCCAGTTTTGCCACGCCCATAGGTTATCAGACGAACCTCATGGTCTATGGGCCGGGGGGTTATAAATTCCGCGACTTTATGAAAATCGGCATTCCAATGAACGTCTTTATTGGAGTCCTGGTCATTTTCATGGCCTACATGCTCTATTTTTCCTAAGCTTTCATCACTCACGCCCTGCTGTCGTATTCCAGTTTGGCACACTTGACACAAACGGATTCGGGCACCAGCCCGATTTTCATCAAATAATTGAATACAAAACAGGCGGCGCACCAGCCGACAATAGCTTCCAGCGCGCTAAAGATCGTCAGTACGGCCAGCAAATAGAACGGCCAGGTGAATTGGCCCGTCAGCAGCCAGGCGATGCCCGCAGATGCGCTAAAGAGCAATCCTGCAAACTGGGCAAATCTCTTTGGGGAGCCGGCAAGTTTTTTGTCGTCAGATGCAAAGAGCAATGGCTGGAAGGTTTTGGCGATCCGGCTTACCAGCGAAAACCTTGGGCCGTACAATGTTCGAACCAAAAATTCAAAGACGACAAAAGATAATAACAAAGGCTGCTTGAAAGAAATGGCCAAAAGGGTCAAAATCAACGTCTGTAAGGCAACCGTGCGGGCTACTCCCTGGTGAACCAGATCGGGGTATGATGGCCTGAAGAATGATAGAAAGGATAAATTATTCACGGGACCTCCGTCATGAAATTACCATAAAAGATGGATTGTGATTTTTTAATGAATTGAATGATTACGGCCGGATGGGCGTTAACAGCAAGGCATACATCCGCAGGAACAACAACAGGTGATGTTAGGGAGATGGAACGGCAGGGTTTTGAAATTGTTGATGAGCATGATGAACACGGTTTGTATTTTTAGAATTCGATAAGAAAACAGCATTTTCTTTCCGCATATTCCTTTTTATGAGGTAGAGGTATTTTGATTTTATATTTGCCTGTTATTTTCTTCCCAACAGCGTA
>METF01000164.1:23613-23858 GCA_001771235.1 Candidatus Zhuqueibacterota bacterium RBG_16_48_16
GGACATGATCTTCGGCAAATGAATGGGCGTTCCAAGCCGATCTGACGGCAAAAAATTCCAAAACGCGCTTAGAGTTTCATCATAATTCACGCTCTGCTCGACAAATAACCGATGGTGGGAGATTTGATGAAGATTTTGGGCTGTTTTTTGAAAAGGAGCACAAGCTTAAGAACTTTAAGCCTCCTGTTCGGTTTTTTGTGTCTGGCTTTTTCTCCATCATCAGGCCAGGTTCCCGACATTGTTGT
>METF01000164.1:23952-24070 GCA_001771235.1 Candidatus Zhuqueibacterota bacterium RBG_16_48_16
ATCTTTGCCCACACCTTTTACAATAGCGGCGATGAACAATTAAACGAAAGTTATTATCTCCAAATTCGTTACCAGGATGCCAGTGCCGGCCTGCCTGCCGATATCAACGCCGGGCCGT
>METF01000164.1:24077-24404 GCA_001771235.1 Candidatus Zhuqueibacterota bacterium RBG_16_48_16
CGTAGTGGATGATCCCGGCCCGCGCCACGGGGCTAAAAGAGATGCCGGCCTGTTTTTCCTGCCCGCCGGACTCCACGTCGTGGAGCTGCATCATTATTTCGTTGTGGCGAAAAAATACCCCTCTCTCGTCAACAATTTCCTCGGCGGCACGGAAAGTGTGCGAGTCGATAGCCTGCGAATCGTCTATGAGCCAGTCGTTGATGGCGCCGTCAGGATTGAGGCGCTGGATGGAAACGCAGACACTGTTCCGGCTCTCTCCGTTATAAAGGCGGGGGAATCCTACCAGTACCGGTTAATCGTGCGGAATGACCAGCTCGATCTGCTTCA
>METF01000164.1:24584-24701 GCA_001771235.1 Candidatus Zhuqueibacterota bacterium RBG_16_48_16
CGTAAACACCTCGTCAACGCTGCTGCCCCAGTACGATGTTGATTGGAGCAATAATGACGACCGGCACCTGCTCTGGGGATTCAAGGAGCCGGCAGTTCCCGTGCAAAGCGTTGCCGA
>METF01000165.1 GCA_001771235.1 Candidatus Zhuqueibacterota bacterium RBG_16_48_16
CTGATTCGATAAATACTTGTCCATGACCGTATCATCATGATCGGAGGCCGCTTCCAGAAGATGACTGCGATACTGCCGTGCAACAGCCTGCATCTCTTCCGGTATATCCCTCTCCTGCCACTGAACACCCAATGACGTATCGTCGTACACGACAGCTTTCATATTGATCAAATCAATCAAACCCTTGAATTGATCGGCTTCGCCCCAGGGCAACTGAATGGGCACAGCCCTGGCACCGAGCCGCTCTTTGATCATTGTGACCGTATTAAAAAAATCCGCGCCGATCCTGTCGAGCTTGTTCACATAAGCGATTCGCGGGATCAAATATTTATCCGCCTGACGCCATACGGTTTCCGATTGGGGTTCCACTCCGCCCACGGCGCAAAAAATAGCAACGGCGCCGTCCAGCACCCGAAGCGAACGCTCGACTTCGGCCGTAAAATCCACGTGCCCCGGCGTGTCGATAATATTGATACGGTAATTCCGCCAGTAGCAGGTGATGGCCGCAGAAGTGATCGTGATTCCTCTCTCCTTCTCCTGCTGCATCCAGTCCATGGTTGCCGTACCGTCATCGACTTCTCCCAGGCGATGGACTTTGCCGGTATAATATAAAAGCCTTTCGGTGGTCGTTGTTTTGCCGGCATCGATATGAGCCATGATGCCGATATTTCGTGTATTTTCTAACATTTTTGACATAAAAAAACCACTTACTTTAAGGAACAGCACCAAAACCCATGCTGGCTGACGTGGCTGAGAAAAATATCAGGATTGACGTAGACTCAGGCCACATCTCTTAAAGCTCGTGGCTCGCACACTTTTAAGATTCAATGGACATCCATCATACGCCAAGTCTAAACAACTACTTTCCAGCCCGAACAAAGACATTCAACTAATGCGGGTTAGAGTTGGACTGCTGGACTGGCTAAAAAATCATTGTCAAACAACAAAGAATTACCACTTGAAATGCGCGAACGCTCTGTTGGCTTCGGCCATTTTGTGCGTGTCTTCGCGTTTTTTTATCGAAGCGCCTTCGCCTTTCGATGCGGACAAGAATTCATTGGCTAATTTCAAAGCCATCGTCTTGTCAGAACGCGATCTCGCATAAGTAATGAGCCAGCGAATGGCCAAAGCCTCTTGCCGTTTCGGACGAACTTCTACCGGCACCTGGTACGTGGCACCGCCTACACGCCGCGATTTCACTTCAAGGATGGGCTTTACGTTGCCAAGCGCGGCTTCAAAAACCTCAATCCCGTCTTTTCCGGCTTTTTCCGCAACAATATCAATCGATTCATAAAAGAGTTGTTCGGCAACACTTTTTTTGCCGTCGTTCATCAAGCTGTTAACAAATCTCGTAACCACTTGTTTATGAAATTTCGGATCTGGCAATATTTGTCTTCTTATCGCTCTTTTTCTTCTCGGCATGAATATCTCTCAGGAATGAATTCGCATCCGCATTATTTCTTTAGCTTTGTGCCATATTTCGAACGACTTTGCATTCGGTCTTGTACACCACTCGTGTCCAAAACTCCGCGAATGATATGGTATCGAACACCCGGCAAGTCCTTAACTCGCCCGCCTCGTATAAGAACGATAGAGTGCTCCTGCAAATTATGGCCTTCACCGGGAATATAAGCTGTCACTTCGTATCCGTTCGTCAAACGTACCCGCGCAACTTTTCGCAGCGCCGAATTTGGCTTTTTCGGCGTTGTCGTATAAACTCTGGTACAAACACCACGCCTCTGCGGAGAACCGGTCAGCGCCGGGGCAGTTCCGGATTTTGCTACCCTTTTTCTACCGCGTCGTACGAGCTGGTTAATCGTTGGCACAAATCCTCCTTTAAAGAAAAGTTGGCAAATATAGATAATAATATCTCAAATTTCAAGCTATTTATTTTTCGACCAGTACTTTTTCTTCGCTCTCTTCTTCCCGCTGAGCAACGCCTTCCTCATCAAGCTCCGACTCATCTTCAAGGCTCGGACCCTTTACTAAAAGGCGGGCATATTTACCTAATCCCGTTCCCGCAGGAATCAGGTGTCCCATAACGACGTTCTCTTTCAAGCCAATGAGTTGGTCTACTTTTCCTTCAATCGAGGCGTCAGTCAGCACCCTGGTCGTTTCCTGGAAAGATGCCGCTGAAATAAAACTTTCGGTGGTAAGCGAAGCTTTGGTGATGCCCAACAGCAACGGCTGAAATGTGGCCGGCTGAGCGGGCCTGCCTTGTGGCACGGCTTTTTCTTTTGCCTCTAATTTTTCGACGACTTTTTTGAAATCGTCAGTCGGTATCAGCTCGTGGACAGTGAACTTTGAAGCGCCTTTTTCAGTGATGACCACGTGATTTCGTATGTTTTCGTTTTCCTGGAGAAATATGAGCCGATCCACCTGATCGCCCTCCAAATACATGGTATCGCCGGGGTCCTCAACGCGGACTTTTTGCAGCATTTGTCGCACGATAACCTCGATATGCTTGTCGTTTATACCGACACCCTGCAGGCGATAGACTTCCTGAATTTCGTTTACCAGGTATTCCTGAACTTTGTTTGCTCCCATAATAGCCAGAATATCATGAGGAGCGACGGAACCTTCGGATAGTTTTTCTCCTGCGTGGACAAAATCACCATCATGTACAAGGACGTGTTTGCCGTAGCCAATCAGATAGATTTTTTCTTCATGCCCATCTTCGGACTTGACCACGATCTTGCGCACGCCGCGCTTCATCTCGCCAAAATGGACAATACCATCGATTTCGCTCACGACAGCCGGCTCTTTCGGTCGGCGGGCTTCGAACAGCTCGGCAACCCGAGGCAGGCCGCCGGTAATATCTCTTGTTTTAGCAATTTCTCGCGGGATTTTCACCAGCACGTCGCCGGAATTGACCGCCTCCCCATCGTAAACCTGGAGATATGATCTTGTCGGTATGACGTAGGCGCTCAGCTCATTAGCGTCATTATCGACAACCTTAATAGTCGGGTTGAGATTTCTGGCGCGCGTGTCAATGATGACCCGTTGTTTCATACCCGTGGTTTCATCAAGCTCCTCACGGAATGTGATGTTTTCCAGGATATCCTTAAACTCAACCGTCCCGGATGCGTTCGATATGATACTGGCGGTGTACGGGTCCCATCTGAAAATGACATCGCCGCGTTCAACAGCCTGATCGGCCTCAGCGAGAACGGTCGCGGCATAAGGCACGGTCATTCTTTCGATGACACGATTATCCGGGTCCAGAATGTTGATGCGCCCATTCCGACCGATAGTGACGATGTCGCCGTCTTCGCGCTTGACGACTCGTAAATTCTCCCATTCTATCCGTCCGGTGTGCTTTGCCTGCACTTGCGATTGAGCGGCAATACGGGATGCCGTACCGCCGATATGGAAGGTTCTCAGGGTCAGTTGTGTGCCCGGTTCGCCAATCGACTGGGCTGCCATAACGCCCACAGCCTCGCCATTGCAGACCATCTTTCCGGTTGCCAGGTTACGGCCGTAACATTTTGCGCACACTCCGCGGGACGCTTCACAGGTAAGTACCGAACGAATCATAACGGTTTCAATATCCGAGATGCCAATCCTTCTGGCCAATTCTTCATTGATTAATTTGCCGGCTTCGACGATAATATCGCCGCTTTGGGGATCGTAAACATCTTCGGCAGCAACACGGCCAATGATCCGGTCAGTGAGCGATTCGATGACATCCTCACCTTCTTTCAAATCACCGACACGAAGACCAAGGATTGTTCCACAGTCGTCCATGGTAATAATGACGTCCTGCGCCACATCGACAAGGCGACGGGTGAGATAACCGGCATCTGCCGTTTTCAGGGCCGTATCAGCCAAACCTTTTCTGGCGCCGTGAGTGGAAATAAAATACTCGAGAACCGTTAATCCTTCGCGGAAATTGGCCGTAATAGGATTTTCAATGATCTCGCCCATCGATCCGGTCATCCTTTTTCGCGGTTTTGCCATCAAACCTCGCATACCGGCCAGTTGGCGGATTTGTTCTTTGGAGCCTCGGGCACCCGAATCCGCCATCATAAATATGGGATTGAATCCCTGTCTGTCGTTGCTCAGGCGTTCGAACATCTTTTCCGCGACGTTGCTGGTTGTGTGCGTCCAAATATCGATGATTTGATTGTACCTCTCACCATCGGTGATGATGCCGCGCTCGTAGCGACTTTGTATTGCCTCGACGCTATTATAGGCTTTTTGCAGCAGATCGTCTTTTTCATCAGGCACAATGACATCGTTCAATCCGATTGTCACTCCGGATCTCATGGCATACTTGAAGCCGAGATCCTTCAGATCGTCGAGCATGATCGCCGTGCGAAGATTTCCCAACCTGGCATAAGCCATTGCGACCAATTCCTCGATCGCTTTTTTGGTCAGGATTTTATTGACAAATCCCAGCTCTGTCGGCAGGATGTCGTTGAAAATAACCCGCCCGACCGTGGTTTTGACGATAGTGCCATCTATCCTGACTTTTGTCGGTGCGTGCAATGCCACGCGGTTATCGTTGAAGGCAATGACCAATTCTTCAGGAGAGGAGAACACCATATTTTCTCCCAGCGTGCCCGGCTTGCTCTTGGTCAAATAATAGATACCCAGAACGATATCCTGGCTGGGAATGGCCAGGGGACGCCCGTGCGCAGGTGAAAGAATATTATGGCTGGACAGCATTAAAATTTTCGTCTCTATTTGTGCATGAAAAGACAGCGGTACGTGCACAGCCATCTGGTCGCCGTCAAAGTCGGCGTTGAATGCGGCGCACACGAGCGGATGTATTTGAATGGCTTTTCCCTCGATCAACAGCGGTTGAAAGGCCTGAATACCCAGCCTGTGCAGTGTCGGCGCTCTGTTGAGCATGACCGGATGGCCATCGATGATTTCTTCCAGAATTTCCCACACTTCTGCGCCGCGGCGCTCCACAAGCTTTTTGGCGCTTTTTACTGTTTTTACCAGGCCGCGTTCCACCAGCTTGCGAATCACAAAAGGCTTGAACAGCTCGAGAGCCATTTCTTTCGGAAGGCCGCATTCATGCAGTTTTAATTCAGGACCGACAACGATCACCGACCGTCCGGAATAATCGATTCTTTTTCCCAAAAGGTTTTGCCTGAACCGGCCCTGCTTGCCGCGCAGCATATCCGACAGGCTCTTGAGCGCCCTGTTGCCGTCACCCCGCACGGCCGATGCGCGACGGCCATTATCAAACAGTGAATCTATTGCTTCCTGAAGCATTCTTTTTTCGTTGCGGAGAATGACTTCGGGGGCCTTTATTTCAAGCAGCTTTTTCAACCGGTTGTTTCTGATGATTACGCGGCGGTAAAGATCATTTAAATCGGAGGTGGCAAACCGTCCGCCTTCAAGAGGCACAAGCGGCCGCAATTCCGGTGGCACGACGGGAATGACCGTCATGACCATCCACTGCGGTTTATTATGGCGCTCTAAATTCGAACGCCTGAAGGCCTCGATCACTTTGAGTCGTTTGAGAGCTTCATTTTTTCTTTGAATCGACGTCTCATGCTTGGCCTGGTAGCGCAGGTCATGAGATAAAGTATCAACCTCGACATGTTTGAGAATATCCAGAATAGCCTGCCCACCCATACCGGCTTTGAATCGCTCTTCTTCAGGAAGATCGGCTTCCTTTTCCGCCACCTCCATGGAAACCTCGACGTACTCCTCTTCGCTAATGAGTTCTTTAAAAGCCAGGCCGCTTGCGCCGGGTCGGATAACGATATAGGATTCGTAATAAATAATCCGTTCCAGCTCTTTAATACTACAGCCGAGGATGTAGCCGATTTTGGACGGCAATGATTTCCAGTACCAGATATGAATCACCGGCACGGCCAATGAAATATGTCCCATACGCTCGCGACGCACGCTTTTCATGGTCACTTCCACACCACAGCGGTCACAAACAATGCCTTTGTAGCGAATGCGTTTGTACTTTCCGCAGTGGCATTCCCAATCGCGTACCGGGCCAAATATTTTCTCGCAGAACAAGCCGTCCTTTTCCGGTTTAAAAGAACGATAGTTAATGGTCTCCGGCTTGGTTACTTCTCCGTGCGACCTTTCGAGAATCTTATCCGGCGATGCAAGGCCGATGTATATGGCATTAAAGTTTGTTGTCTGCGTCGGCAGCTCGTGAGATATCATGTAACTCAAAATATCACCTCCAAACTCAAAATGAGAGCCTGGTTATTACAACATTTAGCGACTTGACTAATTCCTGTTGCGCTTTTGGTTCAGCAATTCGACGTCCAGTCCAAGTCCCTGAAGCTCGCGCAACAAGACGTTAAACGATTCGGGAATCCCGGGTTCAGGCAGGTTCTCTCCTTTGACTATGGCTTCATAAGTCTTTGACCGGCCGCGAACGTCGTCACTTTTGACAGTCAGTATTTCCTGCAAGGTATACGCCGCGCCATAAGCCTCCAGCGCCCACACCTCCATTTCACCAAATCGTTGCCCGCCAAACTGAGCCTTTCCGCCAAGCGGCTGCTGGGTGATGAGGGAGTAAGGGCCAATCGACCTGGCGTGAATTTTGTCCTCAACAAGGTGGGACAATTTCATCACATAAATATAGCCGATTGTCACCTCGTCATCGATCAATTCACCGGTGCGGCCGTCGTATAAAGTGGACTTGCCACTCAACGGTACTTTTGCCTTTTCCATTTCGTGATATACTTCATCCAGGCTGGCGCCGTCAAAAACAGGTGTGGCGTATTTGACACCCAGCTCGCGAGCCGCCCAGCCTAAATTGGTTTCAAGGATTTGTCCAAGGTTCATACGCGACGGCACGCCAAGTGGGTTGAGAACGATGTCCACAGGCGTTCCATCCGGCAGGTAAGGCATGTCCTCCATTGGAACGATCTTGGCTACTACACCTTTGTTGCCATGCCGGCCAGCCATTTTGTCGCCCACCATCAGCTTGCGCTTTTTGGCGACATAGACCTTTGCCAGTTGCACGATTCCCGGCGGCAGCTCATCACCAACGACGATCTTGAATTTTCTGAGCTCGTATTCCTCGTCGATATCGGACAACTTTTTATTGTACCGTTCAACGATCTCACTGATCAGCTCATTGGTTTCTTCATCCGTTAAAAGGTTCTGCGAAAAATCCACCGTGTCGTAATCGAGTTTTTCCAGGTTGGATTCTTTGAGAGCGGTGTTGGCTTTGATAATGACCTTGCCCGTTTCCAGGTCTCGAATACCACTCGAGATCTTTCCTTTGAGAACGGCGTTCAGCTTCCTGTCCCGATGGCGTTTTGCTTCGGCTTTTTCATTCTCCAGCCAGACTTCCAGGTCATCCAACCCTTTTTTATCTTTTTTCTTGGTGGTAGAATCTTTTTTCTTACGAGAAAACAATTTGGAATCAATGACGACACCCTTCAAGCCGGGGGGCGCTTTCAAAGAAGCATCTTTGACATCGCCGGCTTTTTCGCCAAAAATAGCTTTTAACAGCTTTTCCTCCGGAGTCGGATCTGTTTCGCCTTTGGGCGTCACTTTACCAACCAGAATATCGCCCGGGTTTACTTCGGCGCCGACGCGTATGATGCCGTTTTCATCCAGGTCTTTGGTCGCTTCTTCGCTGACGTTCGGTATTTCCCTGGTCAACTCCTCTTCGCCTCGCTTTGTATCGCGCACCTGAAGCTCGAACTCTTCGATATGAACGGAGGTAAAGACATCGTCGCGTACGACGCGCTCGGAAATGACGATAGCATCTTCAAAATTATATCCCCGCCACGGCATGAAGGCGACGAGGATGTTGCGGCCGAGGGCTAATTCACCGTCATCGGTGGCCGCGCCATCAGCAATAACCTGTCCCTTCCTGACAACATCACCAACGCTGACAACAGGCTTTTGGTTGATAGAGGTATCCTGATTGGTTCGCTGAAATTTAATCAGATTGTACGCGACCAGATCGGTTCTATTAAAATCAAGAAGGCTGTCGATATCTTCATCATCCGATAGTTGTGTTTTGCGAATCACAATTTTGTCGGCCTCTACTTTTTCGACGATGCCATCCACATCACTCAGCACAACGGCGCGTGAATCGCGCGCGACCTTGCCTTCCATGCCCGTGCCAACATAGGGTGATTCCGGTTTCAACAACGGCACCGCCTGGCGTTGCATGTTCGATCCCATGAGCGCTCGGTTCGCGTCATCGTGCTCCAGGAAGGGGATCAACGAGGCAGCAGCAGACACGATTTGCGCAGGAGAAACATCCATGTAAACCACCTGATCCGGAGTTACGACCGGGAACTCGCCCCGGTAGCGGCATTTCACACGATCGTTGACGAACGCACTGTCCGAGCCAAGAGGTTCGTTCGCTTGTGCAACGATTTGCTCTTCCTCATCGTCGGCCGTCAGAAAGCGAATTTTATCCGTCGCCTTGCCGTTTTCCACGATCCTGTAAGGCGCTTCGATGAAGCCATAATCATTGATGCGAGCAAAGGTCGTCAAAGAAGAAATCAGGCCGATATTGGGGCCTTCGGGTGTTTCAATCGGACAAAGTCGGCCATAGTGAGTGTAATGTACGTCGCGCACTTCGAAACCGGCCCGCTCCCTGGTAAGACCGCCCGGCCCAAGAGCTGAGAGACGTCTTTTGTGAGTCAGCTCGGCCAACGGATTGGTCTGATCCATGAACTGGGATAACTGGCTGGTGCCAAAAAATGTGTTGATGACCGACAAAATGGTGCGGGCATTGACCAGGTCTTGCGGAGTGGGGTTGTCGCTTTCCCGCAGGTTCATGCGCTCTTTGATCGTCCTCGCCATACGGGCCAGGCCCACGCTCATCTGCGCGGCCAGTTGTTCGCCAACCGTCTTTACCCGGCGATTGCCCAGGTGATCGATATCGTCGGCGGAGCGTTTGCCTTTTCTCAGGTCGAGAAGCAAACGAATGATGCCCACAATATCCTCTTTCGTCAACGCGGTGAATTCCGGATCGACGCCTAAATTAAGTTTTTTATTCAAGCGATGCCGACCCACATCGCCAAGATCGTATCGCTTGGGATTGAAAAAGAGCCGCTCGATAAGCTGTTTTGCCGTGTCAATATCGGGCGGATCGCCGGAGCGGAGCTGTTGATAAATCAGCTCCAAAGCGTTTTCCTGCGATTTTGTGGCGTCCTTGATAATGGTATTGCTGATAATTTCCGGTCCGAAAATTGTATCGGACCTGAGGACTTCTATTTTGTCGATTTTTAATCCTTTGATAGCTTCCGCATGGTGCTCCTGAATTTCTTCAAGCTTGTCAACGATCACCTCACCTGTTTCCATATCGATAATATCGTTGACAACCTTGGCGCCGATGTACTCGGATAAATCGGCTTTCTTGAGATCGATTTGCTCGATAAGATTGAACTCTTCGAGGATATCCCTGTCCAAAGAATAGCCGATCGCCCTGAGTAATTGAGTGACTAAAAACTTTTTTCGGCGATCGATGTAGACGTGCATGATGTCGTTAATGTCCGTGTTAAATTCAATCCACGAACCACGTAGCGGGATAATGCGGGCGGAATAAAGCCTCGTTCCGTTCGGATGCGTCAACTCGTCGAAGAAGACTCCAGGGGACCTGTGCAATTGACTGACGATTATACGCTCCGCCCCGTTGATGATGAACGTTCCTCGATGGGTCATAAAAGGCATATTGCCCAGATAGACGACCTGTTCGATGGAATTCGCCAGGGGATTTTCAGGATCGTATTCATCCTTTATGGAGAGTCGCAATTTCGCTTTTAGAGCGACGGAATAGGTGGTTCCTCTCTCCTGACATTCTTCAACCGTATATTTCGGCTGTTCTACATAATACTCGATAAAGTCAAGCGTAAAGTTTTCCCGGCTATCGACAATGGGGAAAATACTTTTCAGCACGGCCTGCAGGCCGACATTCTTCCGCTTTCGGGCCAGAATATCGTGTTGCAGGAAATCGCGGTATGACTTTAACTGAATATCGAGCAGATCCGGAATATCGACAGCAGAAGGAATTTTTGAAAAAGAGTGTCTTTCCCTTAAAGCTCCTGATGCCAAAGGCTTCACTTCCTTTCAGGGTTTGTATCAACTTTAAAAAACCGAGCTTTATGGGCTCGGTTTCTTTGGTAAATTATTTTTTGACTTACTTGAGCTCGATTTCTGCGCCAACTTCTTCCAGCTTGGCTTTCATAGCTTCCGCTTCTTCCTTGGTGGCACCTTCCTTTACGGTATTCGGAGCACCATCGACAAGATCTTTGGCTTCCTTTAAGCCCAGGCTGGTCAACGTGCGCACAACCTTGATCACTTGAATCTTTTGCGCGCCGGCAGATTTCAGCACAACATCGAACTCTGTCTTTTCTTCCACTTCGGCAGGAGCAGCTCCACCTGCGGCCGGACCACCCATGGCGGCAAAAGCAACCGGCGCTGCGGCAGTGACTCCAAATCTTTCCTCAAGGGCTTTTACTAATTTCGATAGTTGAAGAACTGTCATTTCTTCTATGGATTTCAGAATTTCTTCAACCTTCGAATCGCTCACCTCTGCTGTTTTTGCTGTTTTCGTTTTCTTTTCTGCTGCAACTTCTTTTTCGGGCATTTCATCCTCCCGTTTGAGTTATAGGACATGAATATTTAACCTTGTTTAGTTTCTTTTATCCGATCCAACACGTTGACCAAATTACTCATCAAAGCCTTCAGGCTTCCAACCAATCCGGAAATCGGTGCGGCAATACCGCTGACGACCTGGCCAAGCAAAACCTGTCGCGGCGGTATTTTGCTGATTTCCTCGGCGGCTTTTTCATCCAGTAATTGTCCATACAGAATCGCGGCTTTTATGGTTGGCTTTATGGTGCTTACAAAATCATGAATGACCTTTACCGGCGCCACCGGGTCTTCGAACGCCAGGGCTAATCCCGTCGGGCCGTTAAGGTATTTGACCATATCGGAATAACCGACCTTTTCCGCCGAAATCCTGGCCAGGGTGTTTTTTACCACCATATACTTGACGCCGGCCTTGCGAAATTCCTGGCGCAGCCTGGTCATATCATCAACAGATAATCCCTTAAAATCCGTCATAAAAACGCTTTTAGCGCTCGACAAGCTTTCGCAGATCTCTTCGACACGTTGTACTTTTTCTGGCCGTAGCATGAATTCTCTTCCTTACGTCAAAATATTTTCTCTATTCCCGCAGACTAGACAGCATCCATGATCGCGTTCTTGTCCACACGGACTCCTGGGCCCATGGTGCTCGACAGGGTGATGTTCTTAATATAAACACCTTTTGCCGTTGGCGGTTTGAGCCGATTTATCGTATCCATAAAAATCTGAACGTTTTCTTTCAATTGCGCCGGCTCGAACGATCTCTTGCCAACAGCCGCGTGGACATTCCCGGATTTATCGACGCGAAAAGATATCTTGCCGGACTTGGCTTCTCTTACGGCCTTGCCGACCTCGAATGTCACCGTGCCCGTTTTCGGATTCGGCATCAGGCCACGAGGACCCAGGACGCGCCCCAGCTTGCCAATCTGCGACATAATATCCGGCGTGGCGATGACCACCTCAAATTCAAACCAGCCGCCTTGAATTTTCTCGATAAGATCGTCGGAACCGACATAGTCCGCGCCGGCCTCTTTGGCTTCTTTTTCTTTTTCGCCTTTGGTTAAAACAAGGACGCGAACTTTCTTGCCGGTGCCGTGCGGCAAAATCACCGTGCCACGAACCATCTGATCGGCCTTGCGCGGGTCGACTCCCAATCGCACGGCAACGTCAACAGACTCGTCGAATTTGGTAGAGGACGAATCTCTGACGAGCTGAATGGCCTCCGCTATCGTATGAAGCTTTGCTTTTTGAATATTCGCGAGGGCCTGGTCATATCGTTTACTGCGTTTCATCTTATCTCCGAATGTGCTTATTTTTTAAGATGGCAAAATGGTTCAAGCTATTCGACAAGGATACCCATGCTTCGAGCCGTACCTTCGATCATCCGCATGGCCATCTCTACATCATCGGCATTTAAATCAGGCAATTTTGTCTCAGCAATTTGGCGCACCTGGTCTTTTGTCACTTTTCCAACTTTTTCCCGGTTCGGTTCAGCGGAACCTTTCTCCAAACCGGCGGCTTTTTTTAACAACACCGCAGCCGGTGGTGTCTTTGTGATAAAAGTAAAAGAGTGATCCTGGTAAACCGTAATGACCACCGGAATAATCAGGCCTTGCTTATCCTGGGTTCTGGCGTTAAAAGCCTTGCAAAATTCCATAATGTTGACGCCATGCTGACCCAGGGCAGGGCCCACGGGGGGAGATGGATTCGCATTGCCAGCGGAGATTTGAAGTTTTATCAAGCCAATAACTTTTTTTGCCATTGTCCTAATTCCTATGATTCCAGTTCAATCTGTAAAAAGTCGAGTTCTACCGGCGTCGATCTTCCGAATATACTGACCAGGACCTTGACTTTATTCTTTTCTTCATTGACTTCCTCGATAAACCCGGCAAAATCCGTAAACGGACCATCGGTAACTTTGATCGGATCGCCAACGTGAAACGGCACCTTGCTGCGATCAGCACCGGAATCTCTGGCTTTGCCGATAATTCTTTCCGCTTCATCAGGTTTTAGCGGAACAGGCTCATTCTTTCGACCGACGAAATTCGTCACTCCGGGTGTGTTGAGAATGAGGTGGCGGCTGTCTTTATCAAAGACCATTTTGACAAGCATATAGCCCGGAAACATGATCTTTGTGCGGACACGCTTTTTGCCCTCTTTCATCTCTGTGATTTGTTCGGAAGGAACAAGAATGTCCGTTATCTTTTCCACAAGATTGGCGTGCTTGATCTCGTTCTCCAGATAAGCCTTCACCTTATTCTCATGCCCCGAAAGCACGTGGATCGCATACCATTTAATCTCTTCAGATTCTTTTATTTCTTGTTCTTGTTCCACCAATTGTTGTGCTTTTCTCACCAAGCCATTCAGTCCTTTTCTGAATTGAATTTTTTTGACAGGATTGCAGGATGATACGGGATAAATTCCTGACTAGTAGATTAGACTAATCACTCTTGATAATAAATGATCCACTCCGAAAATAAATACAGCAAAGAACAACGAGACAACAATGACAATAATCGTTTGACCTTTCAATTCGTTCCGGCTGGGCCAGCTTACTTTCGCCATTTCGTTATTCACGTCCCGAAGGAATTTCGTCACTTTTTGAAACATTTTTCTGCCAGAGTATTGGGTTCCAAATACACGTCAGCGCTGAATGAGTCAGCACTTCGCTTGATTAGAGTTGCAGGCCTGGAGGGACTTGAACCCCCAACCTCCGGATTTGGAGTCCGGCGCACTAGCCAATTGTGCTACAGGCCTAACACAAGGCACTATCTGGTCTCTTTATGACTGGTGCGTTTGTTACACCATTTGCAGTACTTTTTATATTCGACACGACCCGTTTGTTTTCGTTTGTTCTTGGTGGTCGTGTAATTCCGACGTTTGCATTCCGAACATTCTAAAGTGA
>METF01000166.1:0-726 GCA_001771235.1 Candidatus Zhuqueibacterota bacterium RBG_16_48_16
AGGTAACATTATTGTTGCAGATTATGAAAATAGAATGTCTGTCGATATTCAGAATGCCGGATTAGGCCCGCTCATTATTAAAAAATTTGTTGCTTTGGATAAAAATGATAATGAACTGAATTCTTTGATTGAGGCGTTCAAGGATTCAAAAATAAAGGAATGGACAAGCTTTATCGAACAGATTAAAGACCGAATTATACCCCCTTCCAAAAAGTTGAACCTTATAGAAATGCATTATGACGTTAATAACAACACTGATATTGAAAATCGTGAAATAATAAGGAATGTTTTAAAAGAAATAACAATAAAAGTCTACTATACTGACGTTTACGGGGAAAAAGAAAATTTTGTCCAAAGAAAGCTTGATTTTTTCGGCAGACATTTTCGGATAGATGCACTATCAAAAACCTGAAAGAGAATATTTTTATAAATAAAATCAATGGAACAGTTCGCAGTGTGGGCTTCAATCCCACCTTTTTCTTGACCAGATTCAAGGAGGAAATTATGCCCTGCCCAGTTTGAAGCAATGACGATTGGAAGTTGGCAAGTCTTATATATAAAGAAGGTTTTTCTCAAATAAACACGACTACAACAGGCGCTGGAATCGGCTTGGGTGGATCGGGTTTTAGTTTGTAGGGTGGGTCTGTGACCCACCTTTTATCTATTTTAAAACATCCCGTCCCTGGCGGGACGGAGGCTTTTAACTTGTCGGTTTCTACAAACATC
>METF01000166.1:757-2633 GCA_001771235.1 Candidatus Zhuqueibacterota bacterium RBG_16_48_16
CATTCTCTTGAGAATCTTTGTTATGGCGTGATGATAACAGCTAAGATAGAACCGGTTTACAGGTCAGCTCTGATCCTTATTCCGATACTGTGCGTCCTGGAACAAAGATTCCTAAAGGAATGACAGGAGGCGAGCGTTTCGGATGGCAGTGGCCTTATTTCCCACAAAAGGTATTCGTCTGGCTCGACGGCGGTCTATAAAGCCAATTTCAATCGGTTCATGCACGAACGTACGTATGTAGATTTTATGTTAGTCCGTAGGGTAGGATCCTATCCCACCTTTATGGTGATGACGCCGCTTTTTCGTTTGTCCATAAGTAAACCACTGCCGGACGTTTTTTCTACTTCTGTAACTTTTGATCGGCGGCCACTTTTAACCTCGGAATTATCACGCCAGGCAGTGATCCGAGCATAGGAACCGTGGTGATAAGCAACGCTGCTGCACACATGCGAAAACGGCATGTCCTTCGCGCACCCCGTCTTCGTAGACACCTTTAGTGTTGCCGGGCATTGGGAAATAAGAACAATACAGGCGAAGAAAGAAACGCTTGTATTTTCCCCTTACCACCATTAAATTGCATTCAAAAATCATTGCATTGGTGAGGCGCCATGGCTATGTTTATTTAAAGGAGTTTTTTCATGGAAATGATCGAGGTGGAAGATTTTGTTCGTTCCGGAATATTTAAGAACAGAGAAGAAGTTATCAGGGACGCACTTCGTCATTTGACTCGGGCTCATCCTGAATATCGCCAAAGAGTTGCTATTTATCGTTATCAAAATGAAAATATTTCGGTGGGGAAAGCCGCGGAACTGGCGGGAGTAAGTTTTGAGCAGATGAAAGAAATTCTGGCACAGCAGGGCATTAGACCTGGATTAGGTCCTGAGACTGTTGAAGAAGCGAAAGAGGAATATGAGACTCTAAAGAAATATCTGAAAAACCAGTCATAAAATGGACAAACCAGCCGTGAAGGAATGTATAGCGAATACGACTGTTATTTCCAACTTTTCTTTTGTCGGAGGCTTGGAAGTTCTCGAAAAGCTTTTCTCTGTAGTCTACATTACTCCAGAAGTACGTGAAGAAATAATAAGAGGTCTTCAAGAAGGCTATCCCTTTCTTGAATCTGCCCTAAAGCAAATCAAAATCTCCAGGGGTTGGTTAAGACTTGTCGCTTTTGAAACCGAAGAAGAGCAAGCGAACTACTATCAATTTTGCATTAAACTTCACAGTGGTGAAGCTTCGTGTTTAGCTATCGCGAAAAATCGGAACTGGTTGTTGCTGACAGATGATCAGGCGGCAAGGAAACTGGCGAAATCTAGTCGTATGGAATTATCGGGAACTATTGGCATATTGGCTCTTGCTGCCAAACAAGAAATAATTTCTGTTGCAGAGGCGGATGATTTATTGGCTGGGATGGTTAAAGGAAACTATCGGTCGCCTGTCGCCAGTATTTCTGAGCTTCTGGAATCTCTTGGAGAGGAAGGCTGAAATACTTTTCCTGTTCGCAGAGTAGAATTCTATCCCACCGTGCTAAAGATCACGCAGCTTTTTTCGTTCAAGCTCGTTACAGATATGCATCTATAATGAAATATAAAAGACTTTACATTTCGCGCATTATTACCACAGCGAAAGAGAGGCTCTAAATATTTTATCCTAACGAGACAAAATGTTTGAAGAAACCACAGAAGCCATAATCAAAGTCCCGGATGGACCGGATGTTTGTAGAAACCGACAAAACTCCACCTGTTCAGTCCGGTATGGACTGGATGTTGATGACTGCCAGACTATTGGCCATCTTATCAGGCCCTTCACTATTTTAAAACATCCCGTCCCTATCGGGACGGAGGCCTTTCGCTTGTCGGTTTCTACAAACATCATG
>METF01000166.1:2881-11293 GCA_001771235.1 Candidatus Zhuqueibacterota bacterium RBG_16_48_16
TTATGGCGTGCAGATGACTGCTAAAATAGAACTCGTTTTACAGGTCAGGTCTGATCCTTATTCCGATACTGTGCGTCCTGGAACAAAGATTCCTCAAGGAATGACAGGAGGCGTTTCGGATGGCAGTGACCTTATTTCCCACAAAAGGTATTCGTCTGGCTCGACGGCGAGCTATAAAGCTAATTTCAATCGGTTTATACACGAACGTACGTATGTAGATTTTATGGATTAAATTCCCCGGGGTGATGTGCTCTTGTAAAGTTTGTTATATGAGTTACGGGGGCAGCCCCGTAACTAGCGGAAACAAAGACCAACATGGAAAAAATAGACTCGAACAACTTATCCACAGCGCCGAATACGTAAACAGCCTGTCGGTAAAAGCCAAAATGGAAACATAAGGTCGCATCCAGGAGAATCAACGCGGCTTGATGGATACTGCCTTTTTTGTTGGCTGCATATTTACGGTTGGAAACAGCAGTAAAATCAAAGAAAGATGACACATCAAGTATAAGAACTTGTAGTAAGAAAAGAATGTTTGTATTTTAGAGGAAAATGTATTACACTTTTCGGTACAAATATAAGCAGGTTTATTATTCCGGTAGAATGGAAGTAAATTATGATTACTATTCGGTTAAATGAACGTTTGGAACGAACCTTGGAGACATTAGCAGTAAAGCAAGGTTTGACAAAATCCGCACTTGTACGTCAGTGCCTGGAAGAATTTGTAACTCGCAACCATATTGGAGAATCTCCTTGGGATATTGGCAAAGAACTATTTGGCAAATATGGGAGTGGTCGGGGAGATTTGTCTATTCATCGTAAAAAGATAGTTCGAGAGAAGATTCATGCCAAACGTCACTCTAATTGATTCAGGCCCTCTTGTGGCCTTATTCGATAAAGATGATGATTATCATGAGCAAGCCAAGGCGTTTCTCAAAGAATTCAAAGGAAAGCTCCTCACAACAACTGCCGTATTAACGGAAGTTTGCTATCTCTTAGACTTTAGTATTCGAGCTCAAATTGATTTTTTGACCTGGGTGAAAAACGGGGCGGTTCAATTAGAAGAGTTAACGAGTCTGGATTTGGAAAGGATAATCGAATTAACTCAAAAATACGCCGATCTACCTATGGATTTTGCTGATTCCACGTTAGTCGCAATAGGTGAAAGACTGAATGTTTCGCAAATAGCAAGCGTGGATAAGGATTTTTACATTTATCGTTTTCGTCAAAAGAAGGCGTTTACGAATATTTTTCTCTAATGAGGTTTCCTTCCCGCAACCCATAAAAATCTCCAAATAGAGTCCCTTAAATTTCTTCGGCTCATTACAGATATCCATCTGTAATGAAATAAAGTTGTGCCTGTTTTTTGCTTCGCTGTAAGAAAACCACGTGCGTCGCACATTCAGTCAATTCACGAATTGTGTAGGCGAGATGAAAGAGCTGAGTGCTACGAGGATTTTTCCACCGGAAACTCGATCCAGAAAGTGCTCCCTTCCCCCGGCCGACTTTCCACACCGAAAGTGCCGCTGAAGGCTTCGGTAATGTGCTTGACAATGGACAAGCCCAGGCCGGTGCCGCCGGCATTTTTCGATCTCGATTTGTCGATGCGGTAAAATCGCTCGAATATTCTCTCTTGTTCCGACTTGGGGATGCCGATGCCGGTGTCTTTTACTTCAATCCGTATTTTATGTTCATCGTGCCGGGCTTTGAGCCACACATTACCGTTGGCCCGGTTATAATAGATCGCATTGGTCAAAAGATTTCTTATCAGTGATTGAAAGAGGCTCTTGTTGCCACGAATCCTGACTTTCTCCTTTGTGTTCGGGATATCCAGCTCCATGCTAATCTTTTGCTCCCGGGCCAGCGGCTCAAGCTCACGAAACACGGATTTGATACTCGATATG
The DNA here is from genome assembly GCA_001771235.1 of Candidatus Zhuqueibacterota bacterium RBG_16_48_16. GTDB lineage: Bacteria > Zhuqueibacterota > Zhuqueibacteria > Residuimicrobiales > Sediminimicrobiaceae > Sediminimicrobium. The sequence goes on from METF01000166.1 coordinate 4,786, forward strand.
GGATTGATCTTTTTTATCTTTTGCACGGCATGGTGCTCAATCCTGGAAAGCTGCAGCAAGTCGATGACGATTCTCTCCAACTGCCGCGTCTGTTCGTCTATTTTTTTTAAAAACTTTTGCTGTGCATTGGCATCCGAGACGCTTCCCGACAACAGTGTTTCCGTGTAGCCCAAAATGGAGGTGAGCGGCGTCTTGAATTCATGGCTGACGTTGTCGACAAAGTCCTGCCTCACCGTTTCCAGATGCTGCAAATCGGTGACGTTATTGACGCATAAAAGAAATCCCGATAAGACGTCACCTTTCACCAGGGGCAATATGTGATAGTCGATGTATTTATTGTTATAGTATCGGATCCTCCTCTTGACCTCTTTTCCCTTGCGGCTGAATCTTTCAATATCCTGAATCAAGGGCGGAAAGTGCAGCCAGTCGTAAAATGGCGTGTTGGCAATATGTTCTTTTTCGAGATTGAGAATGTCAATAAAGGCTTTGTTATAAAGCAGCGGCAGGCCGGCATTGTCAAATGCGCCCAGGCCTTCGGACAAGGTATTCAAAATATCCTGTGCCTGTCGTTTTTGAGTGATGAGGGTTTTATTTCGATTTTGCAGGCTCGCGCACACGGCGTTCATATCCAGGCGCAGATAATTAAATTCTTCAAACGGATGCTTAGGGAGATGAGTAAACTCTGCCGCATCTTTTTGAACAGAGAGCGACCGGCGAAAGCTGTTGAAGCAGTAATTCAGGAGACGGCTGTACAAAAGAAAGCCGGTGACAAAGATGGCCAATACTATGATATTCAATTTAACGAGCAGGGAGGCCAGGAACTGTAGTTTCTCATTGAAGGCCGGGGAGAACATGGACAGCCTGATAAAACCGATGACCCGCCCGTCATTCTTGAGCGTTTCGCAATAATAGATCAGTTTTTTATGAATTGTATCGCTGGTGCGGATGACCAGGCCGGATCCCAGGCGAAGGGCTTGTTGTACTTCTTTTCGCCCCAAATGGTTTTCGACGCGCTCCAGTCCCTCGATGTCGATTTCCGAGTCGGCCAGGACGCGCCCGGTCTTGTCGATAAGGGTGGTCCTGAGCTCGGTGGATTTTCGGATGTCATCGGCAAAAGTCTTCAGGCTCGCCAGGTCTTTTCGCTCAAAGGCGCCGACATCGATCAGGATTTTACTCAACGACAGCTTTTTTTGCAAATCACTGTGCACTTCCCTGAGCAGAAATGAACGGGTATGGGTCCACGAAATGACATCGATGAGCAACAAAGTGACGATGACGAAAAGCGTTCCGAAGAGAAAGGATTGGGTGGATAATTTTTTCATATCATCATGCTTTGATTGACCTGAGCCTGCTCCAGGTACCTCTTGACCTTTTTTAACATTTCTTTAATGCGAAACGGTTTGGTGATATATTCGTCGACGCCAAGCTCCAGGCAGGCCGCTCTATCCATTTCCGAGGCCCGGGCGGTGATGACGATGATGGGCAGCTTGCTGGTCTGGTCGTTTTTTCGCAGGTACTTGCAAATCTCAAAACCGGACAGCTCCGGCAGATTCAGGTCCAGCAGCAACAGGTCCGGCGGGTTGGTTTTGATCCGGTCGAATCCTTTGAGGCCGCTTTTTTCCAGCAGCACGCTGTAGCCGGTGTTCACCAGGTTGAATTCCAGCAGCTCGCCAATATCGGGGTCGTCTTCCAGGATAAAAATCGTTTTTTTCTTACTTTTTTTCATTTGCTCTCTTTATCAAAACCGTGACGAATGATGCGTGCTTCTTTCATAAAAACCACATCTTCGCACAAATTGGTCGCCAGGTCGGCCACGCGTTCCAGGTCTCGAGCGACGCTAATCAAAAAGACGCCTTGTTTGATTTTATCCTTGTGATCCCGCAGCAGGGCAACCACCTCGTCGCGCACCGTATAGTACAAATTGTCCACCTCATTATCGCGGGCGATCACATCGCTTGCCAGGTCGCTGTCGCCGTTTATAAAAGAAAGTACGGCATCGTGCAGCATGCCGCGAGAGATTTTGCCCATTTTGGGGATATCTTCCAGCGCTTTTAAATACGGCTCGCCGGACAGCTCGATGGCGATCTCGGCGATGTTGGTGGCGTGATCGCCGATGCGCTCGAGGTCGTTGTTCATTTTCAACGCACCCACGATAAATCGCAGATCGACAGCTACCGGTTGCTGCAGCGCCAGCAGCGCCAGGATTTGATTTTCGATGTCGACTTCCTGTTTGTCGATTTTTTTATCACCCTTGATCACGTCCTGGGCTATTTTTTTGTCCTGTTTCTTGAGCGCCTTTAACGATTTGTAAATGGCGTCTTCAACTTCGTTGGCCATAAAAATGATGTCTTTTTTTATGGTCTCAAGCAGTTGGTTCATTTTTTCTGTCATGATAAAGTTCCTTCGGAAATGTATCCTGTGATCCGGGCAAAATTGTCTCTCATTGTCAATTAGATGCCGATAATTTTGGTGAAAGGTGAAAAGTCAAATGTGAAACGAAAGACATTGAGCAGCGGCTTTTATGTTTCACTTTTCACGTTTGACGATTCACTTGCGCTCAAGTGCTTTAGGAACTGACATGCTCCTCAGAACGCTCGATAATAGTGAAAATGCCATTCTCTCGGCTGCTCTTTTATCTCAACGCTGAGGCGCAGAGGTCGCAAAGGTACGCAGAGGTTTTAAAAAAATCCTGTCATTCTCCGCGTCTTCTCTGCGTTCTCCGCGTCTCTGCGTTAAGGAAATTATCCTTTTATTTTCGTGGTAATTCATCAGGCGAATGCTTCGCTCCTGCGGAAATGCCTGTTAGCCAAAACGTCCGGTGATATATTCTTCCGTCAGTTTCTCTTTTGGATTAGTAAACAGCTTGCGGGTGTCGCTGAATTCCACCATTTCTCCCAGCATCATAAAAGCGGTATAGTCGGAAACGCGCGCCGCCTGCTGCATGTTGTGGGTCACAATGACGATGGTGTACTCTTTTTTCAGATCTTCGATGGTCTCCTCTATTTTTTTTGTAGAGATGGGGTCCAGCGCCGACGCCGGTTCGTCCATCAATAAAATTTCCGGCTTGTTGGCCAGGGTCCTGGCAATGCACAGCCGCTGCTGTTGGCCGCCGGACAAATCCAGCGCAGAATTGTTCAAGCGGTCTTTGACCTCTTTCCACAGGTCCGCCTGCTTTAAAGCCGATTCCACTATTTCTTCCAAATCAGCTTTGGAGGTAATTCCATTCACTTTCGGACCAAAGGCGACATTTTCCGCAATGCTCATGGGAAACGGATTGGACTTTTGAAAGACCATGCCGACTTTTTTGCGCAGGTCTTCGAGCCGCGTATCGATGTGATAAATATCTTCACCCGAGATCAAAACCTGGCCTTTTATCCGGGTGCCGGCAATGAGGTCATTCATCCTGTTAAAACACCTCAACAGCGTGGACTTGCCGCAGCCGCTTGGCCCGATAAAGGCCGTCACCTTTTTTTTCGGGATGCGGATGTTGATGTCTTTTAGCGCCGCAGTTTCGCCCGTGTAATAAAAACTCAAATCTCGGGTCTGGATAACCGTGTGTTCTTTAGACAAGTTGGTCGAATTCTTTTTTGATATGCTGTGCTGGATGTCGATCGTCATGATAAAGTCCTTTTAGGAAGGCCATGTTTCATTATTAAAAGGTCGATGATTTATATCTTTTTTTCATGCGATTTCTGAAATAGATAGCCATTAAGTTTAAGAAAACGACGATGGTGATGAGCAAAAGCGCCGTCGAGTAAACCATCGGTTTTGCCGCTTCCACGTTCGGCGATTGAAAGCCGACATCGTAAATATGAAAGCCCAGGTGCATGAACTTGCGGTCCAGGTGCAGGAAAGGAAAGGTGGCATCCAGCGGCATGGACGGCGCCAGCTTGACCACACCGGTGATCATTAGTGGCGCCACTTCTCCGGCGCCGCGACTGATGGCCAGGATCAGTCCGGTCAAGATGCCGGGCATGGCGTTTGGCAAGACGATCTTGCGCACCATCTGCCAGCGCGTGGCTCCCAGCGCCAGCGCCCCCTCTTTGTTCGCCCGCGGCACCGCTAAAATACCTTCCTCGGTGGCCACGACTACGACGGGCAGGGTCAACAGCGCCAGCGTCAGCGAGGCCCAGAATATGCCGCCTGTGCCGAATGTCGGCTCGGGCAATTTCTGGCTGAACAAAAGCTGGTCAAGGGTGCCGCCGATGGTATAGATAAAAAATCCCAGCCCGAAAATGCCGAATACGATGGACGGCACGCCGGCAAGATTATTGACCGACAGCCGGATGAGCCGGATCACCGTTCCCTGTTTGGCGTATTCGTTCAAATATAACGCCGCCATGACGCCCAACGGCACCACGGCGATGGACATCAGCAACACCATGAGAACCGTTCCGAAAATGGCCGGGAACACGCCGCCTTCGGTATTGGATTCCCTCGGCGCCGCCGCAAGAAATTCCCACATTTTGACCAGGTATAAGCCGCTTTTTTGAAATACATTCATCCGGTTGGGTTGATAGAAGCGGACGATCTTGTCCAAAAACAGTTGGTGGCTTTGGCCCTCGGCGGTGAGAACGGATAGATAAAGCTGTTGATTTTCCTCTATGACGGATTGCAGTTGCCCGCTGAGTTTTTCGTATTCAGGCGCGATTTTACTCTCAAGCTCTGCCGATTCGCTCTCGAGGGCCTTTAATTTCGCTGCGGCTTTTTCCGGCTCTGTTGAAAGGTCGAGCCGGAGGAGAGAGATTTCTCTCTGCAGTTCGGTCAGCGGCGCCATCAATTCAGTCATTTTCTCTTCTATTTCACCGCGAAGCTCACGGTTCTTTGTCGCTAATCTGTGAGCCTCTTTTGCTTTACCAAATAAACGCTCGGGCTCTCCCTCGAGCTTTTGCTCGCCGATTTGGACGGATTGGATCTGGCCATAAAAGTAACCGTATTCCCAGCGCTCGAAGGAAGTACCATAGCGCGGACGACTCTGCGCTACAATATCGGAATTTTTGATCCAGATAAAATCGCGCCCGTAGAGATCGCGGTTGCCGATTTTCAACTGGGTCTGGTTTTCGCTTATTTCTCCACCGGATTCGTCCTCCACCAATGCGCTGCCACTGGCGCGAAATTCGCCCAGGTATTTTTGGCCGTCTTTTAGCTCCAGCTCGAGCAAATTGCCCGGCCAAAAGAATCCCAGTCCCCTGGCAAGGATGACAACGACGATAAAAACAACCATAGCCAATGATACAACCAATCCAAGTCCCGTCATCAGAACATAAGGATCGCCCTTTTTTTTAAAATAATTCATCTTTCCCATCGGCTAAAATCTCGCGTATTTTTTTCTCAGGCGGTCGCCGATAAAAGCGGCGACACTGTTGATGATAAAAGTGAACAGGAACAGGATTAAGGCCGTGAGAAACAGAACACGGTAGAGTGTGCCGCCGACCGGCGCCTCGGGGATCTCAACGGCAATGTTGGCGCTCATGGCGCGGAAGCCGTTAAAAGGACTGATATCCAGAATCGGCGTATTGCCGGTGGCCATCAGCACGATCATTGTTTCGCCGATGGCCCGGCCCAGGCCGAGCATGATGGCGGCAAATATGCCGCCGGCCGCGGCGGGCAGCACGATGTGGCGAACCGTTTGCCAGCGGGAAGCGCCCAGGGCTAATGAGGCGGACGTGAGCGATTCCGGCACGTTGCTGAGCGCATCCTCGGCAATGGTGAAAATAATAGGTATGACGGCAAATCCCAGGGCAAAGCCGACGACCAGTGAGTTTCTTTGATCGTATTGAAGGTGTAGCTTTTCATACATCCATTGTTGGAAGTGTCCGTTAAAAAGCGCAGCCTCGAGCGGCCCGGCCAGCGCGGAGGCAGCCAGAAAACAAAGAAATATCAGCGGCGTTACAAAGAGCAATTCCCAACCCCTGGGCAGCTTGGTTTGAAAGGTCTCGGGTGTGAAGCGCCATAAACCGATGCTTATCAAAAAAACAATAGGAAGAAGCGTGGCAACGAGAAAGATCAGCATCAGATTCTGCTCAAAAAGCGGCGCAAAGTAAAGCCCGGCAAGAAAGCCGATGACAACGCTGGGCAGGGCCGCCATAATCTCCACGGTCGGCTTGATGAATTTGGCGAGCCATTGGGGAGCGAATTGAGACACATAGATGGCTGCCAGCAGCGCCAGGGGCACCGAAAAAAGCAGGGCATAGATGGTTCCCTTGAGCGTGCCAAAAATCAGCGGGATGAGACTCAATTTGGCCTCGAACTCATCGGAGCCGCCGGTGGACTGCCAGACGAACTCGGGCTTGTCATATCCTTCGTACCACACCTTGCCCAACAGGGTCTTCAGGGTGGTTTCGGGGTGAGGATCGCGAAGACTGTAATGGCCTATATGCCGTTCGGCGTCGATGAGGACGATGCCGTCCGACTTGGGCGCGATGGCCGCGGCTTGTATGGCCCGGCCGTTGGAATTGAATCTGACCTGCGTGCGCCCGGTCGTCGAGTAATTGAGCTGAACGTTGCC
>METF01000166.1:11311-11642 GCA_001771235.1 Candidatus Zhuqueibacterota bacterium RBG_16_48_16
AAAGCCGCGGTTTCGGGAAGAAGGGCAAATGTTTTCAATGGCTGCGGGATGCGACTCAAACCGGTTGACCAGGGTGAATCTAAACGATTGGCCATCGCCCCGCACCGTGTACCAGGCCTCAATCTGGCCGAGCTCACTGCCTATTATAAGCGCATTATCGCCCAGAAGAAAAGAGAGGGCCGTGACAGGGGCATCGTACACTTTCCAGTTGTCTTTTAAAAATATACTCTCGATGTTGGAAATATCGAGCCAGAAAAGCTCGCCTCTGTCGGTACCGGCAATCAACTTTGTGCCGTCAAAATCCAGGGCAAAGGCAGTGATCTTTTCCTCG
>METF01000166.1:11679-12112 GCA_001771235.1 Candidatus Zhuqueibacterota bacterium RBG_16_48_16
CCGCGTCGGGATCGTAAAACAGGGCGTGTGACGATCCCGAATCCGTTTGCCATGCCCAGAATTGTTGGGCATCTTCATTTTTGCAGTAGGCAATTTTTTCGATACGGGCGGGCGCCTGGTCGCCGTTGCCCGCCAGGATCGGATCATCAAACCTGACCGAGGGGACGATTTTTCGCTCGCTGCCGTCAAAGCGGGGCAACATGCGAATCTCGCCGGAGAGCAGCCGCCCCTCGCTGGTGCCGACAGTAAAGAATTCCCGGTTTAAATTTCCCTTGGCGGCGCAGAGTATGCTTTCACCGTCATTCAGCGGGATAGAGTCGCTTTCGACCTGCTGCCCATTCCTCAAGTTGTAGAAGACAATCCGTCCTTGCGAGCTTAACGTGTAAAAAAGCTCCTGGTATTGATCGGCTCCTGTGAGCACTATTTTGTCCGC
>METF01000167.1:0-1561 GCA_001771235.1 Candidatus Zhuqueibacterota bacterium RBG_16_48_16
GGAGATTACGTGACCATTGTCCGGCAGGATCGAAACAGCGATGACTGGTACCTCGGCAGCATCACCGATGAAAAGGGGCGCGTGCTCGAAGCGCCATTGACCTTTCTGGAGGCGGGCAAAAAATACGCGGCCGAGATTTACCGGGATGGCGAAAAGGCTGACTGGCAGAGCAATCCTTATAGCATTGTGATTGAAAAAAAGACAGTGGATTGCGGCTCAACACTCATGCTGCCTCTGGCGCCGGGCGGAGGACAGGCAATTCGGTTTACGCCGGTGAGGGAGCTGGATTGATATGAAAATAAATTTTGATCGGCTAATTCTTCAACCAAAAAGGAGATCGAAAGATGAGATACGCACCTGCATTTTTAACAATCACTGTTTTTATTACTATTTTCTTTAGCGCGGCTTCTCTTGCCGATTTAACGGTGGCCATTACCAGTCCTGCACACAAGTCCCATTTCGCGCGCTGCTCCGATATAAACATCACCGCTGAAGCCAGTGTTACGGATGGGCAAATCAGGAGAGTTGAATTATATCAGAATGGACGTCTCTTGAAATCCGATTCCAGAGCACCGTACGAGATCGCCTGGGAGAATGTGCCCGATGGCAATTATGAGCTGGCGGCTAAAGCCATTGATGACGCTGGTAATGAAGCCTTCTCGGATTCGATTTTAGTCATTGTGGGAAACGCCGAAGCGGGCAATTTGATTCTGAATGGCGAATTCGATTGCAGCATCGGGCCCTGGAGGCTTGATAATTATGAAGGCGCAGTTGCCACCTTTGAATTGATTCCGAATGCCTACCTGACCGAGGACTCTACTGCCGCCTTAATTGAGATTACGGAAGTTGGTAACTTTTCCTGGGGAGTTCAGTTGATGCAGCAATTCAGACTGCAACAAGGACACACCTACGAAGTCAGTTTTGTGGCCGAAGCCCCTGAGCCGAAAGCTATTCAGATCACCTTCTCGCAGGATTATGATCCCTGGGCTCCGCATTGGGTGCAGGACATTACGATTAACAATCTGGCCACGTATGGGCCTTATGTGTTCGAATGTGCTATTGATGATCCTCGGGTCATGTTTAAATTTGTCATCGGCGGGAATAAGATTCGTATGTATCTCGATGCCGTGAAAGTGATCGACAAACAATGGACAAGTGTGACATCAGCGCCAGTCCAAAGGATTGATCATTTTCAATCACTTCAAAATTACCCCAACCCGTTCAATCCGGCAACGACGATTCCGTTTTCCCTGGAAAAATCAGGCAACGTCACGCTTTACATTTACAATCTATTAGGCGAAACCATTCGTGCATTTTCTCAAAATCATGATGCCGGTCGTCATGAAATCAAATGGGATGGACTGGATAATCTGGGACGTCCTGTAACCTCCGGGATTTACATCTACAAGCTGGAAGCCGGAGATTTTTCGCTGTTGCGGAAAATGTTGATGCTCAAATGAGAAGGAGCGGAGCAATGGAGTTTTGGCGTATCGGGAGATAAAAAACAATTAATCCGACACGCCATGATTCCATCCCCCCGGTTTTTTTATGATCTGTTTTC
>METF01000167.1:1700-1880 GCA_001771235.1 Candidatus Zhuqueibacterota bacterium RBG_16_48_16
AAAAAGCGGCTACTGGGGCTGGCCCTGGACGATGAACCACTTTGATCCGAGCCGGACCGATGTCAACGGACGTCGGGAAATCGCTTCGCATTTTTATCCGTTAACCGGCCCTTATGATTCTCAGGATCCCGACATTCTGGAGTATCAGGTGCTGCTGATGAAAATGAGCGGGATCGATGG
>METF01000167.1:1984-6274 GCA_001771235.1 Candidatus Zhuqueibacterota bacterium RBG_16_48_16
AAACCGTGTTGCACATGGTGAATGAGGGACATCTCAGCGCCGCGGATGCGGTGTCGCATGGCCGGCAGGTGATGTCCTATCTGCAGGAGAACTGGTTTGGCAGCAGTGTTTATCTAAAGATCGACAACCGGCCGCTGCTATTGACTTTTGGGCCGCAGTATTTTCTCACCAGCTCGGAGTGGAATAGCATTTTTTCCGTTCTGGCTGAACAGCCTTTGTTCTTTACCCTGGATAATCGTCTGGCGGGTGTGGCTGCCGGTGCTTACCCCTGGCCGCCGATGTGGAAGTCGAATGCAAGCGGAATCCTGACCGAAACAGCATTAGACCTTTATTTAAATCAGTTTTACCGCAATGCCGAAAGCTGGGATTATCTGGTGGCCAGCGCCTTCCCCGGTTTTAAAGATATTTATAAAGAAGCCGGAACCGGTGCGGGATATGGTTTTCTCGATGCGCAAAACGGGGAGATTTTTCAATTGACCCTGCAAAAGGCGCTCGGTCAAAATCCGGATGTCATCCAGCTGGCGACCTGGAATGATTACGGGGAAGGCACCATCATCGAACCGACCGAAGAGTTTGGCTATCAATATTTGCAAATGATGCAGGAAACTCGCGCCTCCATCGATTCGGCATTTCATTTTCGTCAGGCCGATCTGACTTTGCCGCTGCAAATTTACCAATCAAGAAAAGCAAATGTCAGTGATGCGGAGATCAATTTAGTATTGGACAGAGTGTTCCGCTACCTTATCTCCGAAGATGTGGATTCTGCCCTATCCCTCATGGATAGCCTGGCGGCGGTGAAGGAAGGCGATCAAAATCCGGTGACATTCTCCTTGCGGCAAAATTACCCGAATCCCTTTAATCCTGAAACATCCATCCGTTATCACCTGTCCGAGCCATCGAGGGTGACGATTTCGATCTATAATGTAGCCGGACAATTTATAACAAATTTAGTAGACGAATACGAACAGTCCGGTGAACGTTCTGTCGTCTGGGATGCCGGCGCAGTCAGCTCCGGGGTCTATTTTTATCGGTTGATGGTCGGGGAAGAGAGTGCGGCTCGGAAGTGTGTCAAATTATAATTACCCAAATTGAGCGATTCAAGTGTCATTCAGGAGGAATCTTTGTAATTTTGCGTACAAAAACAAAGATTCTTCCAGAATGACAACCAAAATTTCGTTGTAGTCCTAGAGCAAAATATCTGACAAGAAGCTCCCCATGCCAAGTCAAATCCATATCGAAGAGATTCAAAATCTATGCCTTTCCAGCCTTTTCCTCAACATAGCGCCGCGCCATGTCGTAGCAACCGGCTGAATTTCCATCTTTATGTGCGGGATGGTCGCAGTGGTCGCCGCCGCAGCAGCCGGAAGGCCGTTTTTTATACCGGCTGAAATGCAGCGCCGCGGCCATGAGGACGAATGCCGCTATAAAAAAAAGAGCGAGAATAATATATTGCAGCATGATACTTCACCTTTTTAGTAACTTTTTGCTTGATTTTTGATAGAGTATCTATTCAGGCATATCTGCTATGATTCGCCACAAAGACACGAAGATACAAAGTTTCACAGAATTAATCTTTTGTGTTCCTTTGCGACTTTGTGTCTTAGTGGCTGAATAGTTACCCTTTTTGACTATTTCATCACAGCGGCGAATTGCGGTGTCATTTTTTCCGCAAAACCGCTGTCGGTTTTAACGATCATATAAACCGGCAGTTCCTCTTTTAAAGCAAAGTCGTATCCATCTTCCGGGCCGAGGACGTCGATGGCGGTGGCGTAAGCATCGGCGTACATGCACTGTGGGTGCAGCACGGTCACCGAGGCAAGTTTGTGTTGGATCGGGTAGCCATTGCGCGGGTCGATGGTGTGGGAATAGCGGACGCTGTCTTTTTCAAAATAATTGTAATAATCTCCCGAAGTGGCCATGCCGATGTCCGTTACGTTGATAATCTTTTGCACGCCGCCGCCGGCCTGGGGCGCCGAAATGCCGATGCGCCAGCGGATCTCGTTATTGTTTTTGCCTTTGGCCCTGATCTCGCCGCCAATTTCCACCATATAATTTCGCGCGCCCTGGGAATCAAGATAAGCGGCAACCGCATCGACGCCGTAGCCTTTGGCGATAGCCGACAGGTCGCAATAGAGCTCGGCTATAGCCTTTTTAAGGGCCGGAGGCGTCAACCTGCAGGATAAAAAACGATAGCCGATCTGGGTGAGTTTTTTTGAAATATCTTCCTCGGCAGGGACCCGGTCGGCAGAGGGGTCCGGCCCAAAGCCCCACAAATTGACCAGCGGGCCGACCGTTATGTCGAAAGTACCGCCGCTTTGTTCGCTCACTTTGAGCGCCGTTTGTACCACAAGCACCAGCTCGCTGGAAACGCTGAACCACTCTTTGCCACGGTAGCGGTTGAACAGGGAAATTTCCGAGCTGTCGATAAAAGTTGACATTTGTCCATTCACGCGGCCCAGCAGCTTCTCGATATCCCCTTGAAAGCGCCCCATTCTTTTCTCCCGTTCCTTTTGCCAGTCATCGACCACCTTGATGGTGAACGACGTGCCCATGGTGTGGCCGGTGAAGACAAAGAGTTTTTTCTTTTTGGCCAGGAGCGAGCAGTCCAGCCACAATAGGCTGACAATGCACAACAGGACGATCTGATGGCGTTTTATTTTGCTCATATATCAATCTTTGGATTTCCAGCGCCAGTTTTCGTAATACTCCCAGCTCACCATGGCGTTCAGTTTTTCCAGCTCGACCGTCTTTGCCGTCAAGCTGGCTTTGGTCACGTCGCCGCTGGAGATGACGCCGATATACTTGCCTTCTTTGACGATGAGCAAATGCCTCAGCCGCATGCCGAGAAATTTGTCCATCAATTGGTAGATGGTCGCCGTGTGCGGGGCCGATTGCAGGCCTTTGGTCATAAAATCGCGCATTCGGGCCGTCTTTGGATTGAATCCCTCTGTAAGGACGTCACTCAGCAGGTCGCGCTCTGTCCAAATGCCGACAATATCTTCACCTTCCTTGACCAGGATGGCGCCGATCTTTTTTTCGACCATGACCTTCAGCGCCTGTTCGATGGTCGAATCGGCCGCAACCCAGATCATCTCTCCGCCCTTTTCTTCCAGGATTTGTTCAGCAGTTCGCATAATGACTCCTTGTTAAATTCTTTGCAGGCTAGCCGCCAAAATCATCAAACAGGATATTCTCCCGTTCCACGCCCAGGTCATCGAGCATTTTAAAAATCGCGTTGTTCATCATGGGTGGACCGCAGAGGTAATATTCGCAGTCTTCGGGTGCCGTATGATCTTTGAGATATTCATCGTGCAGCACCTGGTGAATAAAACCGGTATATCCCGTCCAGTCATCTTGCGGCAGCGGCTCGGATAGAGCGATGTACCATTGAAAGTTATCAAACTCCGCTGCCAGGTTATCAAAATCTCTTTTATAAAAAATTTCCCGATAGCTGCGAGCGCCGTACCAATAGCTCATTTTGCGATGGCTGTGCAATCTTTTTAATTGATCGAAAATATGGGAGCGCATGGGCGCCATGCCGGCGCCACCGCCGATAAAGACCATCTCGTGATCGGTGTCCCTGGCAAAGAATTCGCCATAGGGCCCGGAAATGATAACTTTATCGCCAGGCTTCAAGTTGAAAAGATAGGATGACATTTGTCCCGGCGGTGCATTGGGCGCATTGGGAGGCGGTGTGGCAATTCGTATATTGAGCATGATTATGCCCTTTTCCTCCGGATAGTTTGCCATCGAATAAGCGCGCATGACCGGATCGGACACCCTGGATTCATACCTCCACATATCGTAACGGTCCCACTCATCTCTAAACTGCTCTTCGATGATAAAATCCGTAAAGCGCAAGCGGTGAGGCGGGGCCTCGGTCTGAATATAGCCGCCGGCGCGAAAATCCACATGTTCGCCAGGAGGCAGCTCGAGCACCAGCTCTTTGATGAATGTTGCGACGTTGCAGTTGGATCGAACCGTACATTCCCATTTTTTGATGTCAAAAATTTCCGGCGGAACCTCAATTTTCATGTCGCCTTTGACCGGCACCTGGCAGGAGAGGCGGTAGCCCTCGCGCACTTGTCGTCTGGTCAATTGGGCGCGCTCGGTAGACAGGATATCGCCGCCGCCTTGTTTAATGATCAGTCTGCACTCGCCGCACGTTCCGCCTCCGCCGCAGGCAGAAGGGACGTAGATTTTTTTGTCGGCCAGGGCATTGAGCAGTTTGTCTCCTACGGGGATGTCCAATGCCTTTTCGGGATCGTCGTTGATAATAATCTTCGCATG
>METF01000168.1:0-101 GCA_001771235.1 Candidatus Zhuqueibacterota bacterium RBG_16_48_16
GGGCACTTTATTGTCAATAAAGTCGTCGAGTTTTTCGATGAGATTGACAATGACAAAAATGACGATAAACGCCAATAGTGCAAAGGAGAGGATGAATAAGA
>METF01000168.1:252-11430 GCA_001771235.1 Candidatus Zhuqueibacterota bacterium RBG_16_48_16
GAGTCGCTAATTTATGGCGGCATTAAATTACAACTTGGCGCTTTTTACCAGAACATCGTTCGTTAAGCAATCGCAAACTCTGTCATGGAGCGAGCTTCAGGCTCATAAAAAGCTAAGACAATATCCTGATTAGGAACTCCAGCCTTTAATAGATCGGTGGCAATTCCATCTTCCGTCCAATCCTGTTCAATCCAAATCTTGCCATTATGTAACCGTATATGAAGGGTGACCCCATGAACTCGATGTTGACTGGACCAGCCTGTTTGCACCCAGAGATATTCATCGCGTTCTTCGTCAAAGATCAGATGTGGCTCTACTTCCAACTCTAGGTGTTTGGAAACTAAGCTGGCATATTGGGTTAATATGTCTTTAATCAACTGCCGATATTGGGTGGTTTTGTCCATTTCACAATCTCCTCTTTTTCTATATCGACAATGAGCAAAGGTAATTCGTATCGTTGAACTATCAATTGAATCGCCCTTTGTTCAAACAAAGTATCATAAATTTTTTTGCTAATGGCCAAATAAAGTTTACGCTCAGGGGCTAAAACTTCCAAGAAACCTTGATAAAGGTCGTACTGCCCCAGGGCGATTTTTATATCCTGAACAGGAGAGCGACCAACAAAGCTTTTGACTTCTACGATAATCTTGATACCTGCCAGTTCAGCCGCAATTGCGCGTTCTGCCCCGAGATCAGCAAATAGAGTTACTTCTTCATACTTGATAACATACGGATCGTGCGTGATTGTCCAATCGTCTTTGATCAGTGCGTTTTTTACAGCGTCATGAATGATATCTGCTGTAGCCATATAAAAAGTTTTTCAGTTAGTTAAAATTCTGTCCATTATTTTTAAATATAACCTTGCTACCGGACACTTTTTCATTTTGTCTGATGATAAGTGTCATTCCCGCATGTTTTTAGCGGGAATCCACATTTTTAAGCCACTTTAGATGCCCGATTAAAGCTTTCGAGCATGACAAACACGTTGAAATCACTTCGATTCCAAAAAGTGTCCGGTAGTGAGAATATAACACAAATTTCGTAGGATGCAATTGCTGTTTCCCAAAAACTCACAATATGACTCCTGTTATTTTTTGGGCAGACCTTTTATACTACACACCGACCGTGTTCTCCTGCGCGGGAATTTCCGGTACGGAAAGTCATTTTATAATTAGACTTTAAAGAAGCACCGGCACTGAAAATTGCAGCCGAGCTCCCGCGGTCAGGGAGCAACACGATTTTATGCTTATTGTTATTTTTCCCTTTCTTTTTGTGTCATATCTCTTGCAGAAACAATGATGGCTCGTTTGTCCTGCGATGATAAGTTTACCCCGCACTTGATCCGGGGCCGGAGGCGGACCCGGTTGCGAGGTGGCGTAGAGGGGCGGGAGAAAAAGCCGCTCTTACCCGATTATACCGTTATCATAGTATTACTTTTCGGATGATTAAAAGAACAATTCGTTTTCGAAAGCTATTTTTATACTTTTAATTTTTCTTCCATTAGTCTTTTCAGCTTTTGTAGTGAATTTTCAATTACCTTAATCCAGGTGGGTTGCATAAACTTTTTATCAAGGAACCTTCCCATTGGGAATTTATAACTTAGGATATAGGTAAACTCGGTATTGCCATTTGACTTTTCAAAAATCCACTGCGTTTTATGCTCCATACCTTTAAATGACTTTCCAATCCAGCCTTCATTTTCTCTGAAATCATGGAGTTCTGTTCCAACAGTGACCTTTATTCCCAGCATTTTTGCTATGTAAGTAAATTGGGTGCCATTGCCGCGGGTTGTTTCGGTTATGGATTTAAAGTTAGAAACTCCCTCAAAAAACTCCGGCCAGTTTAAATAATCAGAAGCATATTCAAAAACTTTACTTACAGGAGCTTCAATTTTTATGCTTCGTTTTATTTCAGTCATTTGAATCTCCTAAATTTTTATTTTGGTCTAACTATTTATCCGGCCTTAACGGCCCCGCTTTCTTCTTCGCAAACAATTGGCCGATGGCCGTTCGGTTGATAAACACGGTTTTGCGGGCGGACGACAGAATCAGGTAAACACCAGCGGCGCCTACGAGGATATTGGCTACCCACATGGCCATGAAAGGCGTGGTGTATTGATTGTCCGCCAGCTCCTCGCCGCCGATGAGCATGGCCCAATATAACAGAAAAAAACCAAAGCTGATGCCGCCGGCAACCGCCATACTCCCTTTTCGGGCCATCATTCCCAAAGGGGCGCCTATCAGCACAAAGACGATGCACGAAACCGGAATCGAGTATTTCTTATGTACTTCCACCATCAACACGTTATTGCCCCGCTCGGTGCGTCGAATGACGCTGAGCTCGGCGTCGAGGTTCTGTTTTAAGGATTTATGTTCTGTCACCAGACTCTGGCGTAAGCTTTGAAGCCGGATTTTGCCTCTTGTTTTTGAGCTGACGGCGTTTCCGGATGATTCTAAAACCTTTTTCAACTCCTCGGTATTTTCGGATTGAAGGACGGGGAGGTACTTTTGAAAATAGGAATCCAACAGATTGCGGATTCGCATTCGACGCTCCTCGATGGTCTTGTTGTTTTCATGCACTTCATCCAAAAGCATTTTCGCGCTTTTTTCCCGGTCGCCGCGGTATTCCGAATGGCTCCGGCGTAAAAACATGTCATCCACATCGATGGAGAGCCGATGTTTGCCAAAATCCAATTTTCGGTATTTTTCCATCTCTTCTAGGTTCAGCTCATGGATTTCACCGTCGTACAGCAGCATATTGAGTTTTTCGGAAACAGGGTCGATGTAAATTTTGCCTCTTTCGGCAAAAATTATGCTGCTGGAGTTCGGGTCGCTATTGTCTTCAATGAACACGTCTTTTACATAGGAGGTGTCAATGGTCTCTTCCAGATCCATCACCAATATATTATAATTTGTCAGGTCCTGGTAGATAACTCCCGGCTCGAGGTTTAGCGTCGGCCGTTTTCTGGCGATGTCCGAGGCCAGCAACCGGGCCCGATGATTGAAATCGGGCAATACGTTGTTGTTGAACCATACCAAAAAAGCGGCGCACAAAGCGGAGGCAAAGATGACCGGCGCCATGATTCTGAGGATGCTGATACCGCTGGCTTTCATGGCGGTGATTTCATTGTCGCCGGACAACCGGCCAAAGGCCATGAGTGTCGCTACCAATACGGACATGGGAATGGCCAGGGCCAATATCCACGCCATATTCAGGAAAAAGAATTCCACGATCAGGGTAAATTCCAGCCCCCGGCTGAGGAAACGGCTCAATTCCCGGAACACCAGGTTTAACAAAAAGACCAGCGTGATGACGCAGTTGGCGAATACAAAAGGACCAACATGCTCTTTAAGGATATATCGCCACAATATGAACATGGTTCAATGAAATCCCTGGGATTGTGGTTTCTATTATTGTCAAAAATTGTCAGGAACTTATTCAAAATCAGGAGCGATTAAAGATAAGAATTTACGCCGCCAAATTCAAAATGATTCTATTTGCGGAATCGAGTCTGTGTTCCCGGGCAGGAGGATGAAAACCCATGGCATTTTTTGTGTTGAATCTATTATATATATTTTATATTTTCAGCCTTTCATTCATCACCAGGCGCAAGCGCGATCACGTTCACACCCTTTGATTCATCAAAGTGCCGAAGGCCACTCCGGAATGATTTTAAGTGACGTTCCGGATTTTTTACGTAAGCAGGCAATCGTCAAAAACAGGAGAGAAGTATCGAACCGTTTGCTACGATAAAGCAGTTGACGTTTAAACAAATTCAACAATATCGAATACAGCAAGATATTTCATTTTACCTCCTTGAATTTCTGCATGACTGAAAAGTTAAACAGAAGATTGACGATCACTTTATTGCCTGTGGTCAGCATTTTGGTGTGTTGTGGATGGTTGATCCCTCTTTCTCTTTACGGGCAAGAAGCGACCGGATCCAATATCGGGATGCAATTGCCCTCGCCTTTTGATCCGCGCGCCCAGGTTGTGCAGGAAGACAGATTCCTCGGCATGCACAAGGACGGGATGCGCTCTCCTTTCCTCAAACAGCAAATCACCGGCGTAAATCGAAAAGCAGAGATTGATTCGACGGGCGAGAACATCAGTTTTACCGAGAAACTGAACGACCTGGATTTTCGCCTGCCCAACACGCAATCGATGGATGGCTACGCCCAACAGCGGCGAAAACGCGACCTGAATTCGATATGGACCCGCAAAACCGTCACCCGGTTGGAAGACAGAAGTGAGTACAGCAGTCGAAGTGGCGGCGGTCTGCGGATCGATATTCCCGTCGAAATTAAGAGCAAGACTTTCCAAGCGATTTTTGGCAGCGGCAGAGTGGGCCTGGACGTCACCGGCGACATTAACATTCGCGGCGGTTTCAGGCACGAAAACCGCGAAGAGGTCAAGACCGCGTTGACCCGTGGCTCCGACAATAACTTTAAAATGGAGCAAACGCAAAGGTTCAAAGTCCAGGGGCATATTGGGGAGAAGGTGACGATTGGCGTCGACCAGGATTCGGAAAGGCCCTTTGATTTTGACAATAATATTCGCCTCAGTTACGAAGGCTATGATGACGAGATCATTCAATCCATCGAAGCCGGCAACATCACCCTGTCCCTGCCGGGAACGCGGTTTGTGACTTTTGGCGGTAAGAGCAACGGGCTGTTTGGCATAAAAACCGCAATGACGCTTGGGAATTTGAACCTGACGGCTATTGCCAGCCAGGAGAAGGGTGAGAAGAAAAAGCTGTCGCTCAAAGGCGGTGCATCGGAAGAAGGGGGGAGGATTAGAGATTACCAATACAAAAAAGGCACTTATTATTTTCTCGATGAAATTTACCGGGAAAATTATTGGGCGTTGCGTAGTGACGAGACGGGCGAGCTGGGCGCCGATATTCGGCATATAATCACCGATATTGAACTGTACAAATCGGAGGCCGGTTACCAGGAGCGTTATTCCGAATCCATCCGCGGCTGGGCCATTGCCAAAGATGACGATCCGACCTGGACGATTTCGCCGCAAGATACCAGTATTAACGACGCCGATCACTACCTGGGATATTTCATTCGCCTGGAAAAAAACCGCGATTATTTTGTCCATCCCGAGCTCGGTTATATCAACATGACCGTTCCTCTTACCGACGGTCAGGTGCTGGCGGTTGCCTATCGTGACAGCTCTGGCAGGATACAAGGGGATATCAGCTTTAATCCCGATGAACAGAACACGGTTGTCGTGCGGCTGTTGAAAAACCAGCGCCCCCGGCCAAGCGACAAAATTTGGAATCTTGAATGGAAACATGTTTACAGTCTTGGGCAACGGAATATCTCGAAAGATGGATTCGAAGCTCGCATCTACTACGAGCCTTCATCCGGCGATCCGCAGGAGACCTACACATTCCCCGATGGCACGAAAATGACCTGGCTGCAGATTTTCGGACTCGACAGGATCAATGAAAGCGGCGAGGTAAAACCGGACAATCTCATCGACGACCTTGACAATATCCTGAATTTGTCCGATGGTGAAATCTGGTTCCCGGATATTCGGCCCTTCGACCCGGTCGATCCTGACTTTCGGAATCTGTTGCCGGAGAGTTACCGCGAGCCGATCATTTACGATACTACCTCAACGGCTCAGAGCGCCATCAATGCGGCGAGCAAATTTTATCTCGAGACAACCTCCAAACGCCAGGCAACGGAATACAGCCTGGGCATGAATGTCATAGAAAATTCCGAGGTGGTGACGTTAAACGGATCGCAATTGACCAGGGGCACGGATTACGCCATTGATTACATGTCCGGCCGGTTGCGCATTCTATCGGAGCAGGCGACCGATCCATCGGCCAACCTGGATATAACTTATGAAAGCAATCAACTTTTTCAGATAGATAAAAAGACGATTATGGGCGCTCGGGCAGAATACGCCCTTTGGGATGAAAGCTTTATTGGCGCCACGTTTCTTTACCTGAACGAGCGCACTCTGGATCAAAAGATACGTGTGGGAAAAGGTCCCATGCGCAATATGGTTTGGGATGTGAACACCTCACTGGCGTTCAAACCCCAGTTTCTCACTCGCGTCGCCAATTTTTTGCCGTTTGTCGATACCCGCGCTCCGTCCAGCATAACATTTGAAGGAGAGTTCGCTGAAGTCATCCCCAATCCAAACACGCGCAATAATGAAAATACCGGTGATAATGACGGCGTCGCCTACATCGATGATTTCGAGGCGGCGAAACGCATCACCCCAATTCCGGTCACTCAACGTAGCTGGATGTACGCCTCGCATCCGTTTGACGAATCGGGCCTCGCCCCGGCTTTTGTCCGCTCCAAAGAAAATATCATGAGAACGCGCGGCAAGCTGATCTATTACAATCCTTACTACCAATATCCTATCAAAAGTATTTGGCCCAATCGCGATATAAATGCCAATGTCGCCCAGAGGACGAACATCCTTAGCTTTGAGTTTACACCTTCTACCGACGGAGATGCTTATGGTTATTCGATCAGCAACTCCTGGAACGGTATCCAAAAAGCGCTTTCGGCCGGCTATTACAACCAGACGGAATCAAAATTTTTAGAGATTTGGGTGAGAGGGCAGGTGGGACGCATACACGTCGACATGGGACAGATCTCGGAAGACATCATTCCCAACAAGATACTGGATACGGAGGATAGAGCCAACAGCAGCGGCTATCGGAACGGAATCCTGGATGACGGAGAAGATATCGGCATCGATGGCATGGGCGATAACGATCCTCGGGCCAAAGCAGCGAATGGAGATTTTTGGGATATCGACCGGGATGGCCAAAAAAGTGAGTGGGAGCCTTTTAGCGATGATAACTGGGCTTATGATTCCGAGGGCAAGAACGAGTGGGAGATCGATTATAGCCGGGTGAATGGCTACGAACATAATGAAGATGATAACCTCGGAAGACATCCCGATTCGGAAGATATGAACGGCAACAGCAGCGTCGATTTGAGGAATGATTATTTCTCCTATACAGTCACCCTGGGCGATAACGGCGAGGATGCCAAATATATCAGTGGAAGAAGCATCAGCAAGGAAACCGGCGTTGATTACGGATGGCGGCAATATCGTGTGCCGCTCAATGCACCGGAGCCGACCAGAAGGGTCGTGGGTAATCCGGATTTTTCCCTCATCGAGTATATCCGTGTCTGGTTTGACGGCTTTCCGTCCGACACAACGACGATGATCCAGATCGCTGAAATCAACCTGGTCGGCAGCGAATGGAAAGAGCTGGGCGTTTCCGATAAAAAGTACGCCACCAAATATGCTTTGGAAAACGACTCCACCATCGTCATCACCGAGATGAACACGCATGACAATGATGATTACAACCCGCCTCCGGGTGTCCAGGGAGAAGTAGATCGTATCTCCCGCGTCATTGCCAAAGAACAAGCCCTGGTGTTAAAGATCACGAATCTCCAGGCCGGCAATAACGCCGTTGTGCAAAAGACGTTTTACGATGCGCAGGATTACATCGACTATAATACGATGAAAATGTTCGTGTACGGCAAGGATATCAGCGGCTCGCATATAAAATCGGATAGCTCGTCGCTCGAGTTCTTTCTACGCTTTGGCGCTGATATGAACAATTTTTATGAAATTCGCCGGCCGGTTTATCTAGGATGGCCGAATAACAATATTGAAGTCGATCTGATCGAATTGTCGACGATAAAACTTCTCGACCAGTACTGGGACCCTGTCGATAGTGTTTTTGCCAAGAATATCGGTAATGGGCAAAGGATAGCCATCCGCGGCAAGCCGGCGTTACGCAATATTCGAATGCTGATCGCCGGGGTACAAAATAATGGCAATGGCGCTTTTACCGGCGAGGTGTGGATGAATGAGCTCCGGCTTTCCGATGTCAAGAAGGACAAAGGCCGGGCCATGCGCGCCAGCCTGGATGTTCGCTGGGCGGACCTGGGCACGTTCCATGGTGAGATAAACAAGCAGGACGCGGATTTTCACAACGTGGCCACGCGATTTGGCGACGGCAACAACCAGGTGAGTGGAAGTCTCAACACCTCTGTTTCTGTGGGGAAATTTCTGCCTGCCAGGCTCGGACTACAGGTTCCGGTATCTGTGAACTATTCTAAAAGTGAGGCCATGCCCAAATACATCCCCGGCACGGACGTCCAGGTGAGCGATAGAATTCCGCAGGCGAAAAAGGACTCTATTCGCACGGTGAATGAGAAGAAAGGATTTAGTGTTTCGTTCAAGATCGATTCCCGGTCGCAGAACTTTTTTGTTAAAAATATTCTTACGAAATTTCGCACCAGTTATAGTAAAGCCAGATCTACCGGCAGCAACTCGCGAACCAGGTATTCGATAAGCGATCAGGAATCGGGGAGTGTGGACTGGGGGGTCACTTTTGGCGTCAACAACTATTTCCATCCTTTCAAGTGGCTGGATTTTTTTCCGCTTTTGCGGTCGCTATCCGAGACCAAGCTTTATTACACGCCGCAATCGTTCACGACGCAGCATTCCGGCACACGGTCGAGCAACGAATCGGAAACCTGGACGGGTGTTAACAGCAGCAACAGCTCATTCAATGTCACACGGAATTACTCGACAGGGATTAAGATATTCGAAAGCCTGTCGACGGACGTCAACAGGTCTTATACGCACGATTTAAGAGGCATTCCGCGCGACAGCCTGGTAGAACAGATGAAAAAAGGCCAGCTCGGTTTGCTGACCAATGTCCAGCAAAATTTCTCGGTCAAATATAATCCAAAATTATTTTCATGGTTTACACCGAATATCGCCTATACCGTGTCGTTTCGATATGGATTCAACAGGCAACAGACTTTGGCACCGCGTAGCGTATCGCTGGGCAAGAACGTGAATGTGTCCGGCAATCTGAATATCAGTACACTAGTCAAATCGATTTACCATCCGGGGCCAAAAAGGAATACGGGGGCGCCGCCGACTCAGTCGCCGCCCGGCAGCAGACAAGCCCCCGGCCAACAGAATAAAGGCGGAGGCTTCTCCGTGCTGGGAACACTGGCCAGCACTTTTAATATCCTTCAACCGATCAATCTGTCCTACGGTACGCGCGAGAATACCGCGACTTATGGCCTGGCAAACATTCCGAAAATGGATTACCAGTTCGGTTTTACGGATGACGTGGGTGTGCCGTTGGAAGATGAGATCTCTTCCGGCGGATCAGGCGGGACGAGCCGAAATCGTTCATCAAGGGGCGATAATACGACTTTTAACGCATCCTCCGGCCTTTCCCTCGGCAGAAATATCAAAGTCAACTTTAAATACGACCAGAACAACTCACTCAATTCGAGTACCCAAACCACGGGACAGAGATCGCAAAGCTGGATTAAAATGAGCGATTTTGACACGCCTTTCCCCAGTTGGACGCTTCGAGTGAGCGGCCTGGAGCAGGTCTCTTTCCTGCAAGCGTATCTGCAATCCGTATCGGTCGAACATGGCTACGCCGGCACTTTCAATCAATCCTATAATGTGGAGAACGGGATTGAGAAAATCACCAAAGAGGATAAGGATTCCCAGTTCCGGCCACTGCTTGGCGTTTCGATCCGGCTGAAAAATTCCATGTCGTTCAACGTCCGCTATCAACAGTCCGAGCAAATTTCTTTAAGCACCGGATTCGGCGTTGGGGCTACGCGAAATACAACCTCAGATCTACAAGTCACCGGCCAATATTCGAAACGAAGCGATTTTCGAATTCCAATCTGGCCTTTCAGCAAGATGCGGCTGAAGAACAACGTCGATGTATCGCTGACCTTTAGCATGGGAAGCAACGTCACCGAAAAGAGCAAAGGCGGCGGTGACTTCGAGGTGACAGCAGAGACCCAAAAATGGTTTTTTAAACCGGAGATGACTTACAGCTTTAGCGACCGTGTGCGCGGCGGCGCTCATTTTGAAGTCGGCCAGACCAAGAATAAGCTGATCGGCGATTCTTCCTACAAGGAATTCGGCATCGATGTGAATATCTCCATTCGAGGTTGAAATGTCAAATTCCCAACCTCCACATGCCTGATGCCAAACCCGGATAAACCGGAACCCAATAAAATGCAACCACGAATTCACACCAATTACAGACGAATTTGCACGAATTAGAATTAGTCTTGGTGTACAAATTCGTGAAATTCGTTTGATTCGTGAAAATTCGTGGTCAAATTTCTTTCAAGCTGATTTTTGCCATATTTGTACGAAAATTGGCTTTCCAAGATACTAACCTGGACAAGCCCCGTTGGATATTTGCTATCCTACGAGGCAAGCCAGAACCAAAAAGTTGATTGTTATTTACGGCAAATTACTACCAGCTTAAACGCGGAGATCGCAGAGGCCGCCAAGGGTCGCAGAGAAAGTTATTCGATTCTCGTTGATAACCGGGACTACAACTGGACTTTTTATGTCAATTCCTTAGGGAATGATATGGGTTGTGTCGGATGCGTCGTTGTGTCAGGCCGAATACCATCTATCGCGTCTGCACTTCAGCGCGACTGTCATTCTCTTGAGAATCTTTGTCATTGTGTATTCGTAACCGCCGTAACGGCCTTTTTTGGGAGGAATTCCCATATCCGTTTGCGTTGTTTTCAATTTGTGCACACTTGACAAAGATTCCTAAAGGAATGACATGCTCTTTTTTGGTAAACGGGATTGATAGATTGTTATTTGACTTAAATTTTCGCTGTATTTTTGCCGAGCAATGAGAATTGACGATTTTTTCCAAGCTCTGCGTACTATGATGCTTCGGCGTTAAGCCGTAGAGTTTTTTGCTCAACAATGATAAAATTTGACTTCTAAGATATTAGAGTCTTTTTGGTACATGATCCAGTTCTGTAAAAGTAAAACAAGCTGCCGCTCTTTCCTGCCCTTGCTGTTGGTCGCCATCCTTGTGAGCGGCTGCAGCAGCGCGGACATCCCCGATTTCGATCGGGAAAACGCTTACCGTTTTTTGGTGAAACAGTGCGATTTTGGCCCAAGAGTGCCCGGCAGCGACGGCCACCGGCAATGCAAGGAATACCTGCTGCAAACCCTGCGGCTCTATGCGGATGAGGTCACAACACAAGATTTCATGTTCTCTTTTTCTCCGCCCCAGACGACCACCACGGCTACCAACATCATCGCCAATTTCCAGCCCGATATGGGCAAAAGAATTTTATTATGCGC
>METF01000168.1:11565-14413 GCA_001771235.1 Candidatus Zhuqueibacterota bacterium RBG_16_48_16
GCCCGCGATTGGCGTGGACATTCTGTTTTTCGATGCGGAAGACGCGGGCCGCCATGATAAAGAGAGAAGCTTTGCCCAGGGCTCTGCGGCTTTTGCCCGGGCAATGGATCGCGCCTACCGGCCGCAATATGGCATTTTGCTGGATATGATCGGCGATGCCGATTTGACCATCCGAAAGGAAGCTAATTCCGTCCACTATGCACCGCAGGTCGTTGAGATGGTGTGGAATAAAGCCGCCGAGCTGGGCATCTCTTCGTTTACGCCGGACATTGGCTACGCCGTATTTGACGACCACATCCCTCTCCTTGAGGTCGGCATCCCCTGCATCGACATCATCGATTTCGATTACCCCTACTGGCATACGCTCCGGGACACCCCGGACAAATGCAGCGCGGAAAGCCTGGGCCAGGTCGGTAGGGTGTTGCTGGCGCTGATTTATGGCCATTGAAAACTTTTCACGAACATCCCCCGTACAAACCTCTAAACTGATCACTCTTAAAAGTCGAATAACAATCTATCAATTCCGCTTAATAAAACGAGGGTGTCTTTCTCAAGAGAATGACAATCACGCTGAATTGCGGACACGGTAGATGGTATTCGGCCTGACACAGGACGCATTCGACAACCCAAAAGTCATTCCATAAGGAATTGACATAAAAAGTTCTGTTGAGTAATTTGAATTCCTGTGATCGAGCACAGCAAGCTTTCCATAATGGCGGCTAAATAGCGACATGAGTCGATTAATTGAAAAAAATAAACCCTGGATTGGCCTATCCATTGGCTGCAGTGAGAACACCATCGAGCCGTTAAGCAATCTGCTTTTTGAGATGGGGGCAACCGGCATCCTGGAAAAAGGAAAAACCATTGAAGGCTATTTTGCCGCAGACGCGCCTCTCGATGACATGAAAACAAAACTGCAAATCCTGTTTTCTGCTCTCGAAAGCCTCGGCCTGGAGGTGGAAGATAAATCCATTCGCGTGTCTTATATCGAGGATCGGGACTGGAATGGTGAATGGAAAAAAAGTTATCATACCGTTCGTGTTACGGAAAATATTTGGATAAAGCCGTCGTGGGAGCCTCCGCCGCAAAAACTGCCGCGCTGTCTGATTGAGATCGACCCGGAAATGGCTTTTGGCACGGGGATGCACGAAACGACCCAAATGATGCTGAAATTATTGGAGGAGCATGTCCGTCCCGGTATGAGCGTGTTGGATATTGGCACCGGCTCCGGTATACTGGCTATTGCCGCAGCGAAATCAGGCGCCGGGCGGATCGTTGCACATGATATCGATCCTGTTGCCGTCCAAACCGCCGCCAGGAATGCGCAGAAAAATAGCGTCCGGCAGCGCCTGGTGCTTTTCACCGGCTCGCCGGAAGCATTGAAGGCCGTTGTGTTCGATTTAATATTGGCCAATGTCAATCGCCTGGCGATTGAAAAAATGCTGCCCCGGCTAAAAAAAATGTTGATCAATAAATCAAAATTGATTATATCGGGCATATTGGCAGAGGAAAAAAATATCCTCAATCGCACTCTGCGAAACAATGGATTTGTTGTCGATAAAACGATTGCTGAAGGGGAATGGATTGCCATGACAATAAAGCCCTTTTTCACATGAAAAAATATTTCATAAACAGCCTTTTGTTTTTCCAGCTCACCGTCACGATAATCTTTGGCGCCGACCGCAAGATTTACCTGGACAGCCTGTTTGTCGAGGATGGGAGCCTGTTTTTCAGTTTTCATATCAGCGGCTTGATGAACGAAAAAGCCGTCAGGGCGCTGGAACGCGGCCTGACTTCTGAGATTGTCCAGCACGTTCAGTTGTGGCAGACAAAGAAAATCTACAGCCAGGTCATTTTTGAAGACTATTACCGCGTCAAGGTCTATTTCGATAACTGGGATGAAAAGTACGTCATCTCCGCTCCGTCCGAAAGGAGATTGACGGCAGATCAGCAAACGGTTCAGTATCTTTGTACGCACGTGAACAAGCTAAAAATTGCCGACAGCAGCCAGGTTGACGTCAATGCCAGGTATTATCTCAGTATTCAGACGGCTTTTCAACCGATTTCCGATGAGAGTTATCATGAATTGAGAAATTGGGTAGCCGGAAAAGCGCGCCCCGAAGACCAGGATAAAAAAAAGGTCAGGAAAAAAGGCACCTTTTTCGGCGTTTTATTTGATCTCATGGGATTTGGCGATAAAGAGATAACATTCAAGTCAAAGGACTTTTCCATAGATCGAAACGGGCACATTCGGTATCTTGATTGAATGTGATAAAGGTCAAGCCACCATCACCCCAGGAGTTCTTACATTCCTGCCGAATTTTTTCGAGATTGAAATAACGGCATCCCTGCCCATGTTCTAAACATGAGATCGAATCGGTTGGCAGGATCGGCAACAGGAAACACATCCTGATGCGGTCTTGAATTGTGTGGCCATTTTACGGGAAGTGTATTCGAACTTTAACGAAAGGATATTATCCATGTCATTTCATGCAAAATCAATAACGCGAATTTTTACCCTGGTTTTTTGCCTGGGATTCGTCAATGCGTCCCTATCCGACGATTCTCCATCTTTCTCAAAAGCCGGGGACATAGTCGCTTTGAACAGCAAAACGGCGAGCACCAATAAAGATTTATCACGCTCGACATCCCTGCTGATAGACGCCGACAATAAATTTCAGTCCATACTGAAAGAAGGCGTTATGGAGGCGGCGCTGCGCCACAAGATCGAAGCAGAGATCAAAAAGGTCAGCACGCCGGAAACACTCGCACCGCTGTTCCTCAAACAACGGGCGAAAAGTTACTATCAATACAGAAATGAAAAAGTCGATCCGGCTGGTGGGCAAAA
>METF01000168.1:14917-15189 GCA_001771235.1 Candidatus Zhuqueibacterota bacterium RBG_16_48_16
GCTGCGTGTGCCGGTGGTCGGCAGCGTCAAAATCGAAGCCATGGCAGAGGGCTTTTATAACACCTGGTATTCCGCTCAGGAAAACTGGGAAACCGCGCAGGCCGTGAACATCGTTGCCCTGGCTACCCCTGTGGACAATATCGATTTTACCCTGCAAGCCATTCCTGCCGACATGCTGCCGGGAAGCATTGCAGGATCGATCACCGCAGGCGGTTTGATCAAGCTGCCGATCCAACTGGGTGCCGCTGTCGCTTTTAATGCGGCGGATACCT
>METF01000168.1:15358-18174 GCA_001771235.1 Candidatus Zhuqueibacterota bacterium RBG_16_48_16
GAAGTCAAAGCCAACGAGCAAACAGCCGGTATCAATTTCACCCTGGAACCGGGTGGCACCATTGCCGGTAAAGTGACCGATTGGCAAGGTACTCCCCTGGATTCCATTATGGTGGTTGCCGTCAACGCCAATGTGCTTGACGACGCAGCGGAGCCGTTGATCACTCGAATTAATTTGGGCGCCGTGAATACGGATACCCTGGGCAATTATGTTATGGACGGCATGCCCGCCGGAGAGTATATTCTTCGAAGCGTATCGGCATTACCGGAAGCGGTTGCCGAAATATTGGCCGTATTTGGTGTCAGCGTCAATAAACACGCCGGCGAGGTTGTGGACGAATATTATCAGAACGTGTACAATCTTTTGCGAATTGACGATGCGGAAAGAGTGCCGGTGGAAGTGCCAAATACCACAGCGGGCATCGATTTTGTGTTGGACAGGCCGGGTTTCTTCACCGGCACGGTAACGGATGCGGTAAGCGGCGAAGCGGTAACAAACGTCTTATTGGTGGCATTGAACGATACCTCCGGCTACCCTTATCTTCCATTGGGTGAGATTGGAGAGGATGGCTCTTATCAGATTGGCCCGCTTCCTTTTGGCAAATACAAACTGCTGGCGTTAGCCGGTCTGGAAAATAACGTACCTTATTTGACCGAGTTTTATGACGGCGCCCGCTATTTTTATGATGCCCAGGTGCTGGATCTGCAATCAGCCGAGTACGCCAATATAAATTTTACCCTTGATCGCGGCGCCATCATTCAAGGCCTGGTTGACCTTGCCGAAGGCGGTTCGGAGCTTATCGCCGGCGCCGATACGCTCGATGGTTTCCCGGTCCTGGCTTATTATGCCGAAACGGGCAAACTAGCCAGTTACGATTATGTACAATTTGCCGGCGGCTACCGGATCGATAAGCTGTATCCCGGCTCCTATAAAGTTATGGCCTTGCCCGCCGTTCCGCCCTTTGCCATCACCTATTATGGCGGCGGCGTTGATTTCGAAGATAATAACAGCCAGGTCGTAAGCCTCAGTGCGGGACAGGTTTTCCAGGCAAACATCGAGCTGCGGACGGCGACGGGTAGTATTTCCGGCAAAGTGGTGCACAAAGAAACCGGAACGCCCCTGTCTCTGGTCATGGTCCTTGCCTATGACAAATCAGGACACCCCGTTGGCATGGCCATGACCGATTTTGATTTAGCCAGCGGCCTGGCAATCGGAAGCACCGGTGTTTACCGGATCGGCGGATTGCGGCCGGGCCAGTATTACCTGCGCACTTTTGCCCTGAGCACGGCTTTTGCTTTACAAGGCGGCCTGGCCAATATTCTCGATTTTGTCAATGAATTTGATATTTCCAAATTGCTTGCAGGAGATTTTGATCTGTTTGACCTGAGCCTTAATACCTTTGCCGACTATTGGTACCCGTCGGATACGACCAGAATCGTGCTCAATTTGCATGATTTTCTGCTCCAGTTTGCCAGCTATGGCGTGGCCAGTGAATATGATAACGCGCTGTTGCCCGTTCACCTGCCCCTGCCCTTCGATCAGACCATTCCACCGGGAGCGCTGGCTGTGACCGTTAATGCCGGCCAGGAAACGGGAAATATCGATTTTACGCTCACAAGCTCCGAGCTGGAGGATTTGATAGAACTGGAGACAGCGGTCGTCTCCGCATCGGCGAATGTGCCGAAACAATTTGCGCTTTATCAAAACTATCCTAATCCATTTAATCCTCTCACCACGTTTCGCTTTGCCCTGCCCGGGCGATCTCACGTGCAATTACGGATATTTGATCTGTTGGGCAGGGAAATCGAAACGCTGGTGAATGACAATTTACCGGCCGGTGATTATAGTATTCGATATAACGCTGCCGATCTGCCAAGCGGCGTTTATATATACAGGCTACAGGCCGACCATTTTGTCTCCAGTCGCAAGTTTGTGCTTCTCAAATGACATCCTGATACAAAACGACCTGTTGATTTCCAAAAATCAAAGCGGCCAGTCTGTTCAATGATTGGCCGCTTTTTTTGCTTGAATAATTTTGTTTGGCGAATTGTAAATAAGTTTTATCTTTCGACTATGAATCTTTTCTCACTTTATAAATATGTTTCCCGCCCGGTCGTTTTGTGCGTACTGATAAGCTGCGGCGTTCATGCCGGCGAGGCACTGCGCATCGAGAAAATTTCCGATACGGCCTGGCGCATCGATCTGAACATTCCTGCTGCCGAGATCTCTGAAACGGAATCGGAGGGCGTCTTTTACTCGGTCATCAACCCCCGGGCGGATTTGCCGTTTATATCGAACGCAGAGTCTCCCACACCTTACCTTTCCTTCCCGCTGCATTTATCATCAAGACAGGCGGAGCTGAAAATCGTTTCCAGCTCCGAAACGCGGTTGACTCTGGCACATCCTCTGGCGCCTGCGGGCGATGTCGCCATTGCGCCGGATACGGTATTGAGCAATAAAAATGTCCATTCAAAGTCATTGCCGTTATCCCCGCCAACTCCGGCCCAGCTTCGCTACCAGGGAGATTTTCGCGGCAACCATATCTGGTCGCTTCTTGTTTACCCCTTTCAGCCCGCGCAGCAGTCCACGCAGCTTGTTTTTATCAACAAGCTGACTATCGACATTGTCCAGGGCCGGGAGCAGGGAACGACGAATTTGCCGCAAGACGAGCGGCAGCTCATTCAATCCATTGCGACGATCTCGGCGACGGATCAAAAATCCCAAAGCAAAAAGCCTTCTTTATATAAAACCTCAGCCCTCATTTCGAATAGATGGAAAATTCAAGTCAGCCGGGATGGAATATATAAATTGACCGG
>METF01000169.1:0-2686 GCA_001771235.1 Candidatus Zhuqueibacterota bacterium RBG_16_48_16
TTCTGGGGCGAGCAGCGCAAGAAAACTCTGTTGGACAAATCGATTGACATCTACCAGGACACCTATTCAAAGGTCAACGTTTACTGGTTGTCCTGGGGCGAGCAAAAAGGCCAATGGCTGGTGGAAGAAGACGGGCTGGTTCCGTCGGAAAATCTGTTTCGTTACCAGCGGCCTTTTTCTTTTTACGAGACGGTGCATATCGAGCGGGACGATTATTACGACCGGCTGAGCTATTACAAATCGGACGATCTTCGCGACCGCTGGTTCTATGATTCCGGCATATCCGCCGCGAAAAAGAGGGCATACCCCTTCGATCTGTATAATCCGGATCCGCTTTCTCCGCTCAATGTCTACGTAAAAGTGATGATGAGCGGTCGCTCTTATGACGAAGAAACTTCCCAACAGCATGATGTGGCGGTTTTCTTAAACGACACCTATTTGACATCGCAACGGTGGTACGACCAAAACACCGCCGTGCTCCAAACGGCGCCTGACGCCAAGATCACCGCATCTGAGCTGAATCATCTCGGTAATACGCTCATGCTGGTCAACCAAAAAGAGATCACCTCGTTTGATTTTGTCATGCTCAACTGGTTTGAAATTTCCTATCCCCGTCTTTATCGAGCGCACCAGGATTTTATCAAATTCGGCATTCCGCCGGATTATGACTCCGGCCAGTTCCTCTTCCGCATCGACGGCTTTGAGAAACCGAAAGTCGATATTTACAAGCTGGGATCGAGCAAGATTTCCGGCGTCACTGTCGAAGAAGTGACCGATTTCGACGGCTTTACCTCATTGCAGGCCAGCTTTCAGGATTACGTCACTTCGAAGGAAACAGAATACGTCGCCCTGACGGAGGAGCAAAAACTTGTGCCCGACACGATGTTGGTCGATACGCCCAGCATGTTGAAATCTTTTTTCCAGGCGGCCGATTACCTGGTCGTCACCCACAAACGCTTCTCCCAATCACCGGCACTGGATGAGCTCGTCCGCCTGCGGCAGGGCCAGGGCTATCATGTATTAAAAGTGGATGTCCAGGATGTTTATGATGAATTCAACCACGGCCATCCCAGCCCTTACGCCCTCAAGGATTTCCTCCGCTGGGCCTACGACAACTGGTTGCCGCCGCAGTTGAAATTCGTCCTGTTCATTGGCGACGGCTCATACATCCGTTATGATTCGAAAGGTGATACGCTCGATCTCGTCCCCGTTTACATGCGACAGACCGAAAAGTTCGGCGCGGCTGCCAGCGATAATTGGTATGCCCTGGTCGATGGCGACGACGAGCTGCCCGATCTCCATATCGGTCGTTTGCCGGTCCGCACAAATGAAGAGCTGGAGATTATCATTAAAAAAATTATCGCCTACGAGACCGAGCCGCCAAAAGGTGACTGGCGCAACAGAATGTTGTTCATCGCCGGCAATGGTCTTGTCTTTCGGGATCAGGCCAGGGAGCTGGTGGGCGAAACGCCAAAGGAATACGATACCAGAAGACTGGCTACTGTCAAGGACAATTCACTCGATTACGATCCGTTTTTCGGCGGCACGGCCGATCTGCTGGATTATTTTAGCGACGGCTGCGCCATCATGAGTTTTCACGGCCATGGCGGCGGAGCGATATGGGCGGATAACGGCCTTATGCGGCTGGAAGATGCCGACCGAATTTACAGCCAGGGAAAACTTCCGCTGGTGCTGAGCATGACCTGTTTCACCGGCTCTTTTGAGTCTCCCACGACCGGCAACCTGGCCGATGCCTTGCTGTTTACGGCTGGCGAAGGCGCGGTTGCTTTTTTTGGCGCAAGCGGCGTCGGCTGGCTTAATAATGATTTCTATTTGCAGACCGAAATTTTGAAGTGCCTCTACAAGAATCCCACCCTGACGGTTGGCGAAGTATTAAGCGCCGGCAAGATCAGTTATTACACCAAATACGGCTCCTACCTGGCAAAATCGCAAGTGAACCAATACCATTTGCTGGGCGATCCGGCCACCAGGCTGGTGATGCCCCAGGAAAAAGGGGCGATCGATATTGAAAACCAGACGCCTTTGCCGGGAGACAGTCTGAAGGCTACGGTACAGTTGCCCTTTGCCAACGGTACGCTGTATATGGATGTTGTGGACGAACAGTTTGTTTCACGGGCAAGCGAGCAGATCGATCTAAAGTCCGCCTGGACTGAGCTGATCCTGCCGCTTGAAGAAAATTTTACCCGACAAGGTTTCATTCGCTTCTACGCCTACGATCCGCTCGCTTTGCGGCAGGTGCACGGCTCACGCGCTTTTACCCTGGATGGCGTCCATTTCGATTCTTCGCGGGTCACAGTTGCGGATGAAGACAGCTTGTTCTTCTGGATCAAATTCAAAAGGCGTGTGGATATAAACAAAGTGTGGTGTTCGATAGCCGGTGATTCGCTGGCCATGTCCTGGCAGTCCGGTTTTTGGTTTCGAACGACAAAAGCGGTTGCAAGAGCCCGGTACGGCTATTATTTGCTTTACAGTTTTTATGTCGAGCTGTTAAGCGGCGGATCATTGAAAAGCGATTCGTTTACCTGGTTGTTGAAAACCGGCGTCGACTTGAGGGTCATTAGTAGCTCGATTGCATTGACAGCGGCAGAGACGGTCGGCCTCCGCGCGGAAATAACCAATAATGGTGATACGGATGCCGAAAGAGTACCCATCCTGTTTTCCTGGC
>METF01000169.1:2697-8474 GCA_001771235.1 Candidatus Zhuqueibacterota bacterium RBG_16_48_16
ACAGCCACATGGAATTCTGTCGGCAGCGATACGGTGAGTGTCGCCGCCTCGCAAAAAACATGGGCGTCCGTGCCGTTTTCCGCTTATGCGGGTAGCGTTGACATCAAGGTTATCGTCGATCCGGATAACAAAACGGGGGACCCGAATGTAAACGATAATACCGCTCAATCCGCTGTGCAGGTGAATATGTTCAACTATCTTCCGGCGCGGGGACTGCAAACGAACGACACCTTTGTCGATTCGATGATCATTGACAATACGTTAGGTGTGGCTTTTGAAAGCCGGCTAATGTCAACGCCCGATGTTCTAAGCATACAACGTTTGGAAGGCATTGATATTTTCGAGCAGCCGGCCCTGCAGTCCGTGCAAGGATTGCCGGGTTACGAGATTTCTTTTGCTCATAATGGCAGCGGCCTCGAGAATCCCGTCCGTTTGAAATTGAATATTCCGGAGCTGCCGGACTCGCTGCTTTCGGACATTCTAGCGGAAATGAATTGGTTCGTTTTCCAGCCTCGAATGAAAAAATGGCTCAAGCTGCCCACGACGATTCACGGCGGAGCCATCGAATGTTCCGTCCGGCAATTAGGACGATTTGCGGTGCTGCGCGGAACGGATGATGTTCTGCCAGGAATAGAAGTCTCCGTCGACGGCCAGCAGCATGTCCAGGGAACATTTGTCACGCCAAAACCGCAAATAACCATTTCGTTCCAGGATGCCAACGGCATTGATTTTCTTTCGGCAAAATCCTGGGTGTCGCTGGACGGGCGGATGCTGCAAAAAGATGAGCTGTCTTTGCCGGATTCGGTCAGCAACAGCAATTTGATCGTCCTGGACTATAAACCCGAGCTTTCCGCGGGCCAGCACGCCCTGCAGATGCAGACGGCGGATTGTTTTGGCAACGTCAGCGCGGTGAATGAGATACAGTTCGTCGTCTCAGAAGAGTTCGACGTCAAGGTGCTCGGAAACTATCCCAATCCATTTCGCAAAGAAACGACTTTTGCATACCTGCTCACTCGCTCCTCGGATTACCTGGCTATAAAAATATACTCGGCATCCGGACGGCTCATCCGCACAATCGATCCCCGGCTCGCCAATGAGGATCCGAATCCATCGGGTGTGGACTATCACGAGGCAGTATGGGACGGCAAAGACGACAACGGAGATGACATCGCCAATGGCGTTTATTTTTTCAAGTTCATTGCGGAATCTTCCGGCAAACGCAAAGAAATCACCGGCAAGCTGGCGAAACTGAAATGAACGACTCTGCAGCAATTTACCAACAGCTTGTCTCAAAAGAAATGTATTAGATTTTGGTCATTTATTATGCTACTACTTTTCACATTCTAAATTGAGGAGTTATCAAAAACCTTATTTTTGTGCTAAACCTTAGTAGCAATCAAGATGAAGCAAAATCCTACCTTATTACCTTATTTGTTGAGAATGCGGTAATAAGGTTAACATATTAAGGATGACTATTTTTCTACTAAGGTTGGAAATATTGAAAAAGTTAGATTAATCGTAACCAGTCATGTCACAGGGATATGTTGTTTTGAATTTTATTGAGGGTAACAAGTTCACAAAGATTTACCGGATTAATCTTTTGGTGCAATTGCTGTTTCGTTTGTAGTTCAGCCTTTAGGCTGCTCAGCAAGCTAAAGCTTGAACTACGAACTAAAAAATCGAGGCCGGTAATTTTTGTTATGTTTTAGGTATCCTGTGATCGGTAACAAAAATCTCTCATCTATGGCAAACTTTCGCTGTAGTACTAGTATAAAAAATTTGTGAGGAACTACTTGTCCCAAAACAGGTGTAAATATTTTTTCTTTTTGTTTTTCTTCTTAGCCGTGATGTTCTCATCGGCTCGGGCGGCGGAAAAATACGCCGGCTCTTCTATGGAGCTGGGTATTGGCGCCCGATCTCTGGCGATTGGCGGTGCGGCAGCCGGGCTGTTCGGTTCGGCAGAAGGTTTTGTCTATAATCCCGCTTCTCTTGGCTTGCTCAAGAGGCCGGTCATCGGTCTGATGCACGCCCCCACCTTCGGCAGCTTGAAAAATCCCATGGCCAACTATAACTGGGCCGGATTTGCCATGCCACTGCCCGGCGGTGCCGCCGTGTCGGTAAACTGGACTCGATTTGTCGTGGATGACATCCCCAGGTATCCCGAGCTGAACGGTGAATCGTATGCGGATCGCTACGGCAATCTCAGCTTGCGGCCGGACGGCTCGCCAACCGGCTACTTTCGCGACAAAGAGGATGTCTATTATTTTTCATTTTCAAAAGTGTTCACCGCCAATGTGCCTTTGGGCTGGCTGTTTATCGACCTGCCCGTTGAAATCCCGTTTGGCGTAAATCTCAAAATTTTGCGGCAATCTCTGCACACCGCCAGCGCATCCGGCACGGGACTGGACCTGGGTGCGATGTTCAAAACCAATGTGGGAGAATTCCTGGGTTCCCGGTCTTATGGCGACATGGCCATCGGTTTTTCCGTTCTCGATGTGACCAGAACATCCATCGTCTGGAGCACCCGGCAGGAAGATCGCGTCGACGAAAGCTATTTGCTGGGTCTAAGCTATGAGCATCACCTGGGATTAAAAGATGCCTTTTTACGATTTTTTTGGACAAGTCATAAAAAGTATGAAACCCGGCAGCTCTTCGGAGCGGAGGTCGATTTGCACTATCTGGCACTCAGGGTCGGGCATAACCAGGGCGGCTTGACGGCCGGGGCCGGAATTCGCTTATGGCGATTTATAATCGATTATGCGTTCGTCTCCCTGGATTTCGATAACGCCCACAGGCTGAGCACGTCCATTCGACTTTAAACCTCAAAAAGGTGGGACATGAAGATGAAGACAATTTTCTTCTCTTTACTGCTGGCAGCATTCTGCCTGCTGGCCTGTTCCGATAATTCGAGCGGGCCGGAGGTGCTGCTGCCTGTGCCGAAAATATTTCCGAATCCGCCTGATATGTCGGAGCAGGAAAGAGGCATCGATGCGATTGAAGATATGGATGCATTCATCATCGAATGGCAGCCCGACGAGCAATACGAGGGATTCGAGCTGTACCGGCGTGCGGAGAATGAGGAAAAGTATCAATTGGTTAAAACAATTGGCAAACAGGACAGTTTTTTTGTCGATGTGGTTGCCGACTCGAATGTGCAGCTCAACATGCGATATTACTACTATATTCGAGGTTTTGATGAAAAGAAACACAAAAGCGAGCCGTCCGATACGGTAGACTATAAATTGTTGCCCAAGGCGATGAGCCTTTCCGAATCCATGGCCGAGAAGCTGATGTTTCATTGGAGCGTTCCGGATTTCTCGTTCGAATCCTATGTTTTGAAACTATACGACATTACCGCCGAGGAATATATATGGATCATGCGGGTTTATACAAGCTATCAAGGCACCGATGAGAGTGTCGGTTTTAATACCGATGGCAATGCGAAAATCTCTCAACTGACCCGAAATCAACACTACCGCTGGCGGATCGATGTGGTCGGACCATCGCCCAATTCCGGAAGCGAGTCCAACTGGAAATATTTTATTAAGCAATGAAAGACAAAAAGATTTGACTTGACTATTTTTACAAATATATTAGATTTAACCCATTGTATTTAATTTTTATTTTTTGTTTGGAGGTTGGGCAATGAAAAGTTTCAAGGCAATGTTGGTTTTGGCACTTGTGTTTTTTGTATTCAGCAGCTCATATGCCATTGTGACTAATGGTGGGAAAGGCCTTCCGCATACAAAGTCCGCCTGGGTGCAGGAGCGCGGCAGGCTGACTTTTTTATCCCAAACACGTTTTTGGGGCAAGGTCGGACAGTTTCCGGCGTCAGCGGCTGAGCTTCAGACCGCCTATACCATTTGGGATGTACAAGGACTTGTCAGCCTCAATTATGGTATGGGGCCACATTTCGAACTAACCATCACACCTCTTTTCTACCAGGACGTTCACCAGGGCGAGTCGGAAGAATACCCGTGGGACACGTTCATCGGCTTGAAAATTGGCTCTTTCGGTCCCAAAGCCAGCTCGCTGACCTATGGTTTGGAATTGAATACCCGCTTCCCTACCGGTGAGCGGCACAATGTGCTTTTCGAAGATTATACCGCCGGCAGAGTGGAATGGGGCTTTACCGGATTGGCCAGCTACGCTTACGATCCTCTTTACCCGGAAGATTCGTTTAACCTGCATGCCAACCTCGGCTACCTGCATCACAATGATGTGGGTCAGGAACTGGTGCCAAGAGATTTGGTTGAACAACAATACCTGAATGAAGTCGAGGTGCTGCATCCCAGCCAGGAGCTGCTTTATGCCATCGGTTTTACCATCCCTTCCGAAAGTTTTGATTATGGGATAGAGATGTTTGGCAATGCCTGGCTGCAAAAACCGCCGCTGACCGCTGCCAGCCGCGAGAGCTATCTCTACCTGAATGCCAGCGTGAAATACAAACCTTACCGCTGGTTCGATTTCATCGTTTCCGGCGAGTACCGTTTGACGGCTGATAAAGACGAAACCGTCGGCCCGAGAGCGGCGATTGAAGGCATGCCGAACTACAATACCTGGCGAATCAATGTCGGCGCCAAAATGACCCTGCTGCCAACGTCGGTCTTTCGCACTTCCGAGCGCGACATCCTGATGCAAAAGGCCCAGAGCCGGCGCGAGTTGTTCGAGCAAATCGTCCGCGAGCGCCGCGAAACCGAATCGGCTGAGGAGGAGCTGGAGAGGATAAAAGAAGAACGCCGCAAGGCCGAGCGCGAGCTGGAAAGACTGCGCCAGATATTGGAGGGGCAAAATCAGCAGCAATGATGGCCACATCAATTATTTTTATAAAGCTTGAATGTCAAAGCTCCATTTATTTTATTCGAATGGAGCTTTTTTTATATGGTTGATCTCAGGCTTTGATATTTTTGAATTTTCTAAAAGATCACAAAATTAAGCAGGATTCACAAGATAAAAATTCTATCGTGAGTTGATCCTGTCCATCCTTGTAAATCCCGTCATCTTGTCATTTTTACTTTTTATGAATGCATGCCATAACATCATCCCAGGGAAAAAAGCCGTCGTCCTCGGCATGGGCCTGAGCGGGATGGCCGTTGCCAAACTGTTGCAACGACATCAATTCGACGTCTTTGTATCGGATATAAAAGAACCTTTGCAATTATCCGATCGACTCAAAGAATTGCGGCAACATCATATTCCCTGCGAAACCGGCGGCCACTCCGGCGAGCGCCTGTTGCAGGCCGATTTTATCGTCATCAGCCCCGGCATACCGGAACGCATCGAGGTCGTGCAAAAGGCATTAAAAAAGGGAATTCCTTTATACAGTGAAATCGAGGTTGCCTCCTGGTTTTGCCGGGCGCCGGTTATCGGCATTACCGGCACAAACGGCAAAACGACCACCACAACCCTGACCGGCAATTTCATCAGGACGACATTCCCGGGCTCGTTTGTCGGCGGCAATATCGGCATCCCCTTTGCCGATCGGGCCGATCAGCTCAGTAAAGCCGATTTTGCCGTGCTGGAATTGTCCAGCTTCCAGTTGGAGCGAATCCGCCTGTTTCGCGCCAACATCGCCGTCATGCTGAACCTGTCTCCCGACCACCTGGACAGGTATGCACGATATGAGGACTATATAGCCGCAAAGGCCCGAATACTGGAAAATCAAACGCAGGATGACGCGATCATTTACAATGCCGATGATCCCCAGGTGACCGAGCTGGCCGGCTCGGCGAAATCGAAAAAATTGCCGTTCAGCTTTACAAGGAAACCGGAAGCGG
>METF01000169.1:8507-22769 GCA_001771235.1 Candidatus Zhuqueibacterota bacterium RBG_16_48_16
TTGACGAATATGGCGAGCATCACCTGACTTCCGTGAAGAATATCAAGCTCAAGGGTTGGCACAATTATCAGAACGTATGCGCGGCTACGTCAGCCGCCATCACCGCCGGTGTGCCGCTGGATCGGATATCTACAGAGCTGTCGACGTTTAACGGCATCGAGCACCGGATCGAATACCTGGGGCAGGCTCACGGAATCCATTTTTATAACGATTCCAAAGCCACCAACACCGATGCTTTGTATTGGGCGCTGCGGTCATTTGACAAGCCCTTGATACTTTTGGCCGGCGGCCTGGCCAAAGAGCATGATTTTTCCAGAGTCGAGCCGTTGATCAACGAGAAAGTGAAAATGTTGTATCTCTTTGGCGCCAGCCGCGACAAGATACACGCTGGCTTGAATCTTGACCAAAAAGTCCAAGTATGTAAGACAAACGATCTCCAGGAGTCCTTTCAGCGGGCGACGCGCTCCGCCCAATCGGGCGATATCATTTTGCTCTCGCCCATGTGCGCCTCACTGGATCAGTACAGGAGTTTTGAAGAGCGGGGAAAGCATTTCAAAAAATTGGTAAGAGAGTTTAGAATAAAAAAACCGCTTTCATGATGTTGACTCAGTTGCGGAGAATACAAGGAAGAAAAACAGTATCTATTTTTGAAGAAATTAATCAAGTTGATTGCAAGGCCTTGGAGGACATTGTGTTTGATGCGCTAGGTCTCACCGCGGCAAATCCTAACGAGGTTTACTGGGCAGAGCCTGCCCTGAGCCTGTCGAAGGGTGCAAGCTGGTGCAGAGTGGGTTGAAGAAGGCGAGGAGTGTGTGAGCGTCCTGTTGTCATTCTGAGCGAAGCGAAGAATCTCCGGCGATGTTGTGCAAGACCCTTCGCTCCGCTCAGGGTGACAGCACAGGATGTCATTCTGAACGGAACGTAGTGAAGCGAAGAATCTCTGCCTTCAACTCAAGAGATTCTTCGCCTCGCAAAAAACGCTCGGCTCAGAATGACAGGCCCTCATGTCATTCTGCGGGTGCGCAGTGACTTAACAATCAACTTGTCATTCTGAGCGAAGCGAAGAATCTCATAAGGATAGAAGTCCATGCACGATTACTACGTTTATATCATGACCAACAAAAAGCACGGTGTGTTGTATACAGGTGTAACCAACGATCTCAAACGCCGCGTCTATGAGCACAAAAAGAAAATCACTCATGGTTTCACGAGCAAATACAATCTCGATAAATTAGTCTATTTCGATCAGACGCCGGATGTCACGGCTGCTATTGCCCGGGAAAAGCAGATCAAAGGCTGGTTGCGAATCAAAAAGATTGCTCTTATCGAAGCCATGAATCCATCGTGGCGGGACTTAAGTGAAGGTTGGTACGCCGAATGAATCTGTCATTCTGAGACCGCCTCAGCGGGCGAAGAATCTCGTCATTGGTTCCAGAGATGTTTCGCGGAGTTTACCCTGAGCGCCAGCGAAGGGCTCAGCATAACAAAAGCCAGCCTGTCATTCTGAGCGAAGCGAAGAATCTCGTTTGTAGATGCAAGAGATTCTTCGCCTCGCAAAAAACGCTCGGCTCAGAATGACAGCAGTGGAGTCCAATACGCCGCCCGACTGCAAAGCGCTGGACAACATTGTATTTGATGCGCGGGGACTGACCAAGGCGGAGCGGAACGAGGTCTACTGGGTGATGGTTGCCCTGAGCC
Organism: Candidatus Zhuqueibacterota bacterium RBG_16_48_16; assembly: GCA_001771235.1. Lineage (GTDB taxonomy): Bacteria > Zhuqueibacterota > Zhuqueibacteria > Residuimicrobiales > Sediminimicrobiaceae > Sediminimicrobium. The sequence goes on from METF01000169.1 coordinate 10,206, forward strand.
AGTCGAAGGGTGCGAGCTGGTGCAGAATGGGTTGAAGAAGGCGAGGAGTGTGTGAGCGTCCCGTTGTCATTCTGAGCGAAGCGAAGAATCTCCGGCGATGTTGTGCAAGACCCTTCGCTCCGCTCAGGGTGACAGCACAGGATGTCATTCTGAACGGAACGTAGTGAAGCGAAGAATCTCTGCCTTCAACTCAAGAGATTCTTCGCCTCGCAAAAAACGCTCGGCTCAGAATGACAGGCCCTCATGTCATTCTGCGGGTGCGCAGTGACTTAACAATCAACTTGTCATTCTGAGCGAAGCGAAGAATCTCATAAGGATAGAAGTCCATGCACGATTACTACGTTTATATCATGACCAACAAAAAGCACGGTGTGTTGTATACAGGTGTAACCAACGATCTCAAACGCCGCGTCTATGAGCACAAAAAGAAAATCACTCATGGTTTCACGAGCAAATACAATCTCGATAAATTAGTCTATTTCGATCAGACGCCGGATGTCACGGCTGCTATTGCCCGGGAAAAGCAGATCAAAGGCTGGTTGCGAATCAAAAAGATTGCTCTTATCGAAGCCATGAATCCATCGTGGCGGGACTTAAGTGAAGGTTGGTACGCCGAATGAATCTGTCATTCTGAGACCGCCTCAGCGGGCGAAGAATCTCGTCATTGGTTCCAGAGATGTTTCGCGGAGTTTACCCTGAGCGCCAGCGAAGGGCTCAGCATAACAAAAGCCAGCCTGTCATTCTGAGCGAAGCGAAGAATCTCGTTTGTAGATGCAAGAGATTCTTCGCCTCGCAAAAAACGCTCGGCTCAGAATGACAGCAGTGGAGTCCAATACGCCGCCCGACTGCAAAGCGCTGGACGACGTTGTGTTTGATGTGTTGGGTTTTACGGCGGCGGAGTGGGACGAGGCTTACTGGGCGATGCATGCCCTGAGCCTGTCGAAGGGTGCGAGTTGGTGCAACATCGCCTGAAAGCGGCGACGAGCCTGTGGGACAAGTTCTAAACTTGTCCTACTTTGATATAAAGTTTTGATGCCTTTGGGAGAACCGGAAGAGGACCGATAATCTATGTCTCATTCTCATGTATTAGAAAAACCCAAAAAGAAACGTCCCGTTGTGGTGCAAAAATACGGCGGCAGCTCGCTGGCAACGCCGGAGCAGGTGCAAAAGATCGCCCGCAAAATCGTCGAGAGAAAGGAGCAGGGCATCGATCTGGTCGTCGTAGTCTCGGCCATGGGCAAAACCACCGATGAATTCATCAAGCTCGCCCACCAGGTCAATCCCCATCCGACGCCGCGCGAGCTGGACATGCTGATTTCCGTCGGCGAGCGCATATCCATCTCCATGGTGACTTTGGCCATAAACGCCACCGGAAAATTCCAGGCAATCAGCTTCACCGGCAGCCAGATCGGCCTGGTCACGGACACCAATCACACCAACGCCCGAATCGTGGAAATCAAGGGCCATCGGTTGCGGGAAGCGCTGGCCGAAGACAAAATCGTAGTCATCGCCGGGTTCCAGGGCGTGTCAACCACCAAAGAGATCACCACGCTTGGGCGGGGTGGATCGGACACCACGGCTGTTGCACTGGCCGCAGCGCTGGAAGCCGATTCCTGTGAAATTCTCTCGGACGTTGACGGCATCTATACGGCGGACCCGCGCTTTATCAACGAGGCACAAAGGCTCGACGTGGTGGACTATGACCTGGCGTTGGAGATGTCCGCCGCCGGTGCGCGGATGTTGCACAAAGCGGCGGTCGAATTTGCCCAGAAACACAATATCAGCTTGTCGCTGGGTTTGTCGGCCACGGGAGAGGTTGGGACGATTGTGACGCGACAAAATATGAGCGATCTTTCTCCGACCGGAGTGGTCGTGGATAGCGATCTCGTCGTTTTCCGCATGTCCGATGCCGGGGGCGCCGTGCCCAACCTGTTGCCCCGGCTCTCCGCGGAACGGTTTGATGTCAAATTGTGGCAATACCTGGCCGGTACCGCTCTTTTGGCGTGCAGCGGTGCGGAAGCTTGCCGTATCGAAGCACTGTGCAGAAAGATGGATGTGAAGTTTTCAATAGAGCGGGACAAAGCGCTCTTGTCCCTGATCGGCACTGGCGTGGGCGTGGGCACTCCGGCAGCCGGGCGGTTTTTTAAGGTGTTGGCAAAATTCGCTATTTCTCTCAGCGCGGTACTTTCAGGGGAGCTTTTCCTCAAAGTGCTGGTGGAGCGGGATGCTGCCGACACGGCGCGGAAGATCGTACATGACGAGTTTTTTAATCCTTGAAATCAACCTTGTTTTGCGCTACATTGGAATCGTTGACTTTCTGCAGTGAATCAAACCTATTTTTGGACAGGATGAACTGGATCACACAGGATGAACAAAGATATGGATGCTGCAAGATCGACGATAATCTTGTATATCTTGAACTATCCTATCATCCTGTCGACGACATGGCTGACGAGTAACATATCCCTCTCTTAATTCATTCTGTCTTGTTTGCATAAATTCCATCCATAACCAGAAAGCCGCTGCGACATGGAAAAGTATGTGATCGAAGGTGGACATCCGTTATCCGGCTCGGTGACTATTTCCGGCAATAAGAATGAAGCGTTGCCCGCCATTGCCGCCTGCCTTTTGACCGATGAGCCTGTCACTCTGCGCAATGTCCCCAGGATCGGCGACGTCAATTCGATGCTCGATATTATGCATGAGCTCGGTGTGGAAATAGAAGACCTTGATAAAAACGATGTGCGGTTATGCAGCAGGAACCTGAAAGGCTCGGAGCTCGATTCGGACAAATGCCGCTCCCTCCGCGCAGCGATTTTGCTCGCCGGTCCTCTCATCACCCGCCACGATCACGTAAGCATGCCGCCCCCCGGCGGCGATGTCATCGGCAGGAGGAGGCTGGACACCCACTTTACGGCGTTTGAAAGTCTCGGCGCCCGTGTTTCTGAAAAAGACAAAAAATATATTATCGAGAAAAAGACGCTGGTCGGGCAGGACATCTTTTTGGAAGAGCAGTCGGTGACCGCAACGGAAAACGTGCTCATGGCTGCGGTGTTGTCAAAGGGCGAAACCGTGTTGCGAAACGCTGCCTGCGAACCGCATGTAGCCGGACTGGCCAGGATGCTGGTTGCCATGGGCGCAAAAATAGAGGGCATCGGCACCAATATTCTGCACATAAAAGGCGTTGACAAGCTCTCCGGTACGGACCATACGATTGGCCCGGACTACCTCGAGACGGGCGGTTATATCACTTTGGCCGCGGTAACCGGCTCGGAAATGACGATCCAAAATGTAAATCCCCATGACCTTTGCGTCATCAAATCGACCTACCGGAAACTGGGCGTTGCTTATGAAACTCGGGATAACGCCGTATGGGTTCCCTCAGGGCAAAAACTTGAAATACAGCCCGATTTTTCCGGCGACGTACCCAAAATCGATGATGGTCCCTGGCCGGCCTTTCCCACCGACCTCATGAGCATTGTCATCGTCGGGGCGACACAAGCGAGCGGGACGGTGTTGATTTTTGAAAAAATGTACGACGGCCGGATGTTCTTTGTCGATTATTTGGTTTCCATGGGCGCCCGGATCGTGCTGTGCGATCCGCACCGGGTGGTCGTCGTCGGGCCGTCGCAGCTCATCGGCTCGCAAATGCAAAGTCCGGATATCCGCGCCGGAATGGCGTTGATCATCGCAGCGTTATGCGCACACGGCGAAAGCTCGATTTACAATATCCGGCAGATCGATCGCGGTTATGAGAACCTCGAGGGCAAGCTCCAGGGACTTGGCGCCAAAATCAGGCGGGTGGTGGAATAAGCTGTCATTATGAGGATCACGTTCCCGAAAGAGCTGGAAGTCAGGCGCAATATTCGATTAAAGGATTATAACAGCATTCACGTCGGTGGCCCTGCCGACTACCTGGCCGAGGTCACCACACAAACGGATCTGATAAATCTCTATCGCTATTGCCTTAAACAGGACATCCGCATGCTGGCTATTGGCGACGGCACCAACGTGTTCTTTTCGGAAAAGGGATTTCGCGGATTGGTCGCCGTCATCAAGTTCGGCCGGATCGAGCAGTTGGGTGAGAACTGCATCCGGGCGGAGTCCGGTGCCCAATTTTCGGCATTGAACCGGTTTTGTTTGGAGCATTCTTTGACCGGTTGCGAATTCTCATCTGGAATCCCCGGAACCGTGGGCGGGGCGATATATGGCAATGCTGGCGCTTATGGCAAAAACATCGGCCAGTGTTTATCAAGCGCGAAAATCCTGACGGCGGACGGCAAAGTAAAATCCGTAAGTAACGATTACCTGGAATTTTCATATCGCTCATCGAGGCTGAAACGGCATCCGGCCATCGTGCTCGAAGCCGAATTTCAATTCGAGCCTGGGGATTATGCAGAGATCAAAAAACGCATCGACGACATAGTGGAGATCCGCAGAAGCAAATTGCCCCCCGAAACGGTACGCACCGCCGGGTCGTATTTCAAAAATCTCAAGGATGACCTGGGCAATCCCATTGCCGCGGCCACCTATCTGGACGCGGTGGGCAGCAAGCAGGCCAGCGTGGGGGATGCCGCGGTTCATATCAAGCATGCAAATATCTTTTACAACAAGGGACGAGCGACGGCCCAGGATGTGCTAAAACTGGAGGAGATGCTCAGGGAGCGGGTTTATGAAAAGTTCGGCGTGAGGCTGGAAAGGGAAGTGATGTATTTCGAATAAATCGAATTGGTGAGAATGGGAGAAAATAGAAGGCCCGAAAAGTTTCGGGTTTTTTATTGCCTGAAATAAAGATGTCAGAGTTCACTGGTGCAGTGCAGATGCAGCTTGTGCAAAGATGCCTACCGAGGTGCCTGGCCATTAGCGAACTCTGACAATCTTTAATCGTACAAGTATCAGGCTGAGGTGTCAGTTCAATATGATGCTTTTCGAATTCAATCCTTTGCTGGTGCGATCTCTATTCAATACTCACTGATGGATCGTCTTGCTGGTCTCTGCTTATACAAACACCGTGCCTGAATTGCCCAATAATATAACAGGCGCCAAAAAAGAGAGTCGGCTCAGTCATTGTCACGAGTTTGTCCGTTAAGCGCCGGGGAAAGTGGCTGGCGTAATAAGCTGAATTTTAGTCGGTTATAGGGATGAAAAAATCGGGATTTTCACAACCAAAATTCCCTGCCCCGGTGAGAGAAAATATCTTAAAAACGGGAAAATAAAAACTGGGCAAATGATCTTCAAACCCACCCGTCTTGATACATTTGCACGACAACCGTCAACGAAAAGTGTCAAATCGCCTTCCGATGTGCTTCGATTCGTCGGGCGAGTTTGTCAAAAAAATCCGCAGCCGAGCTGCAGGAATAGGCCATTTGCTCCATCGGACAGGGCGCGGATTTGTCTCTGTTCAGGATTTGCGGAACGGTTTGCCCTGCTTTGATGACGATGTTGTGTTGCGCCAACTGTTGTAACGCTCTTTCACTGGCGAGGGGAGTATAAATCTCTTTGGCCTCCCCAACGATGCAGAGGTAAGCCGCGGCCAGGCCGGTCACTTTGTCGATGACCGTCGCATTTTTCATCATAGCCGGATGATCTTTGACGCAGCGGAATAACGCCATCAGCATCGGCTCGACGGATTCAAAAAGGCGGCTATTTTCTTTTTCGATTCTCAAAGAGACGTTGTCTTTGAGGAGTCGTTCTATTTTTTGCTGCCAGATTTGCATGATCGCAGTGCCCGCATCTTTTGTTTGGTTGTTCTTTGCGGTATTATTTATTATTTTGTCGACGAATATAATCCAAACAATCTCTTTGCATAAAATATTTTCCCGGCTGCAAAAACCGGTAACGATGAATCGTTTTCGGCCAAACCTGGTGGTTTCAGGTTGTGACCCTTTTGCCGAGGACAAATGGAAAAAGATCAAAATTGGCGCACAGGTCTTTTATGTGGTCAAGCCGTGCAGCCGTTGTATCATAACGACGGTCGATCCTGCCACCGGCAGAACCGGCAAGGAGCCGCTGAAAACCCTGGCAACTTTTAGGAAAGTGAACGGCAAAGTCATGTTCGGCCAAAATCTTGTACATGAAACACCGGGTCGAGTCAGCGTCGGCGAACAGGTCGATATCTTAGAGAAATGGACATAAACATGCAACATACACTACAATCCATCGATACCGCGATTTTCTATTTTATCAATCAAACGCTGCACAATGAATTTCTCGATTGGTTCATGCCTTTTATTACGGAAAAGTATCACTGGTTTCCGATCTTTTTTATCATTTACACCCTGTTGCTGTGGAAAGGGGGGAAGAAAGGCCGGATCGCCGCGTTGTTGATTATTTTTGTAATATTGCTGAGCGATCAATTCTCATCCTTTGTTGTCAAGCCGTTATTTGCCAGAACCAGGCCGTGCGTGGAGCTGGAAAATGTTCGCATGCTCATTGGTCGAAAAACCTCCTGGTCGTTTCCTTCCTCACATGCCGCCAATTCTTTTGCCGCGGCGACATTTTTTGCTTACTATTATCCGCTAGCCAAACGGCTTTATTTTATCATTGCTTCCCTGGCAGCGATATCGCGCGTTTATGTGGGCGTGCATTATCCTTTTGATGCTCTCGGCGGCGCAGTAATTGGCGTCGGCTGCGCTTTGGCGGTTATTTATTCGTTCAATCTTATAGCCGGGCTCATTACCAATATCCGAGGTGCCAAAGATTAGACCTTCTATCGTGACCATTCAGGTATCTGCCACAAAGTCCCAAAGACACAAAGGTTGACAAGGAATTCTTATGGGTATAACAAATTGCGTTGCATCGAAGATCACGATCAATGTTCAAGAGGTTTTGTTAAAATAAATTTTTTGTGATCCTTAGTGGCTTCGTGACTTTGTGGCAAAAATTGGCTAAATGTACAAAATAGATGCTTTTTTCACATACCGGTAGGGCAGATATTTTGGCACCCACATCGCCTGCTGCACCATGCTCCTCAGTTTTTCGTCATCGGCACGCTGGCCCAATCCGCTGTCGCGCGCCTCTCTGGCCGTGGCAAAGGCCACTTCTTCGGAAACCCGGCGAATATTCTGAATGGGCGGCAACAGTTGGCCGTCCTTCAGCTCGCCATCTTGTACCAGCTCACTGACCGCCTTGGATGCGGCGATGAACATCTCATCGGTCACTTTGGGCGTGCCCGAGATGAGGGCGCCCAGGCCGACGCCGGGGAACACGTATAAATTGTTGCATTGGGAAATGTTCCTTTCCCGGCCGTTTATTTTCACCGGCTGGAAGGGGCTGCCGGTCGCAATGAGGCATTTCCCGCGTGTAATGCCCAGGGCGAATTCAGGCGTTGTTTCTGCTTTGGATGTGGGGTTGGATAAAGGCATGATGAGCGGCAGTTCGCAGTTCATGCTCATCCGGCTGATGACTTCCTCATTGAAGGCATTCGCCTGGCCGGTAACGCCGATGAGCACTGTGGCTTTTGTATTGCGGATCGTATCGACAAGGGAGATTTTATTCGGATCATCGAGCTGCCATTCTGCGACGACAGATCGACCCTTTACCAGCAGCTTTTGCTCTTCGGAAACCGGCATACCCTCCACCAGCAGACCGTCCTTGTCGATGCCAAAAACAAGGCTTCTGGCTTCTTTATCGGCCAGTCCCTCGCGTTTCAAGCCGGCGACGATCTGTCTGGCGATGCCGATGCCCGCCTGGCCCTGGCCATAGATGACATAGCGTTGATCGCTGAGCTTTTCTCTTTTCAGCCTCATGGCTGAAAGGAGTACCGCGAGAACAACAGAACCGGTGCCCTGGATGTCGTCGTTGAAACTCAGGATGCGCTCGCGATAGCGGTCCAGCAGGCGGAAGGCGTTGTTTTTGCCAAAGTCTTCCCATTGCAACAGAACGTTCGGGAATTTTCTTTTGACAGCATTCACGAAATGCTCCACAATAGCATCGTATGCATCGCCGGTAAGTCTTTGTTGTCTTAATCCGATATATAACGGATCGTTCAACAGCTCTTCGTTGTTGGTGCCCACGTCGAGGAGAATCGGCAGGCAGTACGCCGGATGCAGGCCCGCGGCGGCAACGTACAGGCTGATCTTGCCGATGGGTATGCCCATGCCACCCGCGCCTAAATCCCCAAGGCCCAAAATGCGCTCCCCATCGGATATGACGATCAGGGCCAGGTTCCTGAAAGGCGCATTGTCAAGAATGTGATCGACCAGTTGAATGTTTTTCGAAGAGATGTACAGCCCCCGTCGGCGCCTGTAAAGGTGGCTGAATTGCTGGCACGCCTTTCCAACCGTCGGCGTGTAAATGATGGGTAACATCTCCTTAAGATGTTCGAGAACCAGGGCGTAGTACAGCGTCTCGTTGCGATCCAGCAGCGAGAGCATGTAAACGTATTTTTCCAGATCGTCGGGTTTGGCAGAAACACTTCCGTAGGTTCTCCTTTTTTGAATTTCCAGGGTAGTGATGCCTTCCGGCAGCAGGCCGATAAGGTCGAGTGCATGCCGTTCTTCTTCGGTAAATGCTGTCCCTTTGTTGAAGACGGGCTGTTCCGTCAGGGAAAGCCCCTTAAACGGGACTTCAACGAACTCTTCCCCGGTAAAGGGATCGGTTCTTTTCGAATAGGTCAACATGATCAAACTCCATATTTTTAGATAGTGTCACAGTATGAGGTGAGGGAAAAAGAGATGGCAATTTTTCTGTGCGGCGGAAAGTGCAAGTCTGAAAAGCGGCCGACACGTCTAGCGCCGGCACGAAAAATCCGATGGCCGCAAATTAATAAATATTGCGCAGGGTGTCAAGTTTTTGCAGAAATTTCCGGGTTGAATTTGAAATATTATTTGATAATTTTGTGAACCTTGCTGTCTTTGGGATTTCGTGACAGATACCCGGATAGTCGCTGTGCTATTAAAACTCTAGCAACGCAGAGCAAAAGATGAGAAATGTGCTTGTTACAATTTGCGCCCTTTTTAGCGGTTTGTCTCTCTGTGCGATCAAATGTTCTCAGCAGCCATCCGCTCCCGCTCCCGCCGTCGTGGCCTGGCTGGGGCCGGACAAGGAGAACATCTCCCCGGAGGCCTTTCAACGGGTGAAGAATGCCGGTTTTACAATAAGCTATTCACCTTATGGCACAAAAGAGCTGAACACCAGGGCCTTGGACGTCGCCGCTTCGACCGGCCTGCGGCTTTTGATTGCCGATGATCGTATCGAAAAGTGGCTTTCGTCAAATGATTCCAACTTCAGCGTCATCGATACGGTCGTCACCGATTATAGCCATCATCCCGCTCTCTGGGGATATTATCTTACCCACAAGGCAAAAATCAACGACTTGAACCGGTTGGCGGTTTTGAAAAACCACATCGGCCAAAAAGATTCCACGCATTTTGTATACATCAGCATTCATCCGAATTATGCAACACCGGTCGAGACCGGAAGTGAATCCTATTCGCAGTACCTGGAACTGTTTATGGGGACGGTCAGGCCACAGGTGCTGGTGCTGGAAAACTTTCCCATAACAAACTACTCTTTTCGGGGTGATTATTTTGCCAATCTCGAACAGGTCAGAGCGCGTGCTCTGCGCGCCGGAATTCCTTTTTGGAGCTCCGCATTGACTGTCGGCCACGCGGTATATCCCCATCCCGAACCGGCCCACCTGAGACTGCAAATATTTAGCGGCCTGGCCTATGGAGCCGGTGGCGTGGTCTATTTCACCTATTCGCGGCCAAATACCAAAGAATGGGACTACCAGGATGCGTTGCTGGATAAAGCGGGGGCGACGACAAATACTTACGACGACGTCGCGAAATTAAATACGGCTGTTAAAGCTTTGTATAATATTTTGGGCAATGCGACATCGACCGGCGTTTACCATACGCCGCCGGTTCCGCCCGGCTGCCAGCCATTAGCCGCTAATTTGCCGATAACCTTTGTCGATGGAGAACATATCCTCGTCGGGTTTTTTAAAGACAAGAGAAAAAATGTCTATGCCTTGCTGGTGAATAAGGATTACCAGTACGGGAAAAAAATCGCCGTCATCATGTCGAAAAAAATCACGGCCGTAAACGAGATTGCAACAAACGAGCAGCAACGACCGCTGCGAATGAGGTGGGATGATTCGGCAGGGGAAAAGATTTTTACCCTGCTTTTCAAAGCCGGCGAGGGAAAGCTGATACAGATTCGGGAATGACTGTTTATCAGAAGCCCATCATCTCGCTCATAGTCATTTTTTTATAATTTTCCGGAACTTTATATTTCGAGTCGGCCACTTTCGTTTTTTCAATTTTCATGGTTTCGGTCGTCGTGGTGGAATGTGGATCTTTTTCAATAATGAGAACAGGATAGCCTCCAAGATCATAGTATCCCTTGCCGGCCATTTTATCCATGGACATCATTTTTTCAACAGTTTTCATGTATTTCGAGTCGCTGCCAAAAAGGTCCTGAAAAGTTACATCTTTTGTCATCCAATATTCACTTGTTTCATCTCCCTCATCACGGACATATTGTTCGCATGTAAAACCATTGATCTTTTGTTTTTTCCCTGTTTTTTTGATTTCCGCTTGTTGTCCTTCATCCGTTTGCAAACCGGCCTGCTGCATCTTTGACTGGATGGATTTCATCTGTTCGCTCAGCTCGTCGATGTTCATTTCCATGTATGCTTTTTTATCGTGCATGACATTGCGCACAATGCCGCTATTGAAATCGATCAAAATCTCAGGTGCATCTTCCGCTTCCGATTCGATGCACATCTTGCCATTTTTCAGGTAAATCGTCTGCATAAATTCTTCCCTTTCGGACGGGCCACCGCTGCCTTGAGACGGCATATCCGCCATCATCTTTTCCGCCGCCTCCTTTTGATCTTGAGGCATGTTTTTCATCAAATTCTTCATCATATCCATCGGCCCTGCCGTGGCGCTTCTGACGACGGTCGTTTTGCTGACGATGACGCCTTCGAAATTCTGCGCCACAAGCATTGGCGCGAAAAAACAGGCAAAGGCAAACATCACAATCAATCCGGTAGATCGACGCATAACATCTCCTATATTTTTATGAGTGGATTTTCTCGCTGCTCTTCAGGGACGGAGCTGATCTTTTAACCTCTTTTTTAACATTTCCCGCGCGCGAAATATTCTCACCTTGACCGTGCCCAAAGGAATATTGAGCTCTGCGGCAATATCTTCGTAGGATTTGTCTTTGCTGTGCCGTAAAATGATCGCTTCCTTGTACTTTTTCGGCAGGGAATCGATGGCCTCCTGGATTTGCAGTGATTTTTCCTTGGAGATCAATCCGTGCTCGGGGCCCTGATCGCTGGTGGGATATTCGCGATGGAGCTCACCATCTTTTACCTGGATGGGATTATCAAGAGGAAAAGTTTTTAATCGTTTTTTACGAAAAAAATCAATACAATTGTTGGCGGCGATTTTATAAAGCCACGTGGAAAACGCATATTCCGCATTAAAACTGGCCAGTGCCCTGAACGCCTTGATAAACGTTTCCTGGGTCAAATCTTCCGCTTCTTCGCGATTCTTCACCATCCGCAGGACAAGGCTGTAAATCTGGCCGCGATAGCGCGCGACAATGGCGGCACAAGCGCTTTCATCGCCTTCCAGGGCTTTTTGAATGAGGAATGAGTTGGTCGTATCCATAGTGTCAGAATCTGGCTTAAAAAATGAAAGCTAAAATACATTTTTCATCGCTAACAAGCAAGCAAAAGTTGTTGCGGAATAATTTCCCAAGTCCTAATTTATAAAGTAGATAAGGGCACACTAAAATCTTATGATTCGAGCCGTTGGCTTAGACATTGTCGATATCGACCGTTTTAAAAAAATTGCCGGGCGCTGGCAAGACAGATTTTTAAGCCGTTTGTTCACTCAAAATGAGATAGAACAGTGCCAAAAAAAATCCGGCACGGTCCACTCTCTGGCCGCTCGTTTTGCCGCCAAAGAAGCTTTGATAAAATGTATCCCATCCAATACGCTCACGCATTTTGACTGGCACGAAGCTGAAATCCTGAGCTCCGATGACGGAAAGCCTTATGTCCGCTTATACGGCGGACTCGAAGAGCTTTTTAAAGATGATTCGATTTTTATCAGTCTGAGCCATTCGGACAAATCCGCCGCAGCCGTCATCGTCGTTGACAAGAAAGAGACCCGATAAAATGAAATATGTCGTGACCGCTTATGAAATGGCCGAAATGGACCGGTATTCGATTGAAACATTAAAAATACCCGGCCTCATCCTGATGGAAAACGCCGGGATCGGCATCGTCCGGTCGGCGCTCGCCATTCTCGGCCGGTTTGAGAATAAAAAAGTTGCCATCTTTTGCGGCCCGGGGAACAATGGCGGCGACGGCTATGTTGTCGCACGCCATTTGATCAACGCCGGCGTTTGGGTAGAAACATTCATCCTCGCTGCAAGAGAGAAAATCCGCGGCGACGCCCTCGCTAACCTGGCCATCCTGGAGAACATGAATCACCGGCCTTTGTTCGTTGACAAGATGCCCGTCGCTCTTGACTATCCTCCCGATCTCATCATCGATGCACTTTTGGGTACCGGGGTCAAGGGAGCGCTCAAAGGCAT
>METF01000170.1 GCA_001771235.1 Candidatus Zhuqueibacterota bacterium RBG_16_48_16
AATGCAGCGATGGCAGCCACAACGAGTCGAAGCCTCATGCTCGCGCCAACAATCCAACGGATCATCTCAGACCTCCTGTATTATGTGATGAAAAAGTTGTTGTGTTATTCGTGTTGTCTTTTTAACCTTAGTAGAAAAATAATCACTACACATTTTAACTTTATTACCTTATTCTCATCTAATAGGTAATAAGGTAGGATTTTACTAGATGTTGCTACTAAGATTTTCAAAGCAAAAATAAGGTCGTTTATTGGAGAATATTTAGATCACTGATGCCTGCTTATAGATGGAAGGAAATATCGAAAAAAAGAACATGCCTCTATAATCGGTCGCATTATTTTGTCATCAAATTATTTTGCCTTTATTTTTTAGTCAGCTTTATCCCACCTCTATTGGCCTTCTGCGAATTGGCTGCGCTCCAACGGTTGGGTTTGAGCGTACACTTTGCTGTTTTTATAAGCACTCTTTTCCAGTTTCATCGCTTCTGCGCGAGCCTGCTCCAGGGCTTTGGCGTCGAGCTTTTCGATCCTGACTAGCTCCAGGGTCTCTTTTGTTTTTTCTCCCGCGCCTCTCCATCCCACCCGAACATTGCCCACACTTGGCGCATAGTACTTGAGCTGTTCCGCATCCGGCTCGGATTGGCTGGTCTCGGCAATCACCAGAACATTTTCATAGCTGCCCGTGGGGACGGATGTCTTTTGTCCCATCTGGTCCACCTTTCCGCGATCCGTCCAGTCCACTGCCGGTCCCCATCCCTGCGAATAGCTGGGTGTGCCGGGCTGCGGCGTTGCTTTCATCATGATCCCCGCTCTCGCATCTTCAAGACCGTGGATCCATGCCGGGTTATCGACCATCTCACCCTCATCATATTCCTCCGGGTACTCGCCCATGCGCCAGATGTTACCGTCGTTGTCCTGCGCAAAGAAAGCAAGCTCCGCCTCCACCAGCTCATCATCGCTGTAGTCCAGGTCCCAGGTAACGACCGAGCGAATGCCGGCGATCACTTTAGTCAGATCGGTGACGTTGATCTCCACGCGGTGTGGGACGGCGGTGCCGTCGTCCTCGATGGTCGTTCCTTCATAGACAAACCTGGTCCCCGGTTGCAGGGGCATCCATTGGTTGTCAATCGGGATCGAACGGTCGAAGGCGTCGGGAAAGTCCTCGAATTTTTTCTCAGTTGTCTTACTGGCGCTCTTGCTGTTTTTCGCCTTGACGCAGCCGAAAAACAGCCCCAGGCAAGTGAAAACGACAAGCATCGCCCCAGCAGGTGAGGTGATCGCCAATGCTCTCCGGTTAAAACTGCTGTATGTTGATTTCATGATATTGCTCTTCCTCTTTGTTTTAATTTTAAGTTATCCATCAAGAAACGCTTCCCTGAAAGGCAAAACGATTTGGGGCAAAACCATTAAAAAAAGCTTTATTTGAATATTGTGTTAAATGCTCTTTTTTGAGATCAATAGTCTTGCCTTTATGGTCATTTTAAAACCGCCACGCGTATTGAATTTTCACCGGCAGCTCATTAGAAACGAATTTCCAGCGATTGTCGCCGACTCGCCGGATCAAGTTGTGATTATAGACGAGGAAGATGTCGCCGAGCGGGTGGAAGGTCCAGCGCAGCTTGTTGTTGGAGCCCAGCTCCCGGCTCTGCGTATCATATTGCGTCAGGCTGCTCAATTGGAAATTGGCGGAAAAATTCAGTTGCAGCCGGGCGCCGAACAATTCCTCGGTAAAGTCTTGTTCGATGAATTCTTCGGATTCATCTTCCAGCACCTTCGCCTTGCCAGTATTTCGTTCTCCGGAGAGCTCCAGTGTAAGGAAAGACGATGGTTTTAACGCAAGAGTCGCCTCGAGCGTGTTCAGCTCGCCGTTATAATAATTGCCTGTTTCCCACCTGACTTCGGCGCTGATTTTACGCTTCTGTGCCGAGCTCACTCCCAGGGAGTATCGCTGCCATTCATAAGAGCCGGGGGCAACGTTCACCTCATCGGAAATTTCAAATTCCTCGGGCGGGCGGTCGCCCACCCACTCGATACCGGCATCGAACCGATCGCCGCTCTCTAAAATCCAATCGAGCGGCCTGATCAGCAAAGCATAACTTTCCCATGCACTATTGCTGTGATTATTATACAGCCTGAAGGAGAACTCATGGACCATCTGGCGTATCCATGCCCCGCCCGGTCGTGGCTTGAAATCCCCGGTAAAGTCCCATATATGAACGTTTTTTCGAGGCACAAAACCCAGCGAGGGATCAAAGCCCTCGCCGATGCGTAAGGTGGTGAAATTGACGTCGAACAGATCGTTGGGGTAATCGATTCGGAGACCGTAGGCGGATTTATCGCCCTCCAAATCCTCACGATTGTTGAGCAAGCCCCATACACCGACAAGAAAGGTCTTGTCATTCAAGAAGCTCGAGGTGCGATAGGTGAAATCCACCCCGGCCGTCCAGCTTGCAGAGCGGCCCTGTTGATCGCCGAAATTGGCCAGCATTCCCAGCGAAGATTCCTCAAGAACGTTTTGTTTGATCCGCACCGTTCCCATTGTCGTCGACTGCACCCTGATCGTGGAATCCTCCGTCACGGCGAATTCTTCCACCTTGCGGGTATTCGCAACCAGCGCTCCCAAATTGGTATTGCCCAGCCGACCATTTATTTTGCCGCCAACATTGATTGGGATTTGTGTCTGATCATCTTCCGTGGAGCCGAGCAGACCGATGCGACGACTGAAAAACGGCTGCAGATTATCCTCGTCCAGGCCCAGGCCGAATTCGAAAATATCCGCTCCTTCGAGAAAGAAGGTTCGTTTTTCCGGGAAGTAGACGGGAAAGCGGGTCAAATTGATCTGCCGGACATCCACCTCGGTCTCTGCAAAATCGGTATTGGCCGTCAACGCCGATAACAGGTTCGGCCCCAGTTTTTGGGTTATGTCCAGGCTGAGGTCTCCCTCATAGTCTGTTTCCGCCCCGGGCTCAGGTTTACGGGTTCTGCCGGAGACTGCGGGACGGATGCTCAAACCCCTGCCGAGATCGAAATTCGGCAGATTTGTCAACAGCCCGGCGCGACTGGTCTGTTCGATTTCCTGGTCGCGCGTGGGGCTTGACCAGCGGCTGGTTTCCTGCAAGCGCTGTACGCGGCGCTGCACATTGAAACCCCATTCGGTAAGTCCCTTTTTGAAATTGAGGCTTTTAATCGGAATACGAATTTCGGCGGACCAGCCCTTGTCATCCTGGGAGGTCATCGCTTCCCAGATGGTATCCCAATCGCTATTCACATCTTCACCCTGTTCGATTACCAGGCCATCGAAACGCGCGCCGCTCGGATTGACGGCAAAGACATAGCCGGAACGACCATCCTGGAACGTATCCAGGACGATGACAAGATGATCTTCCTCATCAAGCTCGGTGTCCCGCGCCTTGGAAAAGGAGACGATTCCCCTGGGGTCCTTGTCATAACAGCGAGCGCCCACGACGATTTCATTGCGATTGGCCAGAACTTTGACGACCGTCCTGCCGGCGGGAACACCGCCTTCCTCCGGCTCTATGGTGATGAGGTCGGCAATAGAGTCGGTAACCGCCCACCATGCCGGCCCATTCATATTTCCATCAAAATGGAGGTCCGACCCCAGCGTGCCGGCCCGAAGCACCGGCCGTGTACCCACAAAAGCTTCGGCACCTTCTTCATCCTCGCCCTCTTCTTCTTCCGTTTGTGCTGGCATTTGGCCTGGCAATAGAAAAATAAGCACAATGATGAAAATCCATGGGACTACTCTTTTGGATAACATATTTTTAACCTCACGTTTAGATGTTAGATGCAATGTTGCTGAATAACTGCGTGAGTTCTCGTTCAAGCGCTATCTAGATCGGGAAGCAAAGAATTCCGCGCGCTCGACAATCATATCTAAATCATAAGGCTCAGCAAAGTAATCATTGGCACCGGCCTTAAATACCATAGCTATCTGCTCTACCGAGAGCCCTCCGTTCAGGACGATGACAAATATACAAGCAAAATCTTTTTTCAATTTCGCCACCTGAGGCAGGATCTCTGATTCGATATTGTTGCTGTTATAGCAGTCGAGCAGCACCACATTCACTGAATTCAAGATAGCGTCGGCAGCCGTCAGATTTTCCCGGTCAATCAATGTGACATTGTTTCGTGAGACAAGTTTTCGGATGAGCGGCAGGTCGTAGATCAACTTTTGCCCGATGAGGCATATATGAAAAGATTGTAACGGTCGCATGTCGCAAGTCCGTTTTCTCTAAAGGTCTTAAATCAGGGATCAGTGAGGATGGAAGAAAGCAAATTAAAGGCCACTTCTGGCTTGAGAAAAAGTTGCGGAGGAGCGATCTCTATCTTTAGTAATTTTAAGTGTCGAATGACCCTGAAGAGTTTGGGGGAGGAAGATAAGGGAAGGATTTTTATCCATAAATCATGATGGAAACATCAGGCCATACGGATGCTTTCATCAGGATTTGGTCATTGTTTCCTGTAATCTTTTCCGGCAATTCGGTATTTTTTTAATTTTTCGTGAAAGTTGCGCTCGCTAAGGCCGGTAATTCGTGCCGCCCTGGAGATTATGCCTCTTGATTCTATCAAGATTGAAATCAAATAGCTGCGCTCAAAGTCCTCGACAACCTGGGCTTTGGCTTCGTGAAATGTCGCAGGTTTTTGATTGCACCGACCATTTTTTCCCAAAATCTCGTTGGGCAGATGCCGAGGATGAATACAGCCATCATCGCGGCAAAGAACGACCGCCCTTCTTATGATATTTTCCAATTCACGAACATTTCCGGGAAAATCATAGCCCATCAATATCTCTATTGTTCCGAGGCTGATCTCAAGATCTTTCCTGGAATATTCCGTTTTGAAATCCTTCATAAAATGGTCTATGAGTAAAGGAATATCCCCTTTGCGCTCTCTCAGGGGGGGGAGCTCGAGCTGGATAGTATTTAACCTGTAGTACAGATCATGGCGAAATCGTCCGACCATCACAAGAGAATGCAAATCCTGGTTGGTTGCGGCAATAATGCGTGCGTCACAATAGAGATTTTCGGCAGATCCTACCGGTGCATATTCTCCGAACTGGAGAATTCGCAGCAATTTTGCCTGCATTCCTGGGCTCATCTCGGTAATCTCGTCCAGGAAAACTGTGCCGGAATCCGCAATCTCAAACTTGCCGAATTTGCGGGCTACGGCGCCTGTGAAAGCGCCTTTACAATGGCCAAACAGCTCAGACTCCTGCAAGGTCTCGGCAATGGCGCCACAGTTTACAGCAACAAACGGTTCGCTGTTTCTCGAGCTTCTTTCGTGGAGGATTCGGGCGATGATTTCCTTTCCTGTCCCACTTTCGCCTGTGATAAGAATCGTCGTATTTGTATCAGAAACAAGCTCAACCAGATCCAGGATGGCTAATACTTTTGGATCCGCTCCGACAAAAACGTGCTCAGATGATGTAGGATATTTGTCTGCCACCACTCCAACAATTTCCAAATGGCTTTTTTGATGTTTGTCTCATACAGCGTTTGCTTCACCACGCCACATCTACTGGCATGTCTGGAATACGCCGTAATGTTGTTATTCCTGCCAGAGCTCCTGGGTGTTGGAAGGGATCATGTAAGCAGTGCACATGGCAGCCCTCACTCTGCATTTGCAAAGCGATTGCTACCATGTGCGCCACTTTGGGAAGAATCATGTAGGCAGTGCATGTTGGAAAAGATCATGTAGGCGGTGCACACGGTAGCCACCACTCTTCATTTGCAGAATGATTAAATTTGAAAGCTGTGAACGATTCCCCTTAAAGGCAATTGTCCACGCTCTCTCATAACGCTACCACTGAAGCTCGTCACAGAGGCTAATCTAATAATGTTGCGTCCGTTCCGTCCGAAATTCCGAAATTCCGTAAGATGAGATCCGCCTGAGAATGAGAGTAGTCGAACACTACAACAGGTCAACGAAACATTTTAATCCGTGTCGCAAATATTTTAAATATTTTTTAGTGGATATTGTAAAATACCGCAGATGTGTATTTTGAAGGAATAATCAGGAATGTCGTTGAGGAGGGGATTGACTTGAAAAAAAAGCTGATGCCATCTATTTAGTGCTTGAACGAAAACTCCTTGTCAACGGTGTCATTGCGAGGAGTGAGGAACGAACGACGAAGCAATCCCCTTACTTTTCAGGAGATTGCTTCGGCAAAACTTGTCCTGAGCTTGTCGAAGGAAATGCCTCGCAATGACAACAAATTTTCAAACTAAATAGTTTTCATTCAGACTCTATTTAGCAAGACGGCATCAGCAAGACGATATTACCAGCTAAACGGCACGGCTACATAGGTTTTGTCCCAGGCCAGGAACATGGTCGCACCGTTTTCCGCTTTGTCAAAGACAATGGTAAAGGCTTCCACTTCCTTCTCCGTTTGTTTCGCCGGCACTTTCACCTGCGCCACGTTCGAAGCTTCCATGTAGGAATAGGCGCCCCATTGACCCGTTTCCTTGTTCAGAATGATCGTCCATTCATTTGCAGTGGGAGCCGTGAACAATTCGTAGGTTCCGGCGGCCACACTCTGGTCGCCCATTTTAACATCTTTGTAAAATGTGATCTCGGTGGACTCGTTAGCCCCGGTACGCCAGACCTTGTCGTAGGGCACAAGAGCGCCAAAGATGTCCCGGCCTTTCTTTTGCGGCCGGCTGTAGACCACCTTGATGATGGGTGCTTCGTTGCGGCTAGGGCGATAAGCGGAAATGTCCGCAGGACTGGTGTCCAGGCCGGGTAATTGTTCGGGCAGGGCCTGCGACAGAATTGTTTCCGTTGGCAGGAAAAAGACAAACGTCAACAGCATGAGGATTAAAGGCTGGACTTTTTTCATAGCATTGCTCCTTTATTTTGTTAAGAATGTCAAAACGTTCAAAACGGTGTTCATTTTGCATACCTT
>METF01000171.1:0-834 GCA_001771235.1 Candidatus Zhuqueibacterota bacterium RBG_16_48_16
CCATCGATGGCGTCATACCCGATGATATGAGGCGGGGCGGATCGTTTCAATTTCCCCCGGCAAGCACCGGCTATCCCTGGGAAGGGTTGCAGGGCGTGGTCGCACAGGCCGAAATCTTGTCCAGGGCCGGCTACGACACCTGGAACTCCTGGCTCATCGATTATCACTATGGGACAAATTTTCATTCCTCCGGCGCATCCAGTCCCGGTAAGAATATGGGCTGGACCGACTGGACGCATCAGGCCGGTGGTGGTGGTGATGGATCGGCTGTGCGGGTCGAAGGAAAAGTGCTCGATGCGGGTAACAGCCAGCCTGTTGACGGGGCCACCCTGCAACTGAAAAAAGGGAGCGAGCTGTTTTACCAGACAAGCTCCAACTCATCAGGCCAATTCGTCTTTGCAGCGGTCGAGCCGGGCAGCTACGATCTGGTCTGTTTCAAGGAAGGATTCGAGACCAAAACGATAGATCTGGAGGTAGTTGCCGGGGCAGAAACGATCCAGGCTAATCTTTCTCTCAGCCAAACGACCGATAATCTGGCGCCGGATCCACCGCAAAATGTGAGGTTGAGTGATTTTGGTGAATGAGAACAGTAACTTGATCACAGGTGCTCAAATTACTCAGCCCGCATAAAAAGGTCAAAATAATTAAGAATGTTCGAATGAAGTGCCTTGAGTGCTTGGAGTAATTAGAGTGACTTGAGTGGATGTAACTCTAGCCACTTCACATCGATCCTGCTTCTCAGAAGGCCGCTGGAAACAGCCAGATTATTCCCTATGATTGTTTACAAAAAAGACTACCCCATGCCGTCATGAGGTAGTCCTAAGCTTCCATCAA
>METF01000171.1:1077-4592 GCA_001771235.1 Candidatus Zhuqueibacterota bacterium RBG_16_48_16
TGGTATTTACCGAAAACACTCACCTTTTCGACCATGACAACCTGGGCGTGGAGGTTTGGATCTTTTTCTAATAACACCTTGTCGATTTTATTGTCCTGGATATATCCCAGGAACGCGGCGCCGATGACACCGACGCTGAGCATTCCCATACCGCCGATGGCGTTTATAGTCAAGGCACCACCTTTGGGAAATCTCTCGGCAACAAGGCCAAGCATTGTTGGCCAGAAGAAGGTTTTCCCAAGAGCATATATCGTTGCCGCCACAAAAATCATAATACCGGCGGTCCTGGACAAGAGAACGAGACCCAGAATGGCTATGGCGCTGCATGTAGCCAAAAGTCCCAAGGGCTGCAGCCGGTGCACAATCGGTCCGGCAAAAAATCTCAAAACCATCATCAAAAACGCGGTATAAACCAGGACCCAGCCGCCGCTAATGCCGATTTTTGCCATAACCGGGTTGACCAGCTCGGTGATCCAGCTATCGGTTCCCAATTCGGTTGTTGCCAGTGGAAGCATAATCAATAGCAGAAAAATGAACAGCGGCTGACCGATTGTTCGGACATACAGACCATAGGCAACAATGAATACACCTGCGACAACAAGTTTTAAGGCCAAAGACCATGTTGGACCAACCGCAAAAACAGCAATAAGAATGACAATGCCCGCTCCAACAACGCCAGCTTCCTGCAGCATCTCTTTGTAGGGAACTCCGGCTTGTACTCTTTCGTGAACCGGGAATTTTGCTCGAAGCATCATGAAACCATAAATCGCCGCTGGAATCAGAACGAGTCCCACTTTCCATTTCCAATGTAATTCCGGGATCAAAATCAGAATCAATAAGCCGCCTCCGACCATGCCTCCTGGCCAACCGGCATGGAGAATATTCAGCCATTTTGTCTTATTTTTCGAGTAAACCGTTGCCACAACCGGATTAATCACGGCTTCAACAGCCCCATTTCCAAGAGCAAGAATAAAAGTGCCCCAATAAAGCACTGTGTAATTTGAAGCAAAAATAGTCACTATCGCCGAAACGATGTGGCATCCAAAAGCGAACCATAGAGCTCTGTTATAACCTACCTGGTCAATAATCAGGCTAATTAAAATGATCGACAGCGCAAAAGGCCACAAGCCAACACCCAGCAGCGTCCCTTTTTCCGTTTCGCTTAATCCAAATTCGACGCCCCAGTCACCTATTACTTGCGTTCGAATGATAAAGCCAAACGATGTTGTTACCAGGGCGATGAAGCAGGTCCAGAAAAGCCATTTCGAGGCCTCGCCACCGGATGCTCCACTCTTTTGGGCACCATGAGCTACCATCCTTCTCCTCCTTGGTTGATTTAATTTTTGGGATTATTTAGAGACTGAACGAACGCTATTCAAAAGGAAATCGGATAGACATGCCGTGAAAAAATAACAAGATTTTAGACAATGTCAAGCTGTTTTGTCAAATAGTTGTAAAACCTCACTTACAAATAGGGCAAGGGGTGGACTGATGAGGGGCAAACAGCCACAGGCTCACGATTGCCTGTAATAACGGTATTATGCGGCAAATACAGGCCACCCCTTGTTCTTTGCTACCGATAACTGAGCTCTCAGTATCTTAAAAGTCAATTTTTGTACAAATATGGCAAAAGTTAGATTCTGAAAAATTTAACCACGAATTTTCACGAATTAAGCAAATTTCACGAATTTGTATGGCAAGACAATTTTACTTCGTGCAAATTCGTGGTTGTATTTTATTGGGTTCCGGTTTATCCGGGTTAGGATTAATTTAGAAAACCGTTTGCGAAATTACTCCACAGTGCTTATATTCTCCGAAATTTTACCATAGGTCAACAAATTCACCAGTACGGCTTCAGAGAGAAGCGTTTTAGCGCATTCTGGTGCTAAATCCACAATTAAAAGTGAAAGGTGTTTGCTATGGCGACATTTGTCATCTGGGATTGGCTTGTAGTCTTGCTCTATTTTATTGCGATTGGCAGCATTGCCTGGTGGGCGATGAAACAAAAGGCAAGAGACACAACGGATTTCTTTTTGGCAAGCAGGCATGTTGCCTGGTACGTGATCGGCGCCTCCATTTTTGCCAGCAATATCGGGTCAGAGCACATCGTGGGACTGGCCAGCACCGGCGCCAAAACCGGAATTGCCCTGGGCCATTACGAGCTGCACTCATGGGTTGTATTGTTGCTCGGCTGGGTTTTCGTCCCCTTTTATCTCCGATCACGAGTGTTTACCATGCCGGAATTTCTGGAATTGCGCTATTCTTCGGCATCGCGCTGGTTTCTGGCAGTGATATCGATCGTCGCCTACGTACTGACAAAAGTATCGGTCACCGTTTTCGCCGGCGCAGTTGTTTTTAAAGCGCTCATGGGCATCCCATTCTGGACGGGAGCGCTCATTGTCGTGATCATCACCGGAATCTACACCGCATTGGGCGGCCTCCGCGCGGTTGTCTATACCGATGCCATGCATTCAGCCGTGCTGCTCATCGGTTCAATTACGGTTGCCGTTGTTGGGCTGATTACGGCAGGAGGCTGGGGCAACGTGGTAAACACAGTAGGCCCGGAAAAGCTGAACATGTTTCCACCGATGGATTCACAATTTCCCTGGCTTGGATTATTGTTGGCTTCTCCCATTGTCGGCATCTGGTACTGGTGCACCGACCAATGTATCGTTCAGCGAACCCTGGCCGCCAGGGATGAGACCAATGCCAGGCGGGGCGCTATCTTTGCCGCTTATTTAAAATTATTTCCCTTCTTTATCTTTCTCGTACCGGGAATCATCGCCGTTGCCCTTTCGGCTCAAGGCAAACTGCATTTTAATTCACCAAACGAAGTCTTTCCAACAATGGTCGCTACGCTGCTTCCCGTCGGTGTTCGCGGCGTCGTTGCCGGGGGTTTGTTGGCAGCTTTGATGAGCTCGCTGGCTGCTGTCTTTAACGGCTGCTCAACTCTGTTCACCATGGACATCTACAGGAAATTAAAGCCGGGAACGTCCGAAAAGGATTTGGTGACTGTAGGTCGAATAGCCACAGGTGTTGTGGTGGTGCTAGGCATCGCCTGGATTCCTATTCTTCAGTCGCTGTCCAGCTCCTTGTACGAATACCTGCAACAGGTTCAGGCCTATATTGCCCCGCCGATTACCGCCGTCTTTTTACTCGGATTGTTCTGGAAACGCATCAATCACCTTGGCGCCATCTCAGGCCTGGTGAGCGGTTTTATCTTGGGAATGGTCAAGCTCTTTGCGGATGTCTTTATAAATTCGGCGAGTGGCTACTTTCTCAAGCTGGCCAATGTGAATTTCTTGTATTACGGGCCGTCATTGTTCCTCATCGTCGTCGCCGTTATGGTTATCGTCAGCCTGTTCACCAGCAAACCGACCGAGGAAAAACTCCGGGGATTGACCTATTCAACAACCCTGGCAGAAGATAAACAGAAATCGCGTGCAAGCTGGAACGGCTGGGATGTCTTTAACACACTCATCATCCTGAGCATAATCGCCCTGACCATGATTTAC
>METF01000171.1:4689-4924 GCA_001771235.1 Candidatus Zhuqueibacterota bacterium RBG_16_48_16
AAACATTTGACGGTAATAACCAGTAAGGAGAGTCCTGCATTCCAGGCTGTTGCAGTTTCGTCCAAATTGGACCTTATTTTTGTCTTTTTAACCTTAGTAGAAAAATGGTCACCACACATTTTAACCTTATTACCCTATTCTCATCAATAAGTAATAAGGCAGGGCCTTGGTAGATGTTGGTTGCTATTAAGGTTTTTAAAGCAAAAATAAGGTGGTTTATATGAAAATATTCAGC
>METF01000172.1:0-120 GCA_001771235.1 Candidatus Zhuqueibacterota bacterium RBG_16_48_16
CAACAATGGCTATGCTTGCTGCCATCATGGCACCGAGTCTGAGTGTCAGATCATGTTTCAAGCGTAATTCCAATTCTTTCATATCTCGTCTGAGAGATGTCTCCATTTCCTTCATGTCTC
>METF01000172.1:136-2965 GCA_001771235.1 Candidatus Zhuqueibacterota bacterium RBG_16_48_16
GTCTCTTTGTAGGGCAAGAATGTCTTGTTTCGTTGCCAGCCGCTCGTCGATGATTTTTGCCAAAGCCTCTGCTTGTACCTCGGCCTGATCTTCGGTGAAACCCACGGATTTTAACTTTTTTGCATAAGCAAGGGTATCAAAAGCAATTGCATCGGACATAACAGTATCCAAACATTAGTCAGAAAACATTATCAAAAATCAAGTTTGCAAAAATATCTAATGATTTTCAAAGAGAATGTCAAGCGATTTTTTGAATACCTTGTGAATCCTCAGTCAAACCGGAGAGGTCCCTTTCACCGTATGCCCTCAATAAATGGTGGTAAAAATTGCTGACTACTGAATCAAAAAGGTATTCCTGCATGGATGCATCATTGCATGAATGCATGCAGCCATGCACTCATGCAACCATGCGTTTAGTAGCAATTATGAGTTTTATTTGCCATGGATTTCAAATTTTCCATAAAATATTGAGCGCATACGAAAAATATCCTCTCCCCCTCCCAACGATGACGCTCAATGAAGAAGAAACGCCCGGCTATGACAGCCACCATGCACTCATCTAACTATACAGCGGCCGAAAATTCGCGCAGGCACGGTAATCCGCTCCTTCCGCATCCTGGGTGCCGAAAGCGCTCCAGGTGGCGGGACGGAAAATTCGCTCCTCTGCGACATTGTGCATGCAAACGGGAATTCTCAGCATCGAGGCGAGGGTGATCAGCTTGTCGCCGATGTGTCCGTAGCTGATGGAGCCGTGATTCGCGCCCCAATTGGCCATGACCGAGTAAACATCCTTGAACGCGCCTGTTCCGGTCAGGATGGGCGCAAACCATGTGGTCGGCCAGGTGGGACTGGTGCGTTTGTCCAGTACCGTGTGAATATCATCCGGCAGGTCGATGGTGTAGCCTTCGGCCAGTTGCAGAACCGGACCGATGCCTTTGATGATGTTTATCCTCGACATGGTGACGGGCATCTCACCGATGGTTCGGAACTGGGATGAAAAACCACCGCCGCGGAAATATTCCTGCTCAGCCGGACACCACCTGGTCGCATCCAGGCATTTGCCCACTTCTTCGGTCGTTATATCCCAATAAGGTTTGAGAATGGATTCGCCGTTGTGTTGCTGTTGACCGGAACCGTCCAAGGCTGCTGAGCCGGAGTTGATCAGGTGAATGATGCCATGTTCCGCCTTGCCGCTTAACTTTTGGCCGGTTACGCGTTTGACAGCATCAGGACTCCAATAGGTGCGGACGTCGGCAAAAATCTGCGCCGTATCGGTCAGCAAATGGCCAAAGAGCATGGCCGCCCCGTTCAGGCTGTCGTTTTCCGTAGCCATGATATAAGGCTCGCGGATGCCGTTCCAGTCAAAGGACGAATTGAGCATGGCTTCGAGAAAATCACCGTTGGGGAAATGATCGGTCCAATGGCGTTGTCCCTGGAATCCGGCGATAATGGCGTTGTGGCCGAGCGCCTCTTCGCCGTAATCCAATTCCGCCAGCCGCGGATTGCCAACCATCAGGTCGCGGCAGATGATCATCATCTTGACCACCATCTGCCATTCAAAATCCTTGCGCTCGCGGGAGGTTTGCAGGTGGGCGGGATTGGTATCGGCGCCTTCCTTACAGTTTTCTTTCGTCCAGGCCAGCGCCCTTTTGTATTCTTCTTTATCATATATTTCTTCCTCTATCCGGCGCACCAGCTCGGTCATGTCAATGCACTCACAGCGGATGCCGAGATAATCCTGGAAGAAATCGTGATCGACGACCGAGCCGGCGATGCCCATCGACACCGATCCGATGGACAGGTAGGACTTGCCTCTCATCTCGGCGACGGCCAATCCGGCCTTGGCAAATTTCAAAATCTTTTCCCTGACATCCGACGGTATCGAAGTATCGTCGCGATCCTGCACGTCTCGACCATAAATGCTGAAAGCAGGAAGTCCCTTCTGGCTGTACCCGGCCATGGCAGCGGCCAGGTAAACGGCGCCGGGCCGTTCGGTTCCGTTGAATCCCCAGACAGCCTTTGGGGTCAAAGGCTCTGTATCCATAACCTCGGTGCCATAACACCAACAGGGTGTGACGGTCAGTGAAACGCCCGCACCCTCTTTTTGAAATTTTTCCGCGGCATCGGCCGCCTCGGCCACGCCGCCGATGCAGGAATCGGCGATAACGCATTCGACCGGCAGTCCGTTCGGATGCCGCAAATTTTCGCTAATCAGCTTGGCCGCGGCTTTGGCCATGTTCATAGTCTGCTCTTCCAACGACTCGCGCACGCCCTTGCGCCGGCCATCGATCACCGGACGAATGCCTATTTTTGGAAGTACACCGCGAAGCCGCTGGCGGGGTTGGACACGTTTCAAACCGGATATGTTTGCCATTGAGAACTCCTGTAATAGAGAACATTCTTTGAATATTTATGGAGATGACAGATGCCTGTTACCAGATACCTGATACCAGATATCTGATGCCAGATGCCTGATGCCAGATGCCAGCGGCCAGATGCCAGATGTCAGGTACCAGCAACCAGCTACCAGCAGCCAGACACCAGTAACAAGCAACTCTATTCGAAAAGGATCATGCATGGTCCTTCATGCATGCCAGTGTGTAAAATTGCTTGCTGGTATCCACAGATTAGAGAATTTATCGCAATTCTTCAATCACTTTTTTCGTCTCCCTGGCAACCACAAGCTCTTCGTTGGTTTCCAGAACCAGGGCGGTAATCGTTGACTCCTCTTTGGTGATGATCTGCTTATGGGCTTTATTTTTTTCGGCATCGAGTTTTAAGCCCAAAAACCCAAGTGAGATCAACACGGTTTGTCGCAAATCCGCGTCC
>METF01000172.1:2991-5854 GCA_001771235.1 Candidatus Zhuqueibacterota bacterium RBG_16_48_16
GATGGCATCCACGCCTTCCATGAGAACGATGAATTCGCCGATGTAGCGTTTGATATCGTAGATAAATTTATTCCTGGCCAAAAGCGCTCGCTTGTCGCCTTTTTGGATGGCCTGATTGATCTCCCTCATATCAGCGGAAATGCCCGACAACCCGGCGAGACCGGCCTTTTTCGAGCATTCGGCCAGCGCCTGCTCCAGGGTGATCCCTTTCTTCTGCATGATGTAGGGGATGACGTAGGGGTCCATATCGCCGATCCGCGTTCCCTGAATGAGACCGCTTTGGGGAGTAAAGCCCATGGAGGTGTCGATGGCAACGCCGTTTTTAAAAGCACACAGCGACGACGATCCGCCCAGGTGACAGGATATGATGCGATGCTCATCCGCCGGCAGGCCGAGCACCTTGACCGTTTCGCCGGTAACGTAGCGATGCGAGGCGCCGTGATAGCCGTATTTCAAAACGCCGTATTTCTCGATCCATTCATAAGGCGTGCCGTACACCTTGGCATAGTCGGGCGCCTGGCTATGAAAGCCCGGCTCAAAAACGCCGACCAATGGCGTATCCGGCAGCATCTCGCGAAACATATAGATGGCCTCCAGGTAAGGCGGATTGTGGGCGGGCGCAAGATCGCGATAGTACTCCATGGCATCCAGCACATCCTGGCTGAGCAATACCGAGCCGTTTTTCTCTCCGGCCTGGATGGTCTTGAAGCCGACGCCGTCGATCTCGTTCAGATTGCCGAGTAGACCGGCTTCCTGACTGACCAAAAAATTCAAAGCGTGCTGTACGGCCTGGCGCTGCGACCTGACCGGCGCTCGCTGTGACTGGCATTCATCACCATCTTTCCAATAGGTGATGATGGCATCGTCAAAACCGACGCGCTCGATATAGCCCCTGGCCAATTGTTTTTCACCGGCCATATCGAGCAGTTGAAATTTGAAACTGCTCGAACCGATGTTGCAAACGATGATTTTCACGGCTCTCCGTCAGTCGATTTGTTCAAGCACGGCTTGCGTCACTTGTTTGATCAGCGACTCTTTGTCGATACCGGAGTGGATCAGATCGCGCTCCCGATAGGACGAGCACGGCACTGCCTTGCCATCCTTTGTCGCACCCGGCCCGGTTTTGTTTGCCATGCTGCACGAGCCGGTGCCGTCATTGGCACAGCTCACGCACCCGGCTGCAGTGGTGATGCCGAACTTTTGCCGCAACGCCATGAGCTTGTCGACCTGGTCGGATGAAAGCGTCGTTACCTGACCCAATTGTTGCGCGACAAAAGCGATGTGGGCAAAATGCTCCAGCGTTTCCATTTTATGATAAGCGCTGAGAATATCTTTGCCAATGGCCAGCGCGCCATGATTAGCCAGAAGAAAGGCATCGTGATTCGGCAGGTACTTGAGAACCGGTGTGTAAAACTCATCGGTGCCCGGGGTGCCGTATTCGACCAACGGAATACCTCCCAGGACGATGACCACCTCCGGCAAAACGCAATCCTCCAGCGAGCGTCCGGCGACGGCAAAGCCGGTGGCATAAGGCGGGTGGGCATGGCAGACGCTGTTCACATCCGTGCGCTCCCGGTATATCCTGAGATGCATAAACACCTCGGAAGAGGGCTTGCCTTTTCCGGAAAGCACCTTGCCGTCGTAATCGACGATGACCATGTCTTCCTGTTTCATAAAGCCCTTGCTGACACCCGTTGGAGTGATCACTACGCGTTTATCATCGATGCGCGCACTGATGTTGCCATCGTTTGAAGCCACATAGCCGCGATCGTAAACCCGTTTTCCGACCTCGACGAGCTGGCGTTTAAGTGCGAAAATTGTATTTTGCACAACTCGACTCCCTTATTTCTTGGCTGCCGCTCCATCAAACAGACCTACGATATCGTCATGCGGTCTGGGAATGACATGGACGGAGAGAACCTCACCAACTTTTTCCGCAGCGGCCGCGCCGGCATCCGTGGCCGCTTTGACAGCACCGACATCGCCGCGAACGATCACCGTCACCAGTCCGCCGCCAACCTGAACCTTGCCGACCATCTCCACATGAGCGGCTTTGACCATTGCATCAGCCGCTTCCACAGCGCCGACAAATCCGCGAGTCTCGATCAAGCCAATTGCTTCTTGTGCCATTGTTTGGATCTCCTTTTGTTGGGTAAGTGTTCCTATAAAAAGTTTGTTTAATTCAAGTCATTGGATTTTCGTGAAGATTTTGATGTTTCTGGTCACTGGTTTCTGGTTGCTGGTTGCTGGTTTCTTGTTGCTGGTTTCTGGCAACTGGTCGCGGGTAGTTAATCTTCCGCTTTCTATATGTCAGTCAGTTGTTGTCGATTTTATGCCTTTTTAAAGTTTGGATAAAGCAATTTAACTTTTTTCCTAAAATGTTCAACCTGTTGTGCAAATCGTCATACAGTTCTTTGTTGACCAGTGATCCGGTTTCCCATAAAGTCTCAAGATGATCGATCGTCTCATCATTCGAGCCGATCGAATATGTAAGGAAACGAATGTATTCCTGTCGGTAGGCGCTCCTACCATATCCTTCAACAATAGTCGATTTAACCGATTTTATCGACCGTCTTATTTGACCCCCTTGTTCATACATTTCAAATTTTGGCAGCTCGTTCAACGTCATTTTGTGAATGTCAATAACCAACTGTCGCGCACACTGCCAGACTTCCAGATTCCTATAACTCATGTCTACCCCTCTTTCCTAAAGTCAACAACCAAGTACAAGCAACAAGCAACCAGTGACAAGTAACCAGTGACAAGTAACCAGCAACAAGCCACCAGCAACAAGTAACCAGTTACCAGCAACGAGCAACCAGTCACCAGCTACCAGCAACAAGCCACCAGCAACCAGTAACCA
>METF01000172.1:5905-6131 GCA_001771235.1 Candidatus Zhuqueibacterota bacterium RBG_16_48_16
GACTAGCAATGGTGTGGGAAAAATAGCCCTCTCCGGCATAACCGCCGTTGCCCGCCAGACTGGAACCGTTGGCGACCACGATGCTGGTATCGATGGCGCGGGTGAAACGGGTAATATGGTCCAGGTTGGTCGAATGGATCATGGCGGTGTGCTGAAATCAGTGTTCCGCCTTGACAGCCATGTCCAGGGCCTCGTCGAAATGTCGGGCGCGCACGACGGGCATAAA
>METF01000173.1:0-8439 GCA_001771235.1 Candidatus Zhuqueibacterota bacterium RBG_16_48_16
CACCCTGCTTACGATTGCCCTGGTGACCGGATGTCATGACAAAAGCGCCCTGTCAGAAAATCCGGATGTGGCTGCTATCGATCGTGACTGGATACTTGAGGATGCGGAGCGATATCTTTCGCAAGCGCCGGTGACAGTCACGGCTTCCTGGTGTGAGCGCAGCCGGGGCGGCAGGCACGATTTCTACTCCGAAGGCGATTACTGGTGGCCGAATCCGCAAGACCCGGATGGTCCGTATATCCGCAAAGATGGCATGACCAATCCGGATAATTTTACCGACCATCGCCGGGCGATGCGGCGGATGAGCATCATGGTTGCGACTCTGACCGCCGCTTTTGTCGTGGCGCAAGAGCCAGAATACGCCGCCCATGCCATCCGGCATCTCAATGCCTGGTTTGTGGATGACAGCACGAAAATGAATCCGAATATGCAATTCAGCCAGGCTATCAAGGGCATTGTTCCCGGACGCGGTGTCGGCCTGATCGATGGCATTCACCTGGTCGAGCCAGCGCGGGCCGTTTCTGTGTTGCAGAAAGCCGGCGCTTTGTCCGGCGCTGATTACCAGGCCATCCGGCAATGGTATGCGGATTTCCTGACCTGGATGACGACGCACGAATACGGCATCGATGAGCGGGAAAGTAAAAACAATCACGCCACCTGCTGGGCCATGCAGGCGGCTGAATACGCCCGCTTGACCGGCAATTCGCAAATGCTCCAATACTGCCGCGACCGTTTCAAGACCGTGCTGCTGCCAAGCCAGATGTCCGTGGACGGCAGCTTTCACCTCGAGCTTGCGCGTACCAAACCTTATGGCTATTCATTATTTAATCTCGATGCCATGGCTATGCTGTGTCAAATCATGTCCACAGAAAACGATAATCTATGGACTTTTGAGCTCGCCGACGGCAGGTCTATGCAAAAGGCGCTCGCATTTATTTATCCTTACATTAAAGACAAATCTTCCTGGCCCTATCAACAGGACGTCATGTACTGGGAGGAATGGCCTGTGCGCCATCCGGCGCTTTTGTTTGGCGGTTTGGCATTGCGGAATTCCGAATACATTGATTTATGGAAATCATTGCCGCCTCTGCCCAGGACAGAGGAAGGATTGCGAAATTTCCCAATCCGGCTGCCTTTACTTTGGGTTAATATGACCTAATTTGAGCGATTTTGCCTTGGAACATTCACTTGTAAGGCATCATGTCATTCTGGAAGAATCTTTGTTTTTGTGCGCAAAATTACAAAGATTCCTACTGAATGATACATGAATCGCTCAATTTGGGTATGACCCGATCCGGACAAGCCAGAACTAAAATGGAACACAGATCTGGCGGATGAAACGGATAAGACGGATTTCCCTGGTGCCCCACTTTAGAAATTTTTGTATGGTCTAAAAGTCACTCTTATCTGAAATGAAATCCTGGATACTAATGCGTTGTATACATGAAAACGATCATCCCGTCACTTGCGATCCTGATTCCGGTTATTTTGATTTCGTGTCAATCAAAAGACGACTTTAATGTTGTGCAAGGGAATTTTAAAATTGTCGAAAGGAAACTGACCGCAGCCTTGCAGGAGCTGGGCAATTCTGCGCGAAATCCGCGGTCGCTCGATAAAGACGGAAGCCCGGTCCTGGTGCAATCCTGGGACTGGACCAGCGGTTTTTTCCCGGGATGTCTCTGGTATATGTACGAGTATTCCGGCGCTGAAAAATGGCGAAAAGCCGCGCATAAATTTACAATGAATGTCGAGCCGGAAAAGTCCAATGACACGACACATGACATGGGCTTTAAAATGTTTTGCAGTTTTGGCAACGGCTACAGGCTGTCCGGAAATCTCGCCTATAAAGATATTTTACTGCAAAGCGCAAAGACGCTGGTGACCCGCTTTAATCCGATAGTAGGCTGTATTCGTTCATGGAATCATCACGAGCAGGTGTGGCAGTTTCCGGTTATTATCGATAACATGATGAACCTCGAGCTGCTGTTTTGGGCGACCAAAATCAGCGGCGACTCTTCATTTTATAACGTTGCCGTCAGGCATGCCGAAACCACACTCAAAAATCACTTTCGTAAGGATAACAGCTCATGGCATGTTTTGGATTACGACACAACCAACGGCGCGGTTTTGAATCGCCATACCCACCAGGGAACGGGCCATCAATCTGCCTGGGCGCGCGGCCAGGCCTGGGGTTTGTACGGTTTTACCATGTGCTATCGCGAGACTCGTAAAAAACTTTTCCTTGAACACGCCCGGAAGATTGCTGATTATATCTTACATCACCCGAATTTGCCGGAGGATATGGTGCCGTATTGGGATTTCGATGCGCCACATATTCCCGATGAACCGAGGGATGTTTCCGCTGCGGCGATCATCTGCTCGGCGCTGTACGAATTAAGCCTGCATCTCGAAAAGCAGGGAAAACCATACAAGATAGCAGCAGACCGGATACTCGCAACCCTGTCGACGCCGGCCTATTTGGCAGGCGACAATGACAATAGTAAATTTCTTCTCATGCACGCTGTGGGCAACATGCCGGACAGTGTCGAAGTCGATGTGCCGGTGATCTATGCCGATTATTATTTTCTTGAGGCCAATATCCGCAAGATGAAAATTGACCGCGGCGATTATTGGCTGACAATGGGCGGTTCAAACGCGGTTGAATTCGAATGATATCTATCCCTTTTCAGGCTAACAACAAGACTACGACAAAGTTTTGGTTGTCATTCAGGAGGAATCTTTGTTTTTATCCGCACCTTGCTCAGAATCGACAGGATTCCTCCTGAATGACACGTCGCTCTTTTTTTAATAAATTGATAATCTATTATTCAAGACAAAACTTTTGTGGTAGCATTAAGGAGCGATCTTTGAGGCCAGAATTTGAACGAACATATCCACATCCGGTGTCGCTCTTTTTTTTTATTTTTCCCTGTCTGATTTTTATGTCAGATCCCGTCGATGCCGGTATTACGGAGGTTTTTCCGCAGGAGCGTATTCCTTACACTGGTGATTTCAAACCGGATGGCTCCCGACAGAACTATTTGCTGAACCATGGCTGGCGCTACCTCGAACAGAACATTCCGTTGGATGAAGCGGCTAATCGAGAGGTAGCGGCATGGCAAGCCATCGACCTGCCGCATACCTGGAACCGTCGGGATGCAACGGATAATGAACCGGGCTACCGCCGGGATGTCGGCTGGTATCGCTGCGAAATTTTTATTGCCGAATATTCATCGCCTTTGATTTACCGGCTTGCCTTTGAAGGGGTCAATATTTCCTGTGAAATTTTTGTCAACGGCCAAAAAGCCGGCTCGCACGTTGGCGGTTATGTCGGTTTTACTGTGGACATTACCCAGTTTTTAGAGCGTGGAAAGAATAATCACATTTTGCTGCGGGTCGATAATTCGATCGATCCGCAGATCATTCCCTCGCAAAAATCCGATTTTGTCATTTTCGGCGGAATTGTCAGGGACGTATGGCTACAGATCCTGCCACCCGTTTTTATCGAACGGGCGCAGATTCGGACACCGCTGGTGAATGCGTCACAGGCGAAAACCCGGATTGAAATTGTTTTCGAAAATCGCCTGCCTGAAATTCAAAACATATCGCTCTCGGTGAGTGTAAATAACCCTGCCGGAAAAACAGTCGGTCGGGAGAAATGGAGCGGCCTGAGCCGGCCGGGAGAAAATGCCGTCACTATCGAGATGCCTCTTCTTCATGATCCGCAACTGTGGTCGCCGGAGGAACCGAATTTATATATCGCCCAAATCACGCTGAAGGCAGGAAATTATAGTGACATGGTGGCTGAGCGCTTGGGTTACCGCTGGTACGAATTTAAAGCGCATGGGCCCTTCTACCTGAACGGCAAAAGAGTGCTTTTGCGCGGCACCCACCGCCATGAAGATTACGCCGGCTATGGCAACGCCATGCCGGATAGCCTGCACCGCAAAGACATGAGAATGATCAAAAAAATGGGCGCCAATTTCGTGCGCCTGGCGCATTATCCGCAGGATCCGGAGGTCTATCGCGCCTGCGATGAGCTTGGACTGCTGGTCTGGGATGAGCTGCCCTGGTGCCGTGGCGGCGTGGGCGATGAGACCTGGAAGGCCAATACCAGGCGTCTTTTAAAAGAACAGATCGTGCAGAATGTCAATCATCCGAGCATCATCCTCTGGTCGCTCGGCAACGAGATTTACTGGCTGCCGGATTTTCCCGGCGGCGGCAATGTCGATTCGCTGCGGGTGTTTGTCGGCGAGCTCAATGGTCTGGCACATCAATTGGACCCCGGGCGTCTGACAAGCATGCGCAAATTTTATGAAGGTGCTGACATTGTCGATGTCTTTTCACCATCGATCTGGTCTGGTTGGTATTCCGGCGTCTATAAGAATTATGAACAAGCGCTCAACAGCTCGAGAGAAAATTATCAACATTTTTTTCATGCGGAATACGGTGGCTCCAGCCATGTCGGCCGCCATACCGAACACCCTGTCACCGGGGAAGGACTGGTGAAAGCGGATGAATGGGCCGAGAAAGCGACCATGATCGATGTGGCAAATATTGCAAATACCGGCGACTGGAGCGAAAATTACATCGTCGATCTTTTTGACTGGTACCTCATGGTGAGTGAAAAGCTGGACTGGCTGGCCGGCAATGCCCAATGGGCGTTCAAGGATTTCCCGACGCCGCTGCGCCCGGAGAATCCCATCCCGTATATGAACCAAAAGGGGCTGGTCGACCGCGCGGGAAATCCGAAAGATGCCTATTATGTTTTCAAAAGCCGCTGGACGACAGAGCCAAAATTTTGTTACATTGAATCGCATACATGGACGGAACGAAGCGGGCTGCCCGGCCAGGAGCGCGAGGTTTGTGTTTTCAGCAATTGTGACGCCGTCAGGCTGGTTCTCAACAGAGTGGATCAGGGCTACAGGGAACGCGATCCCGAAGCCTATCCGGCGGCGGGTCTCAGCTGGCATGTTCTTTTTGCAGAAGGCCGGAACGATTTGTTGGCAATCGGCTATGCCGGCGGAAAACAAGCGGCCAGGGATTCGATCAGCGTGAATTACCGGATGAACAGAAACGATGGCCCTGCTGAGCTCAACTTGTCTTCAAAAGAGTTGCCGAACGGCAATGTATTGATCGAGGCGCGGGTCGTTGATGCCGATGGCCGGTTGTGCCTCGATTTCAACGAGCGGGTTTATTTTGCACACAACGGCGCCGGAGAGCTGATAACCGCACAAGGCACGCCGAGCGGCAGCGACGTCATAGAATTCGCCAACGGCAAAGCCGCCATTGAGCTCATACCGGCCAAAGGCAAAGCGGTCATTGAGGCCAGGACGCAGGATTTCAAAGGCAGCTATATCGTGATCGAAAAGTAGGTTAAAGCGCTCAGCATTCAGCGATCAGCTATCAGCAAGCCAGGCTGACCGCTGATAACCGACCGCTTTACGAACAAAACATTCAGGATGGAATTTATGTCAAGCCGAAAACGTGTTGGATTTCTTGCATCGACCTGTTTGCTGGCGTTCATCGCGTTATTCTCACTTTCTTGCGGGAAAACGGCGTCAAAAAATTACTGGTCTGTCGATCTCGCTAACACGATCATGATGCGCTATCCCGATCCGGACGACTATCCTTACCGCTCCTGGTGCTATCCGCAGGGATATATGCTGCAGGGTATGGCCAAATTGTGGAGCACCACCGGTGACCGGAAATACTACGACTATATTATGAAATATGTTGACAAGCATGTCGATGCTGCGGGCAACATCGCGCGCTTTAAAGGCAACAGCATGGATGATATGATGGCCGGGTCGATCATTGTCTGGGCTTACCGGCAGACGGGGATGGAAAAATACAAATTAGCGCCTGATAGAATACGCAAAAAATTCGATGACTATCCCCGTACTTCGGACGGTCTCTTCTGGCATGCACGGAAAACCGTTGGCGAAGTCTGGGTCGACGGCGTGTTCATGGGGCAAATGTTCCTGGCCAATTATGGCAAATACATTGGCGACAGCGAATACTGCTTTGATGAAGCGGCCAGACAAATCACCCTGATTGAAAAACATTTGAAAAAAGGCGACAGCGGATTGCTTTACCACGCCTGGGATGAGGACGAGGATGCGGCCTGGGCACATCCCATATCCGGCGTTTCTCCGGAAGTCTGGAGCGAAGGCCTGGGCTGGTATGCCCTGATTTTAGTGGAAACGCTGGAGATTTTCCCTGAACATCACGCCAAGCGGCAGGAGATCATTGGTATTACACAAAATCTCATGGATGGCTTGCGCCAGACGCAGGATCCTGAAACCGGTCTCTGGTATCAGGTGGTCGATAAAGGTCATATCCCGGATAACTGGCACGATACGTCCGGTAGCGCCATGTTTGTTTATGCCATGCAAAAAGCGATAGAGTTAGAAATAATCGATGCGGAAACATACACACCGGTTGTGAACAAGGGTTACCGGGGCATCATCAGCAAAGCGAAAAGCGATAGTACAGGCCTGATCGATATCTATGACGCCTGCGACGGCCTGTGTGTACAGGAGAGTTATGATGTTTACATCAATTATGAAAAAAAGGTCAATGCCAAAGAAGCCGTCGCTTCCTTTTTGTGGGGGACGTGGATTGTCGAGAAACCGACGGCAAATGAAGCCTCTGCGATAAAAAAGCATTAACCACTAATTTCACGAATGTCACGAATAGATTGATAAAATCAGGCCGGAAGAATTTTATGAAAAGAAATCTTGTGTGTACCTGTCAGATCGCCAGTCTTTTGCTGCTACTATGTGGCAGATGCTCTCCTCTTTTCTCGAAAGAAATCGCCATCAGCAGTCCCGACAGCAGTGTACAATTCCAGCTTTCCCGGCTGGAGAACGCACGGCTGGCTTTTGCTGCAACATTTCTAAATGCCCCTGTAGTCGAAAAATCGCCCATCGGAATCACGGTAGAAAATGTCGATATGGGCCAGGACGTTGAAATCGGAAATGCTGAGCTGTATGAGATCAATGAAACCTATCCCTGGCGCGGCGTGCATGCGCAAGCGACCAATCACTGCAACGGTGCAAAGATTGCCGTCACTCATAAGAAAAGCAAAACCGATTATTCTCTCGATGTTCGCGTTTTCGATGATGGCATTGCCTTTCGTTTGATTGTTCCCGGTGAAGGCAGCCGGGTCGTGCAGGGCGAAGCGACCGAATTTGTTTTGCCTGTAGGAAGCGTTGTCTGGCACCATGATTTTCACATGCACTACGAAGGCAAGCATACGAAATCGGACGTTGCGCGCATCAAAGCCGGCGAATGGGCGGCGCCGCCACTGACATTCAAGCTGCCGAATGCTGCCGGATACGCTTCCATCACCGAAGCGGCTTTGGTGAATTATAGCGGCATGGGGCTGCAGGCTGACGGCGACCGGGGCTTTCGTGTTCGTCTCGGCCATGAGCAGCCGGTTTCATACCCTTATGAGCTGCGCTACGATGATGCCGAGCGCTTGAAAGCGCCCGCCGCCATCGACGGAACCATCCGCACGCCCTGGCGCGTCGTCATGGTTGGCGTCGATTTCAATGTCCTGGTCAATTCCGATATTGTGCACAATCTCAACCCGCCGCCGGATATAAAGTATTTTCCGGATGGCTTTGTCACCGACTGGCTCAAGCCCGGTCGCGCGGTCTGGGCTTACCTGACAGATGAGGCAAGAACCCCGGAAGGCATGAAAGAGATGTCGCGTCTGGCCGGAGAGCTGGGATTTGAATATCACGTGGTGGAAGGCCACTGGGCCAGATGGCCGGTCGAACAGCAAAAAGAGCTGGTGGAATATTCCAATGAGCACGGCGTCAAGCTTTTGTTCTGGAAGCACTCCCGCGACCTGCGCGATCCGGAGAAGCGCCACGAGTTTTTTCAGCACTGCCGTGATCTCGGCGTCGCCGGTGCCAAGATCGATTTTTTCGATCATGAAGCAAAAGATATCATCGATCTGTACCAGGCATGTCTGAGAGAGGCTGCCGAGTACCGGCTCGTTCTCGATTTTCATGGCGCTAACAAGCCCACCGGCGAGTCGCGCACCTGGCCCAATGAGATGACCCGCGAAGCCATCAAAGGTATGGAAAGCCGTGGTCCCTGGGCCGAGCACAATGCCACCCTGCCGTTCACCCGTATGCTGGCTGGTCACGCCGATTACACGCCCATGCATTTTGGCCCCCGCCGCTGCGAGACCTCCGAGGCGCACCAGATCGCCGCCGCGATCATTTTTCAATCCTCTATTCTCATTTATGCCGAGCATCCGCAGAATATCCTCAATCACAAGGCCGTTGAGCTGATCAAAGAAATTCCGTCTGTGTGGGATGAGACCGTCGTACTACCCGCCAGCGAGATTGGCGAGGTGGCCGCATTCGCCCGGCGGCGCGGCGACAAGTGGTTTCTGGCCGTCTTGAACGGCGCCCCTGC
>METF01000173.1:8569-8764 GCA_001771235.1 Candidatus Zhuqueibacterota bacterium RBG_16_48_16
ACTACCATCAATAAGGAGAGAGGTGAAGGTATGGTCATCGAGCTGGTGCCGGGCGGGGGGTTCGTGGGGATGTTTGCGAAATAGAAGAAGAAAGTAAAAAGTATTGCCATTTCTCCGCTGGTTGACCTGTCTTAAAATTTATCCTTGACAAATGCCGTAAATTTTTTAATCTTGACAAGCGAAAGGAAAGCATCT
>METF01000174.1 GCA_001771235.1 Candidatus Zhuqueibacterota bacterium RBG_16_48_16
TCCCGTCATTCCCACAACGCTGTCAAAACTTGCGTTGGACAAGCTTGTTGGTTTCTTCGAAAAGAGAAAACTGCCGGTGGAAAAAATCACCGGCTTCTTTTCCATGGTCGAGCGCCGAAAGATACTCCATAAAGAGCTTTTAATGGAAATTTCCTCCGCTACGACCCGCATGTTAAAGACAATCATCCCTTATTCATCCGATGTCGAAAAAATGGGCATCCATCGCGCGCCTCTTGCTTCGTTCGCCTCGTCGTCAAAAGCGGCAAAGGCTTATGAAGCGTTATGGGAAGAAATCAAAATGAGTCTGTCCTGAACGAATATTGGGAGCCCGACTTGGACTCCCAATTGAGAGCGATTTTTCACTTTTTCACGTTTCACGTTTGACGTTTCACTGGCGCTACAGCGCATCAGGAATTCCCTTCCTCAAACTCACCGCTATCTTTTTCAGTGCTTGTCTTCATTTTCTTAATTTTAACTTGCTTTTGCCTAATTTATTTATATTTTATGTCGGTTTTTTTGCAATAATTTTTAATCTCTGGTGACAGGCTTTCAGGATAGCACACAAAACAGGGACGGTTGTATGAAAAAAATACTTTTAAAAAGCACGATCATGTTGATCGTTATCGTATTGGCCCAGGCAGGCGTTGTTTTCGCCTCCGAGGGAAATCATATCGATTCCGGTGCCACAGCGTGGATGCTCACCTCAACCGCGCTGGTTCTTTTAATGGTTCCGGGATTGGCCATGTTTTACGGCGGCTTGGTCAGGACGAAAAATGTGCTAGGCACCATGATGCACAGTTTTGCCGCCATGGGCATTATGACAGTCCTGTGGGCTATCGTTGGCTACGGCATGTGCTTCGGCTCCAATGTTTTCGGCGGCTGGATCGGCTGGGATAAAAAGTATCTCTTTTTAAACGGCATCGATACGGAAATCATGAGCGCGGGTATTCCGGAATATGTCTTTTCCATGTTTCAGGGGAAATTCGCCATCATCACGCCGGCGCTGATTGCCGGCGCCTTTGCCGAGCGCGTCACGTTTAAAGGATATTGCATATTCATCGCTTTATGGGGCCTTCTGGTTTACAATCCCCTTTGCCATTGGGTATGGGCCAGCGATGGCTTCCTTTTCAACATGGGCGCCAATGGCGCTATCGATTTTGCCGGCGGCACCGTGGTTCATATTTCAGCCGGCATCAGCGGTCTGGTGGCCGCGATTTACCTCGGTGCCCGAAGAGGCTATCCGGAAACCGCCATGCCGCCAAGCAATTTGGTCATGACCATGATGGGAGCCGGACTTTTATGGGTAGGATGGTTTGGCTTCAATGCCGGCAGCAGCGTTACCAGTGGCTTGAGCACGGCACAGGCGCTCACCGCCACCCAGCTCGCCGCCGCATCCGGTGCACTGACCTGGCTGATCATTGAAGGCGTGCACCAGGGAAAAGCAACGGCGTTGGGTTTTGCCAGCGGCATTCTCGCCGGTCTTGTCGCCGTAACTCCGGCCGCCGGAGTTGTACAACCCGTCGGAGCGTTGGCCCTGGGTGTGCTCTCTTCCGTATTTTGCTACCTGATGATCACTGCGAAAAGCAAGCTTGGATATGACGACAGCCTCGATGCCTTTGGCGTTCATGGTACCGGTGGCGTTGTCGGCGCTATCATGCTCACGTTCTTTATCCGCAAAAGCTGGATGGATCAGGCCATTGCCTCATCCGGCGATTGGGGCGTGTGGCATCAGCTCGGCGTCCAGGCCGCTGCCGTTCTTATCGCCATCGCTTATGCCGCCGTCGGGACTTTTGTCATTCTTTTAGCCGTCAACAAGCTCGTCGGGCTGAAAGCGCCGAGAGAGAAAGAGATGATGGGACTGGACAGCGCCTATCATGGCGAGCATGGTTATGGTATGGTTAACCCAAGCTAGAGGACAAAACGATGAAAATAATCACAGCCATAATACAAGAAGATCTTTTGGACCAGGTCCGCGAGGCATTGATCGAAGCGGAAATCACCCGAATTACGGTGACACGTGTTTCCGGACACGGCCAGCAAATTGATGAAGAAATCTACCGCGGTAAAAAAGTCATTCCCAACCTGTTGCCAAAAATAAGGCTTGACATTGCGGTCAATGACGCTTTCGTGGATATTACGGTGAACACCATCATCAAAACGGCCAAGTCGCCTGGTGGCGGCAAAGTCGGCGACGGCAAGATATTCATTACGCCGTTGGAAGAATGTATCCGCATCAGAACAGAAGAACATGGCGGACAGGCCATTTAGCCGTGTGATTATTGGGAGTCCGACTCCATACCGGGCTCCCAATATTCGCTCAAAAAAAATTCCCTCAACGCTCCTCCGTGAAACTCACCTTCTTTAATGCCGTACTACCATAAAATTCATTTCAGTAAAACACGATTATATAGAGTCTGAACGAAAACCATTCAATTTGAAAATTTGCTGTCATTGCGAGGCGTTTCCTTCGACAAGCTCAGGACAAGTTTTGCCGAAGCAATCTCTTGAAAAGTTGGAGGATTGCTTCGTCGTTCGTTCCTCACTCGCAATGACACCGCCGATAAGGAGTGTTCGTTCAGGCACTATAAAATCCAAGAGTGCCCACCTCTATGTGTCTAAGCAGTAAAATTTTGACTATTTCTGGCAAAATATTTTTTAATACCTGTGATATCCATTTGAGCTTGTAACTCTGACAGGGTTTGGAACCCTGTCAGAGTTTTGCTGTGTAAATCGTCATTCAACTTTTTGGTTCTGGCTCGTCCAGGTTAGGCTCTGGTAATTTTGTTTATCTTCCCCCCTGGACTGTTCTTTCATAAAATCGTCTGCATCCGCGCCAACCCCGGCAAAATTCAGAAAAACTCACAAACAAAGGAAGCGCTGATGTTCTTGCTGAGAAAAAGAGAATTCGTAACGATGCTGCTTATTTTAAGCGTCGTCAAGATCGCTCCGGCATCTTTTCAACAAGCCGATTCCACCGAGAAAATTCCATTCCGCGTGCCAAAAGTTAATGCAGCGGCCAGGATCGATGGCGAGCTCGATGAGCCCTTTTGGCAGGATGCCGTCGTCATCGAGGCCGGGTATGAGGTAAACCCCGGTGAAAATATCCCTGCTCCGGTCAAGACGGAGGGCCTTCTCGTTTATAACGACAACTATATTTATGTGGGCATCCGCGCTTACGATCCCGATCCGTCGGCCATCCGCGCGCACATTACGGACAGGGACAATATATGGAGTGATGACTGGGTGCTGATTCTCTTCGATACTTTTAACGATAACCGCCGAACATACGATTATGCCTGCAATCCTTTTGGGATTCAAGGCGATATGATCGAAAGTACCAGTGGCGGCGGTGGCTCCTGGGATGCAATCTGGGAATCGGATGGCAAAATCACTGCCGAAGGTTATGTGGTCGAAATGGCCATTCCGTTCAGCTCGCTCTCCTTTCAGCGCAGCGAAGGCGATCAAACCTGGGGGTTCGATCTGGTACGCAGCTATCCGCGCACGGTACGCCATCATATCGGCACCTTTCCGCGCGACAGGAATAACAACTGCTACATGTGCCAGGCGGAAAAACTCGTCGGTTTTGCCGGGGCAACGCCGGGTAGGAACCTGGAATTCGATCCGACGCTTTCAGCGCTCTCCACGTCAGAGCGGGAAGATGAGATCACCAGCCCGATGAAGCGAAAAGAGCGCAAGCTGGATCCGGGCCTGACCGTTCGCTGGGGCCTGACCCCGAATATGACGCTCTCCACAACGTTGAATCCTGATTTTTCCCAGGTCGAAGCGGATGTCCAACAACTGGATATCAATAGGCGGTTTGCCATTTACTACTCTGAAAAACGGCCTTTTTTTCTCGAAGGCGCTGACTATTTTAGCACACATATATCGGCCGTTTACAGCCGCACCCTGGCCGATCCCCGCGCCGGTATAAAAATCACCGGCAAGGAAGGCGCCCATACCATCGGTTTCTTCACCGCCCAGGACGAGATCACAAATCTTCTTTTCCCCGGCGCCGAAGGCTCGAATAGTGAAACGATGGATAAAAGAAATACCAGCACTGTGTTGCGATACAAGCGGGATGTCGGCCAGTCATCCAATTTGGGACTGTTAATCACCGACCGGGAGGGGGAGAATTATCACAACCGCGTTGCCGGTGTCGATGGTATTGTCAAATTCACCCAAAAAGATCAGATTCGCTTCCAGTACCTCAGGTCCAATACGGCTTATCCCCGCACTATCGCCGCCGGGTTCGATCAGCCGTTCGCCGCGTTCGACGGCGGGGCATTGTCCGCTTTTTGCAACCACAACACCCGCTCGTGGGAAGTCTATGGATTTTATAACGAGATCACCCCGGATTTTCGCGCCGACCTCGGTTTTATATCCCAGGCGGATTATCGATATAGTGAAATAGGCGGTGCGTACAAATGGCAGCGCGAACCCGGCCACTGGTACAACTGGATCAGTCTCTACGCCAGCTATGATTTGCGGCGAGAATATAACTACCGCCCGCTGCACAAAGCCTTCACGAGTCGCCTGAACTATTCCGGCCCGCTGCAGTCAAATTTTGGCGTGTATGGAGAATATGGACGGAATCAATTCCAGGGACGGGAATTTCGCGCGAACTGGCTCTCTTTCTGGTTGTGGATGAGACCGTCGGGCGCTATCGGTGCTGGTATCGAAGGAAACCTCGGAGATCAGATCGATTATGACAATAGCCGGCAGGGCAGCGTTCTCAGACTTTATCCTGAAATCGAATACAAGATCGGCCAGCATCTGACCGTGGTACTGGCTCAGGCGTTTGAGCGGTTAGACGTCGATCCGGGCAGACTATACACGGCCAATATCAGCCGGGTGCACCTGGTTTATCAGCTCAATAAACGAACTTTTCTGCGAACGATTTTTCAATACCGGCGCTATGAACGGAATGTCAAGCTTTATAAAGATGAGGTGGAGAGCGAGAACAAGGGCTTTTTCAGCCAGGTTCTTTTTTCCTACAAGATCAATCCCCAGACCGTTTTGTTTTTCGGCTATTCGGATAATTATTATGGCGATCAATCCATTTCCCTCACCCA
Source organism: Candidatus Zhuqueibacterota bacterium RBG_16_48_16 (assembly GCA_001771235.1). GTDB lineage: Bacteria > Zhuqueibacterota > Zhuqueibacteria > Residuimicrobiales > Sediminimicrobiaceae > Sediminimicrobium. Next base: position 5,073 of record METF01000174.1, read on the forward strand.
GGAGAATCGGACGTTCTTTGCGAAATTAGGGTATGCATGGAGGATTTATACTGATGATTATTCCCTTATGGCTTTATCCGTTTCCAATATTATTCAAGCTCTCGGCCATGAAATAAAAAAAGAGAGGCGGACATGATCATTCCGCATCTCTTTTTCATTCAAAAACAGTATGGCTATCGAACCAATGTCATTTTCCTGGTCCGTTCGAACGGACCTGACACCATCCTGACCAGGTAAACCCCTGAAGGGACATCGTTGCCATTCAAATCGATTCCACGCCACTGTGTGGAATACGTCCCAGGCGGCTGTTGCCTGTCGACCAACATGTCAATGAGCTGTCCTCTTAAATTGTAAACACCGATCTGGACGTGAGCATCTAAACCAACATGGTAATCGATCGTTGTGGCCGGATTGAATGGGTTGGGATAATTCTGATGCAGGGCATAATCCCTGGCAACGGCTACGCGATCAGAGACTGATGAGGCTCCAGGTGGTATCCACAATTCCGGATTTGGATATGCCTCTCCCGTCCTGATATTTTCCGCCAGATACTGCAATTTATTGCCCTCGAGTAGAATGACGGTGCCGTGATTGCCACAATTGTTCCATACAGCATCTACCAGAACAGTCGCCCATTCAATGGATCCTTCTCGCGCCGCGTCATCGTTATCATGATTCATGTAGGCAAGTCCGAAATCCGTGCCCGCCTCGGGCACAACAGGTCCTTTGAGAGTCGTACCGATCCAATCCCATTTTAAGCGCAATTCCAAAACGTAGCCACTATCGGTTTCGGCCTTGAAGTAATCAGCACGTGTGGCCCTCTCAGTTGTCGCCCATGCTTCAGCAAAAAGATTATCTATGCCGTTCCACACATTCTCAGGCACATCGGCGCTATCCAGGGCTGTCAGCCGTGTTGCCCAGACAGTGCCATCCGCATTATACGGGTCCGGATCAATTTTAATCTCAAGACAATCGTTCTGCCAGTTTGTTGCATTATTCTGATTTACTCTTTCATCACTCACTTCTTCATAAACATAGAAGTAAGTTTCATCCCAGGCAGACCAAAGATAGGCTGAAAGGTCCCAATCATCATCCGGAATGCCGTTGTCGTTGCCCGCTGCCGACGGTATCCAAAGGTGACCATCATCAGGCCCGGTCAATGTCTTGTAAAAGTCGTCTTTTTGTCCGTCGATCGCGATATTGAGCTGGGCAAAGCTGGTGATGCAGAGGACGACCGTGAGTAAAGTGACAAGTAACAAAATCCGATTCATACCAGCACCTCCTTCTTTTGTTATTGATGCCTTAAAAAACCTGTTGAATTATGGTTAATCCCACCTCTTTTTTCAATGATTCACCTTTTGTAACAGATTTTCAAACAATACGATCAAACGATAAAAAGAAGGTTTCTCAGAGTTAAAATATGAAAAAAAATAGAAAGAAACCAAAATAAAATTATCTCAATTTAAAATATACTGCTGCATTTCTACATAAGAATTCATCGCAATATGGCTTCTTCAAAAAAGGCGATGATTTTCTCGGCATCGTTCAACATTTTTCACATTCCTCCGGTATTACTACAGATAACAACTATTATTTGAATGTCGAAAACAGATCGATGTCAAGATCGGCTAATGTTAACGTCCGGATTCAACTCGACCAATGGGGTACAATGATGTACCCCATTTTTACTACTCTCCCGATCTCTTAAAAAGAAGCAAAATCGAAACACCAAAGGGGAAAGATAGTTGCGGGATGATAAAAAGCTCCGATGAAAATATTCTTCTTAATACATCATTAAGGACTCGTGTGGGCATCTGCACATCGCTGGCTTGTCGCGCACCGATAA
>METF01000175.1:0-1189 GCA_001771235.1 Candidatus Zhuqueibacterota bacterium RBG_16_48_16
CTGGTTTCGATAAAGACCGCCTTGATGCCTCTTTCCGTGATCAGGTTCACCAAATTGGTCACGTCATTCACGCCGTATTCGGATACCGTGGAGATGCCCTGCAGTCCGTGTACTTCGACGTGATAAACCCGGCCAAAATAGCTGAAGGCATCATGAGCGGTGATCATCACCCGTTGCTGCGGAGGAATGGTGCCGATCTCGCCCAGAACCCAGGCGTGCAGACTGTCCAGTCGGGTGGCGTAAATTCGCGCATTCTCGTTATAAAAAGAGCTGTTGCCGGGATCGAGCTGCGATATGGCCTTTTCGACCACGGGAATCGTCTGCCGCCACAAAGAGACGTCGAACCAGATATGGGGATCATGGACGCCGGCCTGGTTTTGCCACGAAATCAATTGGCTCTCCTCCAGCTCCGCCGATACGGCTACGACCTTTTTCTTCCTGGCCATCTTTTCGAAAATATCCGTCATCTTGCCTTCGAGATGCAGGCCGTTGTAAAAAATAATATCCGCTTTGGATAACCTGGCGATATCGCTTTGGGACGCTTTATATAGGTGCGGATCGACGCCGGGGCCCATGAGCGATTCGACCACGATCTTTCCTTTCGTTATGTTCTTCACCAGATCGCCAATCATGCCCGTGGTGGTGACCACATAAAAACCTTCACCGCTTTTTTCATTTGTTGTGCCGCAACCGATCACAACCGCAAGCAACAACGCCAGGGTGACAACTGCCTTTCTCATCTTCTCCTCTGATGATTCGTGACTCTGGTATTTAAGAAGTCAAACTTCGTTTGATGCTAAAAGATTCAAATATACGTTTTCTCTCACTCTCAGTTAATATTCCAGTAAACGGGCTCGAAGATCGGAGTCTAACCGCTTCTTCAGAGTCACTTTCAAGAATAAATAAAATCTGTTCTTTTTTATTGTTCTCTAAAATATTTTCCCATTCGATAAAAGCGGGTACAAGTCGTCCGCGTTGTTTCTTCCATTTTTCTATGTTTTTTTGCGGAATATCCCAAAGCTTGGGATTATTCTTTAGTTTTTTTACTATCTCTCTATGAAGTGCTATTGACCTTATTTCTGAACGTTTTTGTAGATTCATTTTGAGAAACCTGGAAACCTCTCTCCATTTATTTATGAACATCTTCCCACGAATAATCCAAAACCCGGTATAAAAACGATTCCCACAA
>METF01000175.1:1232-11432 GCA_001771235.1 Candidatus Zhuqueibacterota bacterium RBG_16_48_16
CTATGCATGACGACTAGCACGCTCATGAGGTGGCTAAACCCGACATTTTGATGAGCTGTTCCGACCATTGTTGCGAGCTTCTTAGAAGCTCTTGCCGCCACTTCTCGTCATTCCAACTGTTACGAGATTGAAGTTCCCACCTCGCTAGTTGTGATTGCAGTCGGACTAGTTCAGCGGTTTGTTCAACATCAAGATCATTTGCAGTCCATTCGATAAACCATTTACTTTCTGCAATCGTCGCACTTACAGCATGCTGATGACCGTCGTGTTTTGAAAAGCTGGCCACACGCGCAAGATTAGCCGCCAGGCCTCCTAATCGCATGGGGATTGGATCCTTTAAATAGCGAGACCGAAGTTTTTCGAGTCTGCTCATCCACCCTCCAACAGTTTTCTTGAGATGTTTTCAACCTTACTTTTTATAACGGCATCTTGTATCGCCATCGTCATATTCTGCTGTTTCGGACGGATATTTATCAGCGCTTCAAATTCGATGATCTGTGTGACCGGAATCCAGTTGGCGCCCCAAATATCTTCTTGATGACTACCAGTTTCCCTCAAGACAGCTTCACAATCTGCATACATTTGACCACCGCCCGCCAGAATTCCACGGCCAATATCAACCGCCAATTTGATGATAGGATCAAGTTCCTCCAGCATCTGATCGATTTGCTCTTGTGTCGCTTTATTGCGAATGATATGAATCAAGTATTACCTTTCAAGCATAACATGGTTTATCTTCCATTAACCTCATTAAATCATGCTTCTACTATTGGACATTTTTTACATCTTTATTTTTTCACAAAAATAAACTCCGAAGCCTCCCGGCTGATATTCCACTCCACGCCGTCGATGGATATGAGCATGGAGCCGTCAAAATCCCGCTTTTCTTTCACTTTTATTTTCTGCTCCAGGCGAATACCCAGCCGTGTCACGTACTTTAAGAATTGCTCGCTGCTGTCGCTCACCTGCACGACAAAGGCCTCGTCATTTTCGCGCAATTGCGACAGCCGTTTGCTGCTCCCGGCCTTTGGCATTTTGCCGCTTGACGAAGGAATCGGATGGCCGTGCGGATCGAACTCGGGAAATCCCAGCTTTCGATCTATTTTTTCCTCCAGGCTGTCGGTCATCAGATGCTCCAATTGCTCGGCCTCTTTATGAACATCTTCCCACGAATACTCCAGAATCCGGTATAAAAACGATTCCCACAACCTGTGGCGACGGATGATCTTGAGCGCATAAGCCGCTCCCTGGCGCGTCAACTGTATGCCGTGATAGGGCGTATAGTGAAGGTAGCCGAATCCGTCGAGTTTTTTGACCATCTCGGTCACCGATGCCGGCGTGATATGTAATTTTCTAGCCAGGGCCGTGGTCGTGACCGTCGATTCGACTTCGGCAATCTCGAATATACTTTTAAGATAATCTTCGATAGTTTTTTGTAAAAGTCCTTTTTTCACTTTTAGGTAAACCTAAATTAATTTTTATATATTCCTTTGTTTTGGACATTGGTCATTTGGATTTTGAATTTGTTTGAAATTTGGTGGTTGAGATTTGGAATTTTTTCTTGACTTGCTTCATTTAGCTAAATACTTACCAGAGGAGGCAAACATGACTTTCAACCTCGCCTGGATTTGGAAAACAGCTTTTTCCTTTCCTCGGTGGACAGGTGCGGCTCCACATGCACGAGAACCTCGCCGATGCCGGGCATTTTTTCTTTGATCAACTCCACCGCCTGGTGTCCCAAATGATGCGCGTCGAGGACTTGTGAATTCGGATCGACCTCCACATGCAGATCGATATTATAAAACAAGCCCACTTTCCTGCCCAGGATTTTCTCGGTATCGTAAATTCCCGGTACGGTTCTGACCAAGTGCCGGATTTCGTCAATCATCTCCGCAGGAGGCATGGGATCCAGCATGTCCATCGTAGAGCTCAGCACAACCCGGCCCGCAGCAAAAGCCATGATGGCGCCTATGATGATCGCCGCAAGGTCATCCATAGGGGCAAGGCCTTGCCCGCCGATTTTTACAATAACGGTTCCCAGCAGGACGCAAGCCGTAGCGCCGACGTCCGTGCGATGGTTGATCGCATCCGCCTGGAGGGATCGACTCGATATCTGCCGTGCCACCCGGGCCTGGAAGCGATACATGTATTCCTTGACAACTATCGCCATCGCTGCAACCACGATAACGGAATCTTTTGGTACGGACTGCGTTTCGTTTATTTTTTGAATACCGCCGACGATGATGGCCCCGGCTGTGCCCAGAACAACAAGGCCCAAAATGCGGGCAATCTCTGTTTCGATCTTGCCATGGCCGTAGGCATGGACGTCATCGGGCGGCTTGCTGGCCATTTGCAGGGCAAAAAACAAGGCGAGACTGGTGCCGACGTCCGTCAGGCTATTCAAAGAATCGGCAACCATGGCAAAAGAATCACCCAAAATTCCGACAATGCCCTTGACCGCAAACAAGACAAAGTTCAAAACCAGGATAAACAGGGAAGCCCGTTTGGCAATGGCATACGGGCTGTTATCTTTGGGCTCTTTTATGACGAGATCGTAGAACATACTCTTAACCCGGACAAGCCGGAACCAGTATGGAACACCGATTTTAAAGGATTCACCCTGTTGAATAAAATGTCGATAATAATTTTAAGCTTTATCCGTCATGCCGCAGTTCTGAAGATGGAGATACCTAAAGATTTTATTCCACAGGGTGAAACGGATAGGACGAATTTTTGTAGGAAAGCAACAACATATTAATTTTGGCAAAGAAGCAGATTTTTGAGTGAGAGTTTTTTCACAATCACCTCATGACAAAAGTTTAAATCCACTTCGATCCATTTGATTCGTGTCTTATGGAAAAGAATATCAAAAACTTTTGAGGAATCCAACAATAAATTTGCACCCCGGGATTTTTGCTCATCCCCTAAAATGGAAAAATCCCCCGATTCTCCACCATAAAACCATAGGAACAGAACGGGAAAAAATATCAGTGAGCCGGTGCGGCGGCACCGATCATGGTCTTGATCTCGAACTCTGGCGCCCGTTGCAGATGTTTTTTCACCGCACATTGATCGGCTGCCCGGATGACGGCTTCCGTGTACTTTTCCGGAAAACCTTCCGGCAATCGAACATCAAGATGGATCTTTATGACCATCTTTGTCAGGGGATCGACATCCATGCGCTGGGTGATTTCGAGACCCTCGGTGCTTATTCCCCGCTGTCTGCAAAAGCCGAGCACGTAAATGCCGGCGCAGGTACCGATAGACGCCAAAAACAAAGCAAAGGGCGGCGGGGCGGTGCCATCCTGGTTTGTTGGAATCAGGAACGGTCCGTATTCGGCATCGACGCGCAATCCGTCGGGAAATTTCACTGTCAAATCCATATTAACCTCCATGATCTTTATTCTCTTTTAACAACTTTTGAATAAGATGAGAGAGCCTGAAAAATGATTCAAAAATCGAGTGACTATTCGAAATGAATTTATTACCTTAAAAAGCACGTCGTTACTTTTAAATTTAGTTAGTCAGGTCGACTTGATCAGGTTCGATTCTGTAAACAGATGGGCCGCGAGTGACTCTTACAATCCAGTCCCAACATCCCGAGGAGCGTTACATGAATGATCATGAATTTACCCTATCCGTCCTTCAGCCGTTCGATTTGGAAGCGACATTGAAAACACACGGCTGGTTTCAGCTTGCCCCTTTTTATTGGCATGAGGACGAAAAGAAATTGACCTGGGCGGTTAAGCTGAAAGATAAAACGCCCCTTCGACTGGATTTTTCCCAACAGCCCGGCGCCAGGAGCAATAATCCCGCTTTTATCCACGTGGTGGCAGACAAACCGCTCACAAAAGAAGAGAAGGAGCTGGCGGAGCAAAAATTTCATCATGTGTTCAATCTCGATGTGGATTTAAACCCGTTTTATGCAATTTGCAGGAATTACCCGATTCTGAACCAGGTAAAGAAAGAAGGCATGGGAAGAGTGATGCGATCCGAGTCGCTGTATGAGGACGTGTTCAAAAGCATTTGCGGCACCAACGTTCAGTGGAAACAGGCGGTGAAAATGACCAACACCATCGCATCATTAGGCAAATCGACACGAGATGGTTCATTCAGAGTTTTCCCATCGCCGCAGGACATCCTGAAAGCGGGAGAGCCTTTTCTTAAAGACGTCGGCCGGGTCGGCTATCGAAGTGCCTATTTGATGGATCTCTGCCATCGGTTTGTCAACGGCGAATCCCGGGCGCTCCTGGCCGAACAGGGGAAATTATCACAAAAAGAGCTTGCCGCATACTTCCTCAGTTTCAAGGGAATCGGCAAGATCACCGCGCGTTATCTGTTAGCGCTGTACGGCCATTATGAAGAATTAGCCATTGACAGCCTGGTCATCTCTTACATGACCGAGAGACATTTCAATGGCACCAGACCGACAGAACAACAGATTTTGGATTTCTATGCCGAATTCGGCAAATGGCGCTATCTGGCCTATTGGATGGAATTTATCATTTCCGGAGGCTGGGTTCCGGATGAAAAGAAGAAAAATTAAGTACCAGCGACGGACGGGCCCTTTTCACAGCAGCCCGTCATAATGTTTAATATTCTATTGTGAGGTGAGCCATGGCTAAAAAATTTTCGCTGTTCTCCTGGAACATCAAGATGTTTACGCTCGAAAAAACCGACAAAGCGCGCGTCATACAGCATATCCAAAAATTCAATCCGGATATTTTTGGATTGCTCGAAGTGGTGGGCAGCGGTATTTGGGAATACCTGTTCGAAGCATTTCCAAACCACAATTTTTTCCTGACCGAAGGAGAAGAAACCCAGGAAATCCTGATCGGTGTGCATAAAAAATTGCAGGTCTTTCTCACCCAGCGAGACGAATTTAAAACCGGGCGAACCAGCCTGCGTCCGGGTTCTTTGCTTTCCTTCAAGCTGGGAGACGAGGTGTACACCGTGCTTTATCTTCATTTGAAGAGCCTTACCGATCCCGAGGGATTTGGCCTGCGGGATGCCATGCTGCAACACGCCTTTAACCTGAAGGGGGCGCTGGACAAGGCCGCCGGCGGCTCGGGCAAGGCCAATTTTATCATGATCGGCGATTTCAACACCATGGGGATGAATTACTACCGCGACAATGATGTGTCGGCAGAGGTTGAAATCAAAAGAATAAGCTATTCGGCCTCACGACGGAAAATGTCCATATTGCCCAAAAACTCTTCCAGCACATGGACCAACGGAAACGGCACCTACTCCAACCTGGATCATGTCATTGCCAGTCGGCATATCAACTTTAAAACCTGGGAAGATGCACAAGTAAAGGTCGATGGCTGGAATCAGTTCGCTCCGGATTCGGACGAGTTCAAGACGTTCATCGATACCGTTTCGGATCATTGCGCCATCTATTGCGAGGTGATATCCTAGCGCTGAAGCGAAAAACTTCTTTGCCGTGTCATTGCCGGGTGTGAGGGAGGAACAACGTAATTATTCAACCCACGAAACACACAAAACAAGCGAAAGGAATCAACACGAATCCTAGAACTACAGCGAAAGTTTAAAGTGAGCTATTGATCTATCAATTCCTTTTACTAAAAAAAAGGATGTCATTCTTTTAAGAATCTTTGTCAAGAGTGCACAAATTGAAAAAGACGCAGACTGATATGGGAGGTCCTCCTAAAAAATGCCCTTAAGGCGGTTACGATGAAACAAATACAAAGATTCTCAAGAGAATGACAGTCACGCTGAATTTCGGACACGGCAGAAGGTATTCGGTCTACCACAACGAGGCATCCGACACACCATAAGTCATTTGTTAAGGTATTGACATAAAAAGTTTCGCTGTAGCTCTATTTCGTGGGCTGAATAGCTGCCAGTGATCTGAGCGAGCGGATCTCTTCAGGCCACAATTCCGGTCGTGGGGTTTCAAGAATTAACGGCAGATCGTCGAACCTGTCATCCTGCATGATGAATTTGAAAACCGTTTGGCCGAGCAGCCCGAAGCCGATGCTGTCGTGCCGGTCGACGCGACTTCCCAGGCCGCGCTTGGAATCGTTGAGATGCATGCCGCGAAGATAGTGGAACCCCACGCTGTTATCGAATTGCCGAAAAGTGGTCTCACACGCTTCTACCGTTAACAAGTCATATCCCGAGGCAAAGAGATGAGCCGTATCGAGACAGACGCCGATGCGGCTTTTGTCCGTTACCCGGTCGATCATATAGGCCAAATGCTCGAACCTATAGCCGATGTTGCTGCCTTGCCCGGCGGTATTTTCAATGACGGCGACGACGTTCCTTGTCTCGCTTAGCGCCATGTCGATCGATTCGGCAATCTTGTCCATGCACTCTTTTTCCGATATCTTGCTTAACGAGCTGCCGGGATGAAAATTGAGCAAAGGCAAGCCCAATTGTTCGCATCGCTTGAACTCGTCGACAAAGGCGTCGCGCGATTTTTTCAATCCCGCCCGCTCGGGATGGCCGATGTTGATGAGATAGCTGTCGTGAACCAGGATATGCTGCGGCGCAGTGCCCGCTTTTTGGCAGTTTTGTTGAAAAGACAGAATGCTGTTTTCCGCCAGGGGTTTGGCCTGCCATTGGCGTTGATTTTTTGTGAAAAGAGCAAAGGCCGTGGCGCCAATGGCCATGGCGTTTAGCGGCGCATTTTCAACACCGCCCGCTGCGCTGACATGCGCTCCGATTCGTTTCATAAAAGTTATGATCTTTTAAATACATTTTCCCTGGTGATTTTATCAGTGAAAAACGCCGTTTGTGCCCTGTATAATCCGATATTTTCTCCTTTTTCTCAATTCCACCAAACTCTCTGCCGTAAAGATCGCCAGAGAAATCCATATAATCAAAAAGCCGACAAAGCGAGTCGTTGTGAACGGCTCTTTGTAAACGACGACGCCGGTAAGAAATTGCAGCGTCGGGGCGAGGTACTGAAGCAAGCCCAATGTCGTCAGTCGGATCAAGCGCGCGCCGGCGGCAAAGAAAAGCAGCGGCAGAGCCGTCACCACGCCGGCCATCAACAAAAGCATGTTTTTATCAAAAGGGAGGTGGCCAAAGGAACCGGTGTGTTTTGCCTCGAAATAAAACAGGAAAAAAGAGGCCGGTAAAAAAAGAACGATCATTTCCAGGGAGAGACCTTGCAGGGAGTTGAGCGGAGCCTGTTTGCGCATCAGTCCATACAGACCAAAGGTGAGCGCCAGGGTCAATGCAATCCATGGAAAGGAACCGTACTGAAGCGTCAGGTAGAGCACGCCGATAGCCGCGATGACAATGGCCACCCATTGAACGGGCCGAAGCTTTTCCCTTAAAAAAATCACGCCGAGCAGCACGTAAAAAAGCGGGTTGATGAAATAACCCAGGCTTGCTTCGACGATGAATCCGGCATTGACCGCCCAGATGTAGGTGAACCAGTTTGCGGAAAGGATGAAAGCCGTCGCCGTGAACATGGAATAGATGCGGCGATCTTTAAAAGCACGGCCTAGCCAGCTCAGGTCTCTTTTCAGGATGAGGATGGTAAGAAGAAAAATAAGCGACCAAACCATTCGATGGCAAAGCAGCTCATAAGCCGGTACCATTTTAAGTGCCTTCCAATAGACCGGCAAAATTCCCCAAAGGAAATAGGCGACGATCGCATAAAGCATTCCTCTGCTCATCGTAGCTGCAAATACCTTTTTAAATTAAACAATCCTTCATCCATCCTGTTTTTATCAACTCAATCTTGTTCAAATCGCTCGTGCCAAGATGATATTCCGTATCTGCCAGACTGATATGCCGCGGCAGAGGCTTGAAAGGCCTGTTTTCGCCAAAGAATTGTTTCCTTTTTTGAATGAACAAATGCAAGCCGACAGCGTCCAGGGCAACCGGGTCGGTGCCTATGAGCAGACCGTTATACTTCCAGGTGTAGGTCGAGTCGTAGTGGTGTGGGCCGATGCCATAGAACAGCGGCGTGAGTAAAACGAGGATGTTCAACCGTGTTTTCCCTTTCACCGCGGGCAAATCCCACAGCTTTGCCAGACTTGCGCAGGCGCCAGGATGATATTCCCAGGGTCGCTCGGCAAACGGGATAAAGTTTTTGATACATCCGCCAACGCCGGACCAGTCATGAGTACGCATCGGCCGGGCATTAATGATGGCGGTGGACCTCTGGAAAACGGGATTTCGTCGGACGCCTTGATCAGCGATAGCTATGTTGTCCTCTTTGACGCCAGCCTCCAAAAGGCGCAATCTTATCGCTTCTTCCAGCTCTTTAGGCGTCGGCAGATTGGCCCAGCCATTGGTCTTGACGCCCACGATATCATTTTTGCCGCAAAGCCCTTTCCAGGCTTGGGTGGCCGTGTCGGTTTTAAACAGCTCGGCAACACCGGAGTCAAACATCTTTTGCAGGATGGCCGCATCGATCTTACCATCTTTGTCCACAACGTTCTCATCGCGAACGAGGACGACTCTTGTTTGAGCCGGAAGCAAAGCTGCCAAAACCCGGTTTTGTTTGCCCATAGCCGCCGCGAAAACCAGACCGGCTGATCCCATCATGAAATCACGACGGGTCATGCTTTTGCTGATTTCTTGCATGATTCACTCCTTTATGGATTCACTCGCAGATGTGAGAAAAGCTTTCGCCACATTTAGATCCTGGGCATCAAAAATAATCAAGACGATCCTGCCGCTGCGCCGTACACCAGTCCACAGGTCGTTTTCCAGCAGCTTGAAGCTATCCTGGTCAGTCTGCCCAAGGTATTCCAATATAAACGATTTCTCGGCCTCTGCCGCCTCACCAGTGGACGGATATAGACCTAGAAAAAATAAAAAAGAATGGTCTTTTATGGTATAGTTGGCGAGCAGACAACGTGTATTCTTGTCCAGCTTGAGAATATTTGCCTCTGAGATAAAATAATGATAGTTGAGAATGGCCGGGCTGTAAAAATAGCGAATGCTGTTTTCTTGCAGACCGTTTTCCGGCAAGAGATTCAGCAATTCAGGTTTGCCGGTAGAATCCTGAATTTTTACTTCAATGGCATGAGCCAGCGCGGTGATTGCCTGATGTGCTTTTTCGCTTTCACCTTCCGCATAGATGCAGACAAAAAAATCGCCTTGCCAAAAACACAAGAGACCTCCGCGTCGCTCGCACCCGCGGCCTACTTCGTTCGTTTCGTTCTGGCAATCATGGCGAAAGACTCCATAAGCATTTTCAGGCGAGCTCATTCGAAAGAGTTCGACGATGATATCAGGCGCGCCGGCAAGAGAATAGCGCCGAACAATGACATCCTGAAAATCAAACGCCAGATAAACTTCACCCGCGCCGTCGATGTAGCGGTAAATTTCCTTGCCTTTATAAACTTGATCCTGTTGGCCCATTCCCCAGGCGTTTATTTCTGCCGGCAAAATGTCCTTTTGAATTCCGTTATCCATAGCGCTGGCAGGCGCAATGAAAACCTGAAATACAAGGATGATCGATAGAAAAACAAAAAAGTCGTACTGGATCATGTTATTATATCCCTTATAGGACTAGAACGAAATTTTGGTTGTCATTCAGGAGGAATCTTTGTTTTTATCGGCACATTGCTCTGAATCAATAAGATTCCTCCTGAATGACACTTTTCTTTTTTGGGAAAAAATTGATAATTTATTATTCAGGACAAAACTTTCGCTGTTGTACTAGATGGACGGCAAAAAAGCTCCTTTGGAGCGTATCGATTTCATCGCTGCATGCTGCAAAATATTGCCAGCACTCCAGAGAGGTTAAGCGGCCTCTCTTCGTTCACCGAATGCTAACCGTTCTCTCCGATGTCGTGCCGAATACTTCCGGCGAATACATTTCCTCTGCACAAGTAGCCGGAAGAGAGAAATCGCCTTTTGTGATCGCCCGTACCAGGTAGGTATATTTATGGACGCCGGGCGCCAGATAATCGGCAAAGAGCAGCACGCGGTCATCCTTCATCTCGGCGTGGCTAAAACCGCTGTACGGCTCCGCCTTTGCCTCTTGATCCCTTTCGAGGGCGAGACTGGTGGTGGCCAACGAAAGGTTCACCGCTTCAAAACCGGCGGGCAGCGGATCGTCGACAACCACATAGGTGCGCTCTATTGGCACAACGATGTGCAAAGTCACCTCCAACAGATCACCCGCGCGGATGTGGTCGTTATCGCCGCGGCCTTCGACGTGGCCAATGTGCTTGACCAGGGTGATCCCTTCTTCTTTCGGGC
>METF01000175.1:11469-11959 GCA_001771235.1 Candidatus Zhuqueibacterota bacterium RBG_16_48_16
GTAATAAAGCCTACCTGCGCCGGTCATATCAATGGACACATCGGCCGTATCCGTTTTCATTTCGGCAAGAGTGATCTCTTTGCTCAGCTTTTTCTTTGAATGGCCCAAAAATGATTCCTCGAACAGCGGGCGATCAGCGAGCCGCACGGTCGCCCGGAAATCGGGTTCGATATCTTCGATATTCTTTAAATAGCTCAGCAGTGCGCTGAGGACGAATACATTTTCCTGGGTATTTCGCCAGCGGCCGTTCTTTCTCCTCTCCAAGAGCCAGGAGACGATCTGATCATAAAAAGGATCCGTTTCGTTTATTTCCAGCATGGTTTGTAACGCCAGGGCTGTGGTTCTGACATCGGAGCCAAAAATCCACTGTGCGTTAGCAGCGTCGCTTTCCTCAAAATAGGCATAGCCGGGAGCGAGGCGAATTTTATTGCGCACGTCCTGCAAAAGCACTCGCGCGCGGTCATCTTTTTTGTCCAGCAAATAAAGCGAG
>METF01000176.1:0-5743 GCA_001771235.1 Candidatus Zhuqueibacterota bacterium RBG_16_48_16
TATTTATTTCAATTTGCGCCCGAATTTTTCCGTTAATCTGCACACCAATGGTAATTGTTTCGCTCAATAATTTTTCTTCATCATATCCCGGCCAACTCGACTTAAAGACTGAATCGTCCTTCCCAAGAAAACTCCACAGTTCCTCAGCGATATGCGGTACAAACGGCGCAATCAGCTTGACCAGATTTACGGTGATGTCCGATAACAGCCGGGCATTTTGATTCCTGGCGTCAATATCCTGAATATAAAGATACATTTCATTCACAAGTTCCATAATTCGGCTGATGGCCGTGTTAAAGTGAAATCTCTCCAGATCGATTGTTGCATGCTTGACTGCGTAATGGAATTGTCTTTCGACTTTTGAGAACCCTTCGCTTTCGCTTCCTTGTGGAGGATTCGTTATAATTTGACTAACCAGACGCCATACACGCTTTAAGAACCTGTGAATACCGACAATCCCTTCATCGCTCCAGTCACCGCCTTCTTCGTAGGATCCCATAAACATCATATACATCCGAAAGGTATCCGAGCCATAATCCTCAACAAAAACATCAGGTGAAATAACATTGCCTCTTGATTTTGACATTTTCGCGCCATTACTAGTTATTACGCCTTGATGCACAAGTTTTGTAAAAGGCTCGTCAAAATCGATAAGGCCAAAATCATAAAGGGCTTTGGTAAAAAATCGTGCATATAGTAAGTGCATGTTGGCGTGCTCGGCTCCGCCCACATATTGATCGACCGGAAGCCATTTATTGACCAACTTACTATCGAACGCTTTGTCGGTCACATGAGGATTCGGATATCTCAAAAAATACCACGATGAACAGACAAAGGTATCCATGGTATCTACCTCACGCCGCGCCGCAGCATGACATTTCGGACACCTGGTATTCACAAAATCGCTTGCCGTGGCTAACGGAGATTCACCTTTTCCTGAAAAGGTAACATGTTCGGGAAGCAGTACGGGCAACTGTTCCTCAGGAACGGGCACTTCGCCGCATTTCGCGCAATAGATGATAGGGATTGGCGCACCCCAATATCTTTGGCGGGAAATTAACCAATCTCTCAACTTATAGTTTATTCTCTCATCTCCGGAATCGAGTTCTTTAAGATACTTCACGACCTCAGTTTTGCCCACGCCGGATTCAAGGCCGTTGAAGGTGCCGGAATTTATCATGATTCCCGGTTCTTCGTATGCTCTTTCCATGGGCATTTTTGAGGGTTCTCCGTTCGGACCGATCACCTCACGAATGGGTAAATCGAATTTTTTCGCAAACTCAAAATCGCGCTGGTCGTGAGCGGGAACAGCCATCACGGCGCCGGTTCCATAAGTAACCAGCGCGTAATCAGCAATCCATATCGGTATTTTTTCGCCATTGACCGGATTATGGCAATAGCTTCCGATAAAGACTCCTGTTTTCTCCCTTTCGGTCGAAAGGCGATCAATTTCTTTTTGCTTCCGGGCAAATATGATATAGTCGTCCGCTTTTTGCTGGTATTCCGGTTTGGTCAAATCGGCCACCAAAGGATGCTCAGGAGCCAAAACCATATAAGTGACACCATAAACGGTGTCCGGACGTGTGGTAAAGACTTCAATGAAATCAGAGCTGCCTTCAAGATTAAATTTAATTGAAGCACCTACACTTTTGCCGATCCAATTTTTTTGCATCAGGATTGTTTTTGCTGGCCACTCAATTCGTTCGTGACCTTCCAAAAGCCTTTCGGCGTATTCGGTGATTTTAAAGAACCACTGCTCAAGGTCCTTTAACATGACTTCCGAATCGCACCGTTCGCAGTTTCCGTCAATAACCTGCTCATTGGCCAGAACCGTTTTGCACTGGGGGCACCAGTTGACGGAAGCTTTTTTGCGATAGGCCAGCCTGTTCTTATACAATTGCAGAAACAGCCATTGCGTCCATTTATAATATTCCGGCGCACTTGTATTGATCTCGATATCCGGATCGTACATGGCACCAATGGCTTTTAACTGTTTTCGGATATACTTAATATTGTTTTCGGTGCTTATCGCCGGATGAATGTTCATTTTTATAGCATAGTTCTCCGCCGGCAGTCCGAAGGCGTCATAGCCCATCGGCTCGAAAACATTATATCCCTGCATTTTCTTGAATCGAGCCCACGTATCCGTCGGGCCATAGTTGTACCAGTGACCGATGTGTAACTTGTCTCCTGAAGGATACAAGAACATGACGAGACAATACAGCTTTTTCTTCGTGTCGTTCATATCGATCTTGTGGCATCCGGTTTCTTCCCAGGCTTTTTGCCATTTTTTTTCAATGTCTTTGAAATTATACTCGAAATCCATAGCGACTTTGTCCTTCAATGCACTTCAGAGAGAACTTGAAATGAATCATTGCTATTTAAAAACCATTATGAAGATCCTGTCAAATTTGAAAACTTTTGCGAGCAAGCCTATTACCATCGGCAACACACAAGAGGAACAAAAAAGCCAACACGTGACAGCGTGTTGGCTTGTGTCGGGGCGAGAGGATTTGAACCTCCGACTTCCTGCTCCCGAAGCAGGCGCGCTAACCGGGCTGCGCTACGCCCCGTTCTGCTAAAATAGGTACTTAATAATCAAAAATCCACCAATCAATAAAACCATAAAGACAACGGACAAGATATTAAAATATTTATCAATGAACAACTTAATTTTTTCACCGAATAAGAAAATCAAACCAGCAACAGCAAAGAAACGCAGACTTCTACCGATAATAGAAGCAATCATAAAAATGGAAAATTTTGCATGGGCGGCGCCGGCAGAAATTGTGAAAATTTTATAAGGTATCGGGGTTATCGCAGCCGTAAGCACTGCCCAGAAATTATATTTGTTAAACGTCTCAAAGAGATTTGTAAATAATTCTTCCGCATGATAAAAGTGTATGATCTTCCAGCCGACGATTTCCATTAGTGCAACGCCGATGTAATACCCTAACATCCCTCCGATGACCGACGCCACTGCGGCCACTGCGGCGAATCTAAAGGATTTTTTAGGTATTGATATAGCCAGTGCAATGAGCAGGACATCCGGCGGAACCGGAAAAAAGGAGGACTCTGCAAAAGCCAGAATGAAAAGCGCCGGCGTGCCGAACGGGGTTTCCGCCCAATGAAGCACCCAGTCATAGGACTTTTTGATGAAATTTCCGCGCTTTCCATCCTTTGTGTTATTGGAAATTTCCTCGACACCACCATAGTTAGGATTGCTCACAGGCCCTACCAGAAAAAACTTTTAATAATGAGAACGATGAATTTAATTGTATCCAAAATTACGTTTATCGAGCTATGCTCGTCATTGTAAATCGTGTCAATGGGTATCTGTAGAATTCGGCTGCCTGCTCTGCCTGATTTGATCAGCATTTCGGATTCCAGTTGAAATCCCGTCTCATGAAATGCGTTTATGTTTAACTGACTCAATCTGAGTGCACGGTAACCGGATTGGCTGTCCTTGATTCGATATTTATTCACGCACAATGAGATAATTACGGACGTGATGCCATTGCTTAAAATCCGGTGAAATGGCATGCGTTTATGGCGTTCGTACCGTGACCCGATGATGATATCAAACCGATCAGCGGCAATGGCCATACAAAAATCGGGCAAAAAACGCGGTGAATGCTGGCCGTCGCCATCCATACAGATTATCCACTTGTACGTTTTTTTTAGTGCAAAATCAATGGCGGTCAAAAGCGCGGCTCCTTTGCCGCGGTTATAAGCATGAGTGACGACTTGACATGGGCAATCGTTTAAAATATCCGCCGTTTGGTCCGTCGATCCGTCATCGACGACAAGAATATCTGTTCGAGAAAAGTAATTCTGAATTTCAAAGAGCAGTTGTGCGATGCTTTTTTCTTCATTAAAAACCGGAACAGCAACCAGGATTTTATGCAAGGTCAGATCCAGTTGTGTGGCCAATTTTTAGTGTCGAATCTATGAATCATAATTGAATTTCGCAAACGCTTTTTATAGCGGTGAATACCGATATACCATTTTATTTTAACCGCAAAAAAATATTAAATCCGAATTCGGTTTCAATGACGTTACTGTATTCATTGACTTTTAATAAGGTAATTGCGGATTCGATTTTTTGGGAAAAATCCCCTTTGTTGAAAAATCCCAAGTCTCCCCCTTTTTGCGCACTTGGTGACGTGGAATACTGTTTGGCTAATTCGCTGAAATCTTTGCCCGCTTTAAGGAGATTCAGTATTTTCTCAGCCTCTTCGCGGGTTTTGACCAGGATATGTAAAGCTCGGTATTCGCCTTCGCCAAACGATGACCTGGTTGTTGTAACAGATGGCTTCCAGATCCACCCGGTCACTTGGATTTTTACCCAATTGTCTTGTTCGTCAAGCACCGCGCCTTCGCTGCCCTGCAAAAGCGTGCCGACTTTTTTGCCATTTGGCGCCGATCTTAAATTCTCTTCCGGTACCTTTACATATACTTTTGTTGTCTGATCCTGTGCACCCGCCAAGCTGACTTGCAGGAAACACACGGTAGTGACAAATGAAATAAGAGTTACTTTACTTCCGATAAAGCGATTTGCATTTTTCATCTGGTTGACATCCTCCTCACTATAAAATTTTTTCGTATTCTTTGCATACTGTCTGTGTCATAATGATGCCAAAGTCATCAACGGCCTTCACGCCCATTGCATATACTGTCGCGATATGAAAGCTCTTTTATGCCTCCATCTTTTCGGCTTCGCTCACTAATACATCGACAATTTCATCCAGTGCGACTTTTCGAACAAGCTTTCCTTTTTTGAAAAGCACACCGCCGTTTTTGCCACAGGCAATGCCGATATCCGCTTCTTTAGCCTCGCCGGGTCCGTTGACCTCACAGCCCATGAGTGCAACAGTCACTTTTTTATCGATGTGGCTCAATCTGTTTTCGACCTCTTCCGCCAGCGGTATGAGATCGATTTTCGTTCTGCCACACGTCGGGCAGGAAATAAATGTCAATCCGTTCGGATAAAGGTCCAGGCTCTTGAGAATGTGCCGCGCTGTGATTACTTCTTCGACGGGATCGCCGGTGAGCGACACCCGAATGGTATCGCCAATGCCCTGGGAAAGAAGGATGCCCAGCGTCACAGCCGACCTGATGGCCCCGGTTTTTGTTGTCCCCGCCTCGGTGAGGCCGATGTGCAAGGGCACCGTTGTTTGCGTGCTTATTTCCTGGTACGCTTGAATGGTTGTGGCCACGTGCGAGGATTTGATCGAGAGCACCAGGGCTTCCGCTCCAAGCTCGGACAAAAGGCGAATATGGCGCATAGCGCTGTCGACCAGGGCTTTCGCTGTTGGCCCTCCCTCCTTCTGCAGAATATCTTTTTCCAGCGAGCCAGAGTTGATGCCAATCCGTATTGGTATTTTAAACTGATTGGCTTTGGCGACAATCTGCCTGATTTTTTCTTTCTTGCCGATATTGCCGGGATTGATTCTGATCTTATTCGCCCCGTTCTCAATCGCTTCCAGGGCCAAGAGATGATTGAAGTGAATGTCGGCCACTATCGGTATGGATATATTTTTTACAATATCTTTTATCGCCTTTGCACTCTTAACGTTGGGCACCGCCACCCTGATGATCTGGCAGCCCGCCTGCTCCAATCGGCGGATTTGGACGACGGTGGCATTTATGTCCGAAGTATCGGTATTGGTCATGGATTGAATCGCGACAGGCTCTCCTCCGCCAATCGCAACCTCTCCGATCCAAACCTTTTGAGTATAAT
>METF01000176.1:5758-7566 GCA_001771235.1 Candidatus Zhuqueibacterota bacterium RBG_16_48_16
ATTCGTGCATCAAACAAAAATAGAGTTTTTCTAACAAGTTAAGTTTATAAGGGAAAAATGTTAATTAATTTGGCTTATAAAGTCAAGAGATTTCTGTTGTGCTTGTTGATGAAAAAAGGCGAGGTCATTCCTCTGGGAAACAAATTGGCTGGAAATACCCGTTAGGCATTTGAGATGAAAGACTACATCCCCCTGCTAATTGGCTATCTCCACGATAGTTGCTCCCCAGTGCCCCAATTCCACGGGAGCATCGTAATATTTTTTGACAAATTTATTTTGCTCCAGCGTTTTGTAGGTGAGGAGCTTTAGTCGGCTTTGGCCTTTGCCGTGGATGATCCGCAGCGTCGGTATTCCCAGTAACATCGCATTTGCGATAAAATCATCTATCATTTCCGGGATGATTTTCGGATCCGTTCCGTGCAGGTCAAGAACATCGGTCACCTTGATGTATTGCGGCATCTTTTTCGACTGATCGTCCATTTCCTCATCCTCACAATCAGGATAAGTTAAGAATTGAGTCACGCGATCCAATGAGATAATCTCGATCATGCTACCCTCCTTCTATCGACTATCCATAAAAGCCCACAGCATCAGACCGCTCAATCCTCCTACCAGGGCAGCAATTTTATAGCGCTTGCTTTCCTTTTTTTCGGTTTGGAGCTGCCTGGCTTGATTTGCCTTCTTGCGATTTTGATAAATTTCTTTTTCTTTCTCATTACGGATTTTCACTCGCCCATAGTTCAAGGCATTTTCATCGAATTTATCGCGCGGATAGATGATTTTTCCCTCCCCGTTCAGAATGGCGACAATCACTTTTTTGGGCACTTTAAGCCACTCTTTATTATTATTCCATTGATCTCCAACAAGAAACTCAACATAGTCGTCAGCGATCAGACTGATGTTCCCTTCTATTTGCTTATTAGTGGAGAGCACCAATATGTCGGCAAAAGCCGTTTGCGCCCAAAACAGCCAGGCCGCGCCAAGAAAGAGAACCGGAGAAATCGCCCTTTTCATCTTATACTCCAATATGTGAAATTCCGTTTTGCAGGACTCTCCGCAACAGTCATGCCATTACTTATGCTCAGACCCCTATGAAAATGGCCGAGCGTACGCCGGCATAACGTGCGAAAAAACTTTCGGATGGTTGGTATGGCTTTCTCAAACGGAGAAAAAGCAGGTCAAGGCAACCGTGCTGTGGGTTGGCAATTCTGTAATCGAAATACGAAAGTGTGGTTCAGTACATTTAGCTAAACCGTTATGGGAAAAGATCAGCCCTGTATAACACCCAATTTCTTGCCAACCTTGCCAAAAGCATCGATGGCTTTGTCCAAATGCTCTTTATCATGCGCCGCTGATATTTGCACGCGGATTCTCGCCTGTCCTTTTGGCACGACCGGGTAGCTGAAACCGATCACGTAAATTCCCTGCTCCAACAGCGCTTCGGCCATGCTGTGAGCGAGCTTTTCGTCATATAACATGATCGGCACGATCGGATGTACGCCCGACTTGATGTCAAAGCCCAGATCGGCCATTTTCGCCCTGAAATACCGGGTATTGTCTTCCAGTTTGTCGTGCAGCTCGGTCGTCGCAGTCAACAAATCAAGAACGGCTATGGTCGCGCCAGCGATGGCCGGCGCAAGGGTGTTGGAAAAAAGATAAGGCCGGCTTTTTTGCCGCAACAACTCGATCAGTTCTTTTCGGCCGCACACACACCCGCCGGATGCGCCTCCCAACGCCTTGCCGAATGTGGTAGTGATCAAATCCACCCTCCCCTCCACGCCGCAGTATTCACTTGTGCCCCGGCCGGT
>METF01000176.1:7625-12895 GCA_001771235.1 Candidatus Zhuqueibacterota bacterium RBG_16_48_16
CGGCCAAATCGCAAATAGCCCGCAAATTGGCAATTTCTCCATCCATGGAAAAAACACCATCGGTGGCGATAATCCTGAATCTTGCGTCAGGAACCTGTTCGAGTTTTTCTTCGAGGTCTTTCATATCTCCATGCTGATATATCAATCGCTGTGCCTTCGTGAGCCTGATGCCATCGATGATCGACGCATGGTTCAAAGAGTCCGTGAGAATAGCACAATCCTTATCGAAAAACGGCTCAAAGACACCGCCGTTGGCATCGAAACAGGCGGCATAAAGAATAGCGTCGTCAGTGCCGATGAACTTGGCGATTTTTTGTTCCAGCTTTTTATGAATCCGTTGCGTGCCGCAGATGAATCGCACCGAAGACATGCCGAATCCCCACTCATCGAGGGCTTTGTGTGCCGCTTCCAGCACCTTTGGATGATTGGCAAGCCCGAGATAATTGTTGGCACAAAAATTCAAAACCGTCTTGCCGGATGATAGTTTTATGGAAGAACCCTGTGGCCCCTGGATGATGCGCTCATGTTTATAAAGCCCGGCCTCTTTGATCGAGGCCAGTTGTTCCCGGATATATCTTTCAAGATCGCCGTACATAAATCCTCCGGTTCGATAGAAAAAATCTCAGGCAATTTCAAGCACCACTTTGCCGCAGTTGCCCGATCTCATAGTCTCAAATCCCGCTTCGAAATCTTTAAAAGGTAAAATGTGTGTGAGTACGGGCGAGATGTCCAGTCCGCTTTGCAACATCGTCTGCATCTTGTACCAGGTTTCGAAAATTTCTCTTCCGTAAATGCCCTTGATGACCAACCCTTTGAAAATGACCTGTTCCCAATCGATCTGCGCCATCCTCGGCAAAATGCCCAGCAAAGCGATCCTGCCGCCGTGGTGCATATTTTCCAGCATCGCTTCGAACGCCGCCGGATTGCCGGACATTTCAAGCCCGATGTCGAAGCCGATCATGTCGAGCGATCTCATGGTTTCTTCAACAGACGTTTTAGCCACGTTAATCGCTCGGGTGACGCCCAGCTTGCGGGCCAGCTCCAACCGGTAATCATTGACATCGGTAATGACAATATTTCGCGCGCCAACGTGCCGGGCTATTGCCGCGGACATGAGACCGATGGGTCCGGCGCCGGTAATGAGCACATCTTCACCGACCAGGTCAAAGGAGAGCGTTGCATGGGTGGCGTTGCCGAAAGGATCCATAAAAGCCGCGATTTCGGAAGGGATGGCCGGATGCAGGTGCCAGGCGTTGGAGGCGGGCAGGCAAAGGTATTCGGCAAAGCACCCGTCACGCTGAACGCCGATGCCTTGAGCATTGGTGCACAGGTGGCGTTTTCCTGCACGACAACTGCGACATACGCCGCAAACAATGTGGCCTTCGCCGGATACCCTCTCCCCTGTTTCGTAACCCGAAACATTTGCCCCGATCTCAACGATCTCGCCGACAAATTCATGGCCGATAATTCGCGGGGTTTTTATATTTCTTTGCGCCCAATCGTCCCATTTGAATATGTGAAGATCGGTGCCGCATATAGCCGTTTTTAATATTTTGACCAACAGGTCGTTATTGCCACATTCCGGCACTGGCACATCTCGTATCCATAATCCTTCTTTTGGATATTCTTTCACTAACGCTTTCATGAACAGCCTCGATGAATTCGTTGTTTGTTTTCATTCCTGTTATTCTTCATCACGATCTTGTCTCACCTCTGCGTACAAAAAGCTGCCCCGGACAGGCATGTCTTGCTGCCAGATACACACAAGCGAATCGCCGGATTCGATCTGCAACGTCCTTTTTCCTGCCGAAACGATTTTATATGCTTTTGGAGAAATCGAGGTCAATCTGAAGGAGGATAAACAACCGGGAACAGTTGGGTACCACAAGGCATGCTCTTCGATCCGGAGGGAATTTCTATTCGCATGGCCTGATGTATCCCCGTGCGTGGCAAAGTTTATACGACCCTGGTAATAGATCACCAGGGTGTTCGGCAGCAGCTTTGGCGGCAGGGTTATTTTATAGAGTCTGGCCGGTGATTGTGGTTGGGTGAATTGGCTATTTTGATCTGCCAAATATCTTTGATACTTTGTTTTCCTTTCCCGGCGACATGGCAGGCTCTGATTGCCGACCATGACTTTTTGTACGGCTAACGACTCGGCCAGGAAAAAGTAAATCTCCCGAGTCTCTTTGCTATAATTGATTTCGAGAGAGTCCATGGCAATAACCAGCGATGGGTTGCCTGCCTGGATGCTGATGCGGATGTCATGCGATACAAATGAAAACGGACGGATCGACTGCCCCTTGCAGTGGATGAACAAGTGAGGAAAAAAGAATAGAAGAAACAGGAAAATTTTTGCGCGCCTGGCCATTCGCTTTCTCGGGATGTCCTCCCATTTTTTGCAGAAGAATATAGAGATTCGGCCCTACTTTGTCAAGCTCAATATCTTTCTGACAAATTGTGTTGATTTTCAGAGTTGAATTAGGTATCTTTTCTGCCTTTAAAAATTGCCTGAACGAACTTTTTATTAATAAAGATGTCAGACACAATGATCATCAGCCTGGATCAAGTGAAACCCAATTGCAGCGCGAAAATTGTAACGATCGACGGCGGCTGGAGCTTCCGGCAAAAAATCAGCCAGTTGGGCCTGCACATCGGCGACGAGATTACATTGGTGAGAGGCGGCCCCTTTGGTGGGCCTTTGCTGATATCATACAATAGCGCCTTTGTCGCCATTGGCCGAAGAATGGCGCAGAAAATAATTGTTAAAGTACGACATAATGGTGAAAAAGAGAACCAGGCAAAGTCATGATACGACACCTCGATTCAAGGATAAAGATCATCCGCACATCGTTCTAGTTGGGCAACCGAATTGTGGGAAAAGTACCATATTCAACAGCGTGGCCGGGTACAAATCCGTGTCCACCAATTTCCCGGGGGCGACCGTCAAATACGCAAAAAGCCATGTTCGAATTATCGGCCATGTTTGTGACCTTGTCGATTTGCCGGGCATCTATTCATTGACCTCATCGGATCCTGCCGCCGAAGAAGCAAAAACCTACCTGTTGACCAGGGATATCGATGTTATCATCAATGTTGCGGATGCCTCTCTTTTAAGCCGAAGCCTGGAGCTGACAATCCAGTTGCTGGAATTGAACATCCCCATGCTGTTGTGTTTGAATATGATGGACGAGGCAAACAGGAAAGGAATCATTGTTCACCTGCAAAAGCTCTCAAAGGTTCTTCATATTCCTGTTGCAGAAACGATCGGGTCTCACGGCCATGGCATAAAAGAGTTGTTTACCGCTGCATTCCATCTGACAAAATCCAGGCGTCGTATAAATCCCCCTCTCGCCTTGAGCAAGCATGTTGAGGAGGTCATATCACAGATGCAGGAATTTCTCGAACGAGAGCTTGATGGAAACGCCCGGTTAAATTACAGGCTTTATGCCATAAAACTCTTGGAAGATGATCCATATTTTACGAATAAAGTCATAAAATCATCTCCATCTTTGATCGAAACAAAGAAAATATGCCAGCAAAAACTGTCCGAGCCCCACGGCCATGCTGCAGATATCGTCATCTCTTCGGAGCGCCATTCGCTGGCGATGAACATTTTTGAAAAAGTGGCCGTGGTCCGACACGCTAAAAAATCCCTGAAGGACTCGATAGACAATATCATCATGCACCCCTTTTGGGGTTATGTCATCATGTTGTCGTTCCTCTATCTTTTTTTTAATGCCATATTCAAAATTGGGGAAATGACCGAGGGGCCGCTTTTATCGTTCTTTGAGAACACTATTTCATCCCTGGCCAATGATTCGTCTTCTCATGCGCTGATGAGCAAAATTTCCGCCGGCGTCATCCAGGGAATCGCCGGCGGCATCGGCATTGTTTTGCCTTACCTTTTTCCATTCCTTTTGGGCATGGCGATCATCGAGGACATCGGCTACTTGCCGAGAATCGCTTTCCTCATGGACAGTTTTATGCACAAGGTCGGCTTGCATGGCTCCGCCGTCATACCGGGCATGCTGGGATTCGGATGCAGCGTTCCCGCGGTCATGGCCACGCGAATTCTGCCCAGCCCAAGAGATCGATTTATTGCTTCAACCGTGAGCGTGCTCATTCCCTGTTCCGCACGTATGACCGTTATATTCGGCCTGGTTGGCTATTATCTTGGCGGAACGGCAGCGCTTGCCATTTATTTATTGAATATCATCGTGATCTCGATTACCGGAGCGGTCATTTCAAAATTACTTCCGGAGGACACGCCGGGCATGGTGATGGAAATGCCTACCTATCAAAGGCCCCAGGCCAAAATCGTACTCCTCAAAACATGGCTCAGGATAAAGGACTTTGTCTATATCGCATGGCCGCTATTGATTGTCGGCAGTCTGGTGCTGAGCATCGCCGAATGGTATCACGTCGATAACCTGCTCAATCAAATATGCTCTCCTCTAACGGATCTTTTGGGCTTGCCTGCGGCCGTCGGCACGACGCTTTTTTTCGGCATCTTGCGCAAAGAGCTGTCGATGCTCATGCTGTTCCAGGCTCTCGGAACGTCGAACGTCAATGAGGTCCTCACACCGGTGCAGATTTTTGTCTTTACGCTGTTCATTGTTTTTTACATCCCATGTCTGGCAACCATCGGTGTTCTGGTGAAGGAAACAGGCTGGCAAAAAACGCTGTTTACCGTCGGAACGACGATTTTGATCTCATTGTCCCTGGCAACATCCGCACGGTTCGTCGCCGGGCTTTTTTTAAATCCGTGATAACATCCATAGCACTGACAAAATAGAACTACAGCGAAAGTTACAAGTCGAATAGCAAACTATCAATTCCTCCTGAATGACACCTAAAATTCTAAAATGGAAAACTATTACTTCTTTATGCCCACGAAATACACGGAAAAACGCGAAACAGATATGATTTAGTGCCTTTTGTGTGTTTAGTGGGCTTTATTCGGCCATGAATCAATGTTTCAAGTTCAATTTAGAACTTTAGGTGACATAAAAAGTTACGTTGTGGTTTTGGCCTCTCTAAGCAAAAAAAGTTTAAACGCCTTTTTGCACCACCACTTTTTTTAAGTAGAATACTAAAATGCAAATCACAGTATAGCACTTTATGCTTGTACAGGAGATTTCATGTTCATATTTTCGAAAAAGAAAAAAGGGGAAAAAGATAAAATTATCTCCCGGCCTTCTTTGATCCCGGTGCTGCCGCCGCGGGCTGCCCCGGCTTTTGAAGGAATGAACAATTATATCATTGTC
>METF01000176.1:13001-13772 GCA_001771235.1 Candidatus Zhuqueibacterota bacterium RBG_16_48_16
CATTACAACCTGTTGATGGGATTGTTGCCTCATTCCAGTCCGCCGCACGTTTATGCCTCGGAATATTATAAGAAAGATTTCATAAAGTTCAACGAACGATTTGGCGTCCGGGAATTTGAGTTCAAAAGCCTGGTGCCTCAGCTCTACCTCCCTCCTTTCATGCGCACGAAATTGGGTTACAAAACGCACGCCTTCGTTTCCCTGCCGGTTCTTAATCCGAAAACGCCGGTCAACGTGGGCTTTGATTCATTCAAGCTGATGGACAAGCATAACGATATGGCCGCGATGCTGAATGAGATGACCTTCTCCGAGGATTATCCGTCCTTTTATTTATTGAATGTCGGCGAGACCCATTATCCTTACGCGCTGCCGGACGAGCCTGAAGATCTATGGCCGCGCATCAGCGGCGTACATGGCGTGTTCAAGCACCTGGACGATCACATTGTCGGCGGCAAGCTGGTGGAAGAAGAAGGGGAAAAGTTTTTCGACCAGGACAAGCTGGATCAACTTTACGAGCGCCAGATTACGGCGGTAAAATATCTGGACAAGGTGTTTGAAAAACTGTTCGATCTCGTTCCCCCGAATACCTACATCACTGTCACGTCCGATCATGGTGAGTTGTTCGGCGAGGAAGGCTATTTCGGGCACGGCCCCATCATGCACGAAAAAGTGTTCGAAGTGCCTTTTGTCGAAGGAAAGTTGCGCTGAGTCTTGCCGGAGCTATGGAATGCTTTTTATTCTCTTATCACTGAAGACCTTGGTTTTTTATCA
>METF01000176.1:13798-13955 GCA_001771235.1 Candidatus Zhuqueibacterota bacterium RBG_16_48_16
GTTTTGGTGAAACGTGAAAAGGCAAACGTGAGACGACAACATTGAAAACGATCTCCCTGTCTCACTTTTCACATTTGACGTTTCACTTGCGCCTTCGCGCATTGGGAATGCTCACCACATAGGCTCATTCACTCGTGTCCCCCACTTGCACTGACTT
>METF01000177.1:0-229 GCA_001771235.1 Candidatus Zhuqueibacterota bacterium RBG_16_48_16
ATACTTGCTCTCCTTGCTCTTCGATTGACATTAAGTTAGATGAATATTTTATTATTGCAAGAAAAAGATTACGCCCAGCTTTTGGTCAACCTCCAGGGTGGGCTACAACTTGTTTGAAATTGCCAATAATCAAAGCAGGTTTTCGATCATCAAGTCCACATAATTCTCTATCAAACGGGTGATAAGGAAATGGTTTTTTACATAGTCCTTTCCGGTTTTGGCCATCTGT
>METF01000177.1:391-3984 GCA_001771235.1 Candidatus Zhuqueibacterota bacterium RBG_16_48_16
CAAAACCCTCCCGCAGGGACTTTTGCACAACGACCGAGGATACTCTTTGCAGGGCATTGACCAGAATATTGTTTTCGGAGGTGATGAGGATGACATCTCCCTTTGCGATCGACTTATTGGCGCTCTTGCGGACTTTATCAAAAATCTGCCATCCTTCCGGATCGTCAGCCGCCATGCTGCCGCAGAGCACGAGACGGCAGTCAACGACGCTTTTCACTCTTTTAAAAATATCAATGACGCCTAGCGGATCCTTCCATTTGTCAAAACGGGAAATCTGGGTGACGAGCGGTTTGTCCGTTGGCACTTTGAACTTTTTCAGATATTTGTGTATATCCCGCTCGCTGAGCTCAAAATTTTTCGGGCTAAGCGGATCGATGACAGGTTGAAATATCTTTTGTTCAACCGGAATATCCTCTTTTTGATATTCCTTATTCGAAAGGATGATTTGATCGTACCTCAAAAGAAATCCTTTCAAGAATTCCCACAGACGCTTGTTGGGATTGGAAATGTCGATATGACAGCGCCAGACCCAGGGTTGGCGTTTAGAACAGAACTGAATCAGAGCCAGGGGTTGGGGATCATGGATGATGACACAATCATGATCGATCAAGGCATATATTGAAAATTCCTCACTGGCCCGTAAGTATATCATTTTCTTGATGAGCGTGAGATTGATTTTGTCGCCCTGCAAGGCGTTGTGAAATTTTTTGGTAATAGCAAAAAAATCCGGCGTGCCGCGAATAATCCGCCAGTCGGTAGCCACCCCGGCATCATTTAATAAGGGCACCAAACTGTCCAGCATTTCGGCCACCCCACCTCCGGCGTAGGTCGAATTGATGTGAACGATTCGTTTGCCATAGAGCTTCCGCGCCTTGCGGTAAATCTCGTGAATGAGCTTGTCGCCGACAATGTGTCGGTAATCATCGAGTCTTTTCATGATCGCTTCCTTTCAACAAGTCGTTTAACAGCGTGCGAACTTCTTTGACGGATTTCAAATTGTTTTTGGCCGAGGTGGAGGTCAAGCCGACTTTGATCGAATAAGCATCTTCCGGTAAAACCTGGAAAATATCCTCATCCGTCCAGTCGTCACCGACAGCCAGGATGAAATTATATGATTTTTGGGCAAGAAAATGAAGCGCCGCGCGCCCCTTATTCATACCCCTGTTTTTGATCTCGACCACTTTTTTCCCCTCGATCACCTGCAAATCCAGATTGGAAGTAAAGTAGCGAAGGGTGTCGGCCAGCTCATGAGCGCGTATTTCCGCCAGGCCAACATCGACATTGCGAAAATGCCAGGCCAGTGCAAAGCTCTTTTCTTCCAGGAGCGCACCGGGCGTCCTGTCGACGTAAAGCTCCAAAATCGGCCGAATATCCTTTTTCCACTCCTGGTGAAACGGCTCCAATGTGTACCAATCTCCCCCCTTTTCTTTGATCCAGGCGCCGTGTTCGGCAACCAGGTGCACATTCAACTGCCCCAGCCATTCATCGAGCGA
Source organism: Candidatus Zhuqueibacterota bacterium RBG_16_48_16 (assembly GCA_001771235.1). Lineage (GTDB taxonomy): Bacteria > Zhuqueibacterota > Zhuqueibacteria > Residuimicrobiales > Sediminimicrobiaceae > Sediminimicrobium. The sequence goes on from METF01000177.1 coordinate 1,885, forward strand.
TGGTTTGGTCCTGCCACTAATGATGACGATGTCAACACCCGGGTGCTGGCCAAGCTCTTTCAACAGAGCAATTAACTCATGATCGGGTTTGGCCAAGTCCGGCATCGAAGCAAATGGCACCAGCGTTCCGTCGTAATCCAGAAGGAGGATTCGCCTGCGATTTCGTTTGAACGCGGCAACGATATGGTTGTGCATAGCGGCGCCGAGTTTTTGGATGCTCATCTCACCCTGGGATTTCTTGACCTTTTGCAAGTTGTCGATAAAATCCTGCGCCCAGCGACGAATGTCATAGCGCTTGAGCTTATCCTGCATGCTCTTCATTCGCTCTGTCTTTTCCTCATCCGGCATGGTAAAAGCTTTTTCAAGCGCTTTTACTATAACGCGAATATCATTGGGATTGACGATGAGCGCTTCATGGAGCTCGTGCCTGGCGCCAGCCATCTCGCTCAAAATAAGCACACCCGGGCTATCGACCTTTGTGGCAACGTACTCTTTGCAAACCAGGTTCATCCCGTCGCGATAAGGAGTGACCAGACAGACATCCGCAATATTGTACAAGGCCGACACCCCATCAAATGGAAGCGTACGATAAAAATAATAGACCGGCACCCAGTCGATAGTCCCATGATGTCCGTTGATCCGTCCGACATATTCATCCACAGAGTGCTTTAGTTTTTGATAGGATTCCACTTTGGTTCTGGAAGGAACCACCAGCATAATAAAGGAAACCTGCTCTTTGTAGTGCGGATTATTGGTCAAGAACAAGTCGAAAGCTGTCAGGCGCTGGAGTATCCCTTTTGAATAATCAAGCCGGTCAAGGGACAGGATGATCTTGCGATGTCCCTTCATTTTTTCATATCTTGAGACCTGCGCTTTCACGTGCTTCCTGCTTGAGCCACGCGCGAACTTTTGGAAATCAATCCCCATGGGAAAGGTGTCGACCCGAATGATCCTGTCCTGTGTAGCGACCGCACCCATCTTTTGTTCCAGGCCCAAAAGCCGCATGATAGAGCTTAAAAAGTGCCGGGCGTAATCATAAGTATGAAATCCAACAAGATCGGCGCCCAAAATGCCTTCAAGCACTTCTTTCCGCTGCGGCAAGAGTCGAAAAAGCTCATAAGAAGGAAAGGGAATGTGCAGAAAAAAACCGATCGACGCCTCGGGCAGCCTTTCGCGCAACATCTGGGGCAGGAGCATGAGCTGGTAATCATGAACCCAGATGGTATCATTTTCCTTGTAAAGAGCGACAACCTGATCGCAAAATTTATTATTGACGTTTTTATAAGCTCGCCAATATTTATCCTCATAAATGACATTTTGAATAAAATAGTTGAACAAGGGCCAGATCGTTTTGTTGCTAAAACCCTCGTAATATTCCAAAATGTCCTTGCTGGTCAGGAACACGGGGATCATCTTATCCTGGTAAAGCCGCTCCCGCAAAAGCGTTTTTTCCCCATCGTTATTTACCGTAAGTCCGGGCCAGCCGATCCATAACAGATCGTAGCTACTTTTTAGGGATTCTATACCGGTGGCCACTCCCCCGGCGCTCGGTTGGGAGATGAACTCTTTTTTTCTCCTCCGTAAATTGACCGGCAGGCGATTCGACACGATTATCAGGTTGGTCATCCTTTTGCCTCAAGAATAAAAAGTATTCAATTTGTCGATTACAAATAATTTCGCTATCTTTCGCGGACAGCTTTACCAAAGCTCTTGCCTGCTGCTATCCAGGGGCTTGAAGGTCGTTTTCCCTTGAGAATGAATCTTTCCCAGGGCAAAGGTGTCATAAAGCTGTTGCACCTGAATAGTTGTCTTTCTCCTTTTGTATAAGTCAACTTTATGAACAGGGTTTTTAATCCCGCATTAACGGCTTCTATGTGAATGCAATGGAATCATACAAGCCAGCGATCCGATTGAGGCAATAACACAGAAGCGAATGTAACGGAACCGATATCTCAACCTTTGTAGAAAAATATGGCGATTGGGCCCTGATCACCGGAGCTTCGGCGGGCATCGGCCGGGCGTTCGCTCGTTGCTTTGCTGAAAAGGGCTTAAACGTGATTTTGGTGGCGAGGCGTAAGGAAAGACTGGAAGAGCTGGCCG
>METF01000177.1:3993-4300 GCA_001771235.1 Candidatus Zhuqueibacterota bacterium RBG_16_48_16
CAAGCCACTACGGCATCGAAGCGCTGCCGCTGCCCCTCGATCTTACGGAGCCGCAGTTTCTGCCGCAGCTCATCGAGAAGGTCGGTCACCGCCAGGTCGGTTTGCTGGTCAATAATGCGGGCTTTGGCTCGACGGGTTTGTATTCGACCACCGATGCGGACAGGGAAGCGCGTATGGTGCGGCTCCACTGCCTGGCGCCGGTGATGCTGACGCATCACTTTATCCGCCCGATGGTCGAACGGCGCAAGGGAGGCGTCATCTTTGTCGGCTCCATCGTCGGCACCATGCCGGTGCCTTACATCGCCAC
>METF01000177.1:4331-4553 GCA_001771235.1 Candidatus Zhuqueibacterota bacterium RBG_16_48_16
ATGGGCAACGCGCTCTGGTACGAAATGAAAGAGCACAATGTCGATGTTTTGGCGCTGGCGCCCGGCGGCACGCGCACGGAATTCAGCGACAACATCAGCCGCATGGCCAGCCCCATTGCCGCCGAGCCGGAACAAGTCGTACGAACGGCCATGAAGGCCCTGGGTAAAAGACCTTATGTGACCCACGGATTGCACAATAAAGTGTGGGGGAAAATCGTCCGT
>METF01000177.1:4591-4888 GCA_001771235.1 Candidatus Zhuqueibacterota bacterium RBG_16_48_16
GTTCGTCAGACAGACCACGAAATTCCATAAGGAATAGGCGGGCGACTCTCCCTGTTTCCTAAAGACACTTCAATCCCTATTACCTATAGGACGATCATAATGGCAATACAAAGCGTGGTTCATAAGCCCGATTGGCTCAAAGTCAAGTTGAGCGGTACCGAGAATTATACATCGCTGAAAAAACTGATGCGGGACAAAACCCTGCACACCGTTTGCGAAGAAGCCCGGTGTCCGAACATCCACGAATGCTGGGGCGAGCGCAAGACGGTCACTTTCATGATTCTCGGCGACGTGTGC
>METF01000177.1:5110-5364 GCA_001771235.1 Candidatus Zhuqueibacterota bacterium RBG_16_48_16
CGATATGGGCGGCGTTTACCAAAACCAAAAAATTCTAATGGACGCCGCACCGGACATCCTCAATCACAACGTGGAGACGGTGAGGCGGTTGACTCCCCGTGTCCGCTCGAAAGCCACTTATGAACGTTCACTTGAGTTTTTGCAGCGGGCCAAAGCGATGCAGCCCGGAACCTTGACAAAATCCAGCCTCATGATCGGTTTGGGTGAGACGAAAAAAGAGATCCTCGCGACCATGGACGATCTCTTAGCCGTCA
>METF01000177.1:5378-6894 GCA_001771235.1 Candidatus Zhuqueibacterota bacterium RBG_16_48_16
ACCATCGGCCAATACATGCCGCCCACGTTAAAGCACGCCAAATATCTTCCCGTAATCAAATATTGGCACCCCGATGAATTTGTTGCCTTGAAGAAGATCGCCATGCAAAAAGGCTTTCGCCATTGCGAAGCAGGCCCCAAGGTGAGGTCATCCTATCACGCGGATGAGCAGGCGAGCCTGGCGAGGGCAATATCGTAGAGAGTAGAACGACTACAGCCGATGTAGGTCGATGTAGTTATCTTTTTCGCCAGCACTTTTCGGTTTCGTAATTGTTTAGCCAAGTGAAGTTGAGCGTAAAGTACCAATTTTCAAACATCCCCACGGGCCCAAAAAGTTACACAGAGGCCGCTGAGAAGACACGGAGCGACACGGAGATTCTGAAAAGCAGCATTAATTTGAAATAAACAAGGTTTTATTGGTGCATCTTTGTGACCTCTGAGAAACCTCAGTGTAACTCTGTGTCCCCCAGGGGTGCCTGGTGGCAAAGATAACATTTACTTCATTTAGCTAAACAATTACTCGGTTTCTTCCTGCTTTGGGGAATACTCCCTGTTGCTAACTTCCGGCATTTATCTCTATTTCGCGCAATCGCTGCTCCAACAACAGGTTTACGAGACTCTCAGTGCTCACACCACGAGTACGAGCGATTTGTTGTGCACGGTTTAATATATCCCGATCAACCGGCACCAGATAGCGATGGCCCAACTGACTCGAAATCTCAAAATCAGCTTTCTCAGTTTGATCCCAGTAGTCTGCCAAGCTATGTGTATCCCAAAATTCTGCCATCTCTTCGTAACTCTTGAACTTGGGGATATGTTTATCTTTGCTCATATTGGTTCCTCTCTCCTTTATCCATATCGCGGGCACTTATTATTAAGGCTTCTTGGGTTGCTTTATAGATAAAAAAAAACGGAAAGGTAACGTCCTGCTTCAGTAAATCCAAGAGCAGAATACAGGTCTTCTCCTGGAATATGTCCTTTCTGTATCTTACGATACAACGGACGACTATAGAATACTTCCTCAACTTCCTTCTGAGTGACATGATGTTTCCAGATGAGCTTGTCAATAATCTCGGGCAACCAGACAACTCCCTCAATTTTCATTGATGCTCCTTTAAAAGAGTAAATACATCATGCAGTATTTACCTGAATAGTTTTGGCTACCTTTCATCCTTCCTGGGATAATAATTTATCGTATAAAAAACCCCCATGACTATGAGCAGCACACCCCACCATATCGGGGCGTGCAAGTGGCTCATGACGACCGGCTCGGCCGGCGGTACGAAATAATTGTAGATACCCGCGCCCAGAATCATCAGGCCGTACAGGTCCAGGAGCAGGCCGATCACGAACCATATCGCAAAGGGATGTTGTTTTGTCATAGCTCCACCTTACCAGAAAATGATGTTAAGGGCGATAAAAATCGCAAAGACGACGCCCGCCCAGAATATCGAACGTTTGTAGAAGGGATACTCACCCTCCGAGGGGATTTTCGTCAGGCCGTACACCAATCCTTC
>METF01000177.1:6904-7314 GCA_001771235.1 Candidatus Zhuqueibacterota bacterium RBG_16_48_16
TCCGGTTTGGGTTTTGTCAGCAGGCTGACCACTACGGTGACGATCACGCAGATGACCCACGACCAGAGGGCGCGGTACATGTTTTCGGCCATGTCCTTGGCATAGCTGGAGAGCGCAATGACCTTCAAAGCGCCGGGATCGATCTTGACCCAGGCCCACATGCTGATAGACGATACGGTGCCTGCCAAAAGCCCCCAGAATCCGCCAGCGGGAGTGGTTCGCTTCCACAGCATTCCCAAAACCACAGTTCCGAACAGGGGCGCGATGAAAAAACTGAAAAGCGCCTGAACGTAATCCATGATGCTTTTGAATTCCATCACCAGGTAGGCCGTTCCGATGCTGGCCAATACGCCCAGGATGGTGCACCAGCGCCCGATTTTCACGTAATGGGCATCCGACTTGTTTTTAGC
>METF01000177.1:7372-8711 GCA_001771235.1 Candidatus Zhuqueibacterota bacterium RBG_16_48_16
ATGCCGGACATGAATCCGGCGATGAGGGCGGTGACGCCGAGGCCCAGCAGGCCGGGGCCACAGTAGCGCCCGAGCATCAGCGGCAGCACTTCGTTGTAGCTGTGACCTCCTGTGGCGATGGCTTCGGATTCGCCCACGAGCTTGAAGGGCAGAACGCCCAGGGCCAACAGTCCGGGCAGGATAACAATGAACGGAACCGCCATTTTGAATACCGATCCGATGATCGGGGCCAGTTTGGCGGAGCGCAGGTCCTTGGCGGCCATCACCCTCTGCACCACGAGAAAGTCGGTCGTCCAATACCCCATGGAAATGATCATGCCGAGACCGATCACGATCCCGGTCCAATGGATGCCCATGGGATTGTCCGAGAAAGAGCCCATGGTCCGCCATAGGTGCGTGTAATCGCCGCCCGGAAAATTCGCGTGAATGCGCGCTACGAGGCCGCTCCATCCGCCGGCTTCGATAAGCCCGATGATCGGAATCAGAAGGGCGCCGAGCCAGATCAGGAAGAACTGCAGCACCTCGTTGAAGATGGCGGAAAGCAGTCCGCCGAGCACAACGTAGATGGCTACGGTCAGGGACGAAACCCAGATACTGAAATGGATATCCCATCCGAGCACGACCTTCATCACCAGCGCCATTGCATACATGTTGATGCCGCTCATGAACACGGTCATGAAGCCGAAGGAAATGGCCGAAAGCGAACGCGCCGCTTCGCCGTATCTCAGCTTCAAATAGCCGGGCACCGAATGGGTTTTGGAAATGTAATAGAATGGCATCATGACCACAGCCAGGAACAGCATGGCCGGAATGGCTCCGACCCAGTACCAATGGGTGGCGAGAATGCCGTACTGATAGGCAGCCGCCGCCCATCCCATGAGCTCCAAAGCTCCGAGGTTCGCGGCGACGAAACTCAGGCCCGCCACCCAGGCGGTCATCTCACGGCCTGCCATGAAAAAATCCTCGCCGGTTTTGGTGTACTTTTTCAGCAGCGCTCCGATCACCAGCACCAGCGCAAAATAAACTCCAATGATGAGCACGTCGATGGTGCTCAGCTTGAGCAGCGTGGATGAAATCTGGTCAGTCATAGGCAATCCGACTCTTGATTTGTGGTTTATTGAATGGGTGGATTAAAAAACGGTGCAACTTAATCTTGTTCAGCACTAATGTCAAGAACAATTTTTTGAAGAAAAATCGGCTGATTTCAAATGCCTTATCAAAAGAGTGGTCGTCGTTGCTACCGCTATTAGCTACAGCCGCCGTTACTCCTGCTCTTTCGCAAAACCGATAGAGCGTCGTTTGGGTTCAGGCAACCGAGGCGGCTCCATCAGTTTCTTCA
>METF01000178.1:0-6632 GCA_001771235.1 Candidatus Zhuqueibacterota bacterium RBG_16_48_16
GACGGATCGAGCATGTCGTGCAGCAGCTCGTCAAGCTGATTGGGTCTGACTCGTTTGACGGCTGTTGCTTTATCAATGAGTCCTTCTTCGACCATATCGACAGCCATTTTCACAGCCGCAGGACCGTTGCGCTTGCCGATGCGGGTTTGCAGCATCCAGAGGCGGCCTTCCTGTATGGTGAATTCGATATCCTGCATATCCTGATAATGTTTTTCAAGTTTGTTACGAATAGCGACAAGCTCCTTATACGCATCCGGCATGGCTTCTTCCAGGCTCGGCAGATGTTTTGTATCTTCGGTTTTGATATGGATATTCAGCGGGTTCGGTGTGCGGGTACCGGCAACAACGTCTTCGCCCTGCGCAGTGACGAGCCATTCACCGTAAAAGGCATTTTCCCCGGTAGCGGGATTTCGGGTGAAAGCAACGCCGGTCGCGCTCTTGTCGCCCATGTTGCCGAAGACCATGGCCTGGACGTTCACAGCCGTTCCCCACTCATCGGGAATGCCTTCGATTCTCCTGTAACTGATAGCCCGTCTTCCGTTCCAGCTCTGGAACACCGCGCCAATTCCGCCCCATAACTGGTCGTAAGGATCGTCCGGAAATTCTTTGCCCAGCACTTGTTTCACTTTGGCTTTGAATATTTCCGTCAATTTTTTCAGGTCCTGGGCATTAAGCTCGGTGTCCATAGAAACGCCTTTTTCTTTTTTCATTTTTTCCATTTCGTGCTCGAGCTGAACGCGAACCCCTTCGCCTTCCTTTGGCTCGATGCCTTGAGCCTTCTCCATCACCACGTCGGAATACATCATGATCAACCGGCGGTAGGCGTCATAGACAAATCTCTCGTTACCGGTTTTTTTAATCAAACCGCCGATGGTTTTGCTGGTGAGACCGACGTTCAAAACGGTTTCCATCATGCCGGGCATGGAAGAGCGGGCACCGGAACGTACCGAAGCCAACAGCGGATTTCCCGTATCGCCAAACCCGGATTCCATGATTTTTTCAACGCCCTTTAACGCCGCATCGACATCGCCTTTGAGCTGCTGCGGATATCTCTTCCCCTGAGCATAATAATAGGTACATACTTCGGTGGTTATGGTAAAACCGGCGGGAACGGGAATGCCCAGGCTGGCCATTTCAGCGAGATTGGCGCCCTTGCCGCCGAGCAGGTTTTTCATCTCCGTCTTGCCCTCGGCCTTGCCGCCGCCGAAGGTGTAAACAAACTTTTGTGACATAAGGTCCTCCTTATCAAATGTATGCAAATGCATCGATTTATGAGCTTGACCTGACAGGCCCTGTTTTTAAAATTCGGAAAATATAAGCCATTTTATTATCTAATTCAAGAACTAAACTGGCCGAAAGTAACACCTCACCAATAGGAATATAGCAAAGCGAGAAAAGGCGGGATGATGGGTTAAGATTTAAGATTTGAGATTAACGATTTGCGATGTCAGATGTATGGTCTGAGTGGGGGAATCGAATCATATTAAATTAAAAGATCGAGTAATCGCCAAATTTGTCAAATGGATCGTAACAACCCTGAAAAAACGCAAATCAAAAATCGTAAATCGTAAATCAAATTGGGAAGGAATGACGTATGGGTGGTTAAGGCGCGTGGTTTTAGCGGAAACGGATTCCGACCCCTTCATCTGCTAAAACTGCGAGTCTGTCATTCTCTTGAGTATCTTTGTAAAGGCAACCGATCACTGGAAGTCAGATTACTTAAAAGTCCATTTCAGAATTATTTGTCGGGTTATGGAAAAAGGAAACACGTTCTTAGTCCAGCCTTTAGGCTGAAATTATCAAGCTAAAGCTTGAACTACAAACAAAAACCCAACAGAGACTTATGAAATGGAGTACTTTGCCTTTACAAAAAAATCGTGATAGCTTTCTTTGTGTTTCTTTGCGGCTTCGTGACTTTGTGGCCGAATGGATGCTATTTTCCCGATGGGCCCTTATCCGCCTCGGCAAGCTGCACGTGGAGAATCTCGTTATATTCCTTTGGATTTTTAAGCACCTCGACCGAGCGCTTGAGTGGCAGATCGCTGTCAAACATGGTTTCGATGTAGGCATCGCGGCCGAAAAGCTTGCCGGCAATTTCACGTTTCAAAAACAATTTGATGTGATCCGCAGAGTTCTCCCGTTCCATCTGCTTCGCCTGCTCAAACCGGGCAAGTATGGCATCCAAGTGTGGTTTTATGTCCTCATAGCAGTCGTTTTGTTTTGCTATTTCCGCCAGCTTTTCCACTTCTTCCGAACCGGCCGGTTTATAATCAAAATCTTTACTCTCAACAAATTTATTAAATTCATCCAATGTCTCTTGTGTAACGACAAAATCTTTATCCAGAGCGTGGTGCTCTGCGACGTAATTCAGGCTGAAATTGAAGAACATCGATTGTCGTATCAGCTCGATCTCGTAGCGATTCAGATTGAAATTTTCGACAGCGACATCCGGGGTAATCCCGCCGCCACCGTTAACCGGTCGGTCATTTTTTGTGGTATATTTTTTCCCATTTTCGTTTTCATTTATTTTCGTTTCTTCGCCGATAGGCTCTTTTGCAGCTTCATTTGTGTCACCGCTGGCTTTAAAAACCGAGCCGGCTCCCCTGTCGAACACCTCGGGTCGTTGAATCAGACGGCCGCTCGGCATAAAATATTTGGCGGTGGTGATTTTGATTTGTGTTTCGCCTCTTCGGTCAAGCGGCACCACCGTTTGTACCAATCCTTTGCCGAAGGTTTCCGAGCCGATGATGACGCCCCGATCCAAATCCTGAATGGCGCCGGCCACAATTTCCGCAGCGCTGGCGCTGTAGCCATCCACGAGAATGACAAGCGGCGTGCTTCCCAGGATCGGATCGGCGGCGGAACGATAATCCGTCCTGTTTTGACCGTTTCTTCCTTCGGTATAGACGATCATCTGGCCTTTGGAGACAAAGTTTTCCGCAACTTCTACCGCGGCATCCAACAGTCCGCCGGGATTCCCGCGCAGATCGAAAATCAGTCCGTCAAGACCTTGATCCATCAAGGTTTCCACCGCTTCGCGAACCTGGTCGCCCGCGCCCCGGTTGAACCGGCTTAACTTGATGAGACCGATGCCGGGTTCGACAAAGCCGACATATTCAATGTCCGAAATAACGATTTCATCGCGAATCAGGGTAAAATCCAGCGGCTTTTCTTCTCCGACCCGCTGAATCTTGATCCGCACTTCGCTGCCTTTTTTAGCGCCGCGCAGCCGTTGCGCCGTCTCATCCAGCGGATCGTCCTTGGTGTTTTTCCCATCGATCTCGATGATCTGATCGCCTTCGCGGATTCCGGCGCGCGACGCCGGACTGTTGGCAAACGGCTGTTCGGCAACTGTGGCCCAGCCGTTGCGAAGCTGAATCCGCATGCCGACGCCGTAATACTTGCCCCTGGTCATGAGCTGTAGCTCTTCCTTGCCTTCCTGCTCCAGGTAAACGGTATAAGGATCCAATTTATCCAGCATACCGTTGATCCCGGCGCGGATGAACTTGTCGGGATCCACGTCCTCGACGTATCGCTCCGTGATCGCCTGGTAAATCTGCCCGAAATTCAGGATGTTGTTCCGGGTTTGGATATAGGGGTCTTCCCCGTCCTTGCCGATCAACGTCAGCGGTAAAACAATATTTAGAGAGATAATGAGCAGGAAGAAAAGTCGATATCTCGGATCAAAGTGCTTTTTCATAGTTTTTACCTTTTTAGATTAGAATGGATTCCCAATGCGCTGAAGAAATATGTCCCAAATATTTTTATGAATCTCTTCAACGGACAGGTGGCCGTTCACGACAACGATTCTCTCTTTTTCCTCGTCCGCAATTTTCAAGTAACCTTGTCTGACTCTATTTTGAAACTGTATTCCTTCCGATTCAAGCCGGTCGGCCTTTGTTTTGTTCTTGCGTGAACGCTGTAGTGCGATTTCAGGTTCCACGTCGATGATAAAAGTCAAATCGGGTGTGAGACCGCAGGCGCCGATTTTATTCGCTTGTTTCACCAGCTTCAGATTCAGGCCCCGGCCATAGCCCTGGTACGTTGTTGTCGAATCGTAAAATCGATCGCAGACAACAATGGATTGCTTTGCGAGTGCGGGCTTTATGAGCTGTTCCACCATCTGCGCCCGCGCCGCTTCATACAACAACAGCTCGGTCCAGGCGGACATTTCATAATTATCATTATCGAGAAGGATATGCCGAATCTTTTCGGATATCGCCGTTGCGCCAGGGTCTCTTAGAACGACAACCTGGCTTTCTTTTAAGCGACCGGCAAATCGCTCGACCTGGACGGACTTGCCGGAATTGTCTATTCCTTCAAAAGTGATGAACAAACCCCTAGACATTGGAAATTCCTTGGTCATTACTCAAGCTCACCTTCCATCGCCCGTCGCCAAAACGCCAATAGTTCAGGCCGATGCGAATGGTTTCATCCGCCGTCTGCACGGCCCAGATGCCATACAATCCCCAACCGAATATAAAAGCGGCAATCCAGTTCAGGCCGATTTCGAATGCCCCGACAAACAGGATCGTCATCCACATCAGCCATTTCAGCTCGCCGGCGCCGCGAAGATTGCCGGACACCACACTATTCAGCGACTTTGGAATTTGCGCCAGGGCAAAAATATAAATCGCTTTTTGGCCAAGCTCGATGGTGAAATAATCCGTGGTAAAAATGGAGATGATCTCTTTTGAAAAAACGATCATGATGGTGGAAATAGCAATGGCTAATACGCCCATAACCCTGTTGGCCGTGTGCGCCATGCGCTCGGCCATCACGTTTTCGGCAGCGCCGAGGTTTTTGCCCATGTTGCTCATGGCCGCCAGACTGAATCCCATATAGATCATCGACAGGATCGCCTGGATGCGGACGAAAACAGTGTGGGTCGTGAGGACGACAACGCCTATCTGCGCTGCGTAACCGGTGACCACCAGTTGGCCGCAAGCCCAGGTGAATTGTTCGATGGTGGCGGGAATTCCTGTTTTGAAAAGCTGCTTAAAGCTTTCCAGTTTCGGCGTTGAAATTTCCCGAAACGACATGAACAACTGACAGCGCCTGCTCCTTAACAAAATAAAAGTGAGCACGAATCCGATACTATGCGAAATCCCTGCGGCCAGCGCCGCTCCCTGGACTTCCAACCGAGGAATACCCAGCCAGCCAAAAATAAGCAGTGGCGCCAGAAGACAATTCAAGCCATTGATGAGGACATTGATCATCATCGAATACTTGGTCTCGCCGACAGCGCGAATGATACCGACAGCGACGAAATTGGTGACGAGCAGGGGAGCGAAAAAGGCGAGGGTGCGCAGGTAGGTGACTCCGGCCTCCTGCGCCAGCGAGCCGCTCTCGCGAATTAATTTAAATATATGAATGGCGCCGGAATACCATATCAGTCCGAAAGCAAAGGCCATGATGATGCCGACCATCATGGCCTGACCGAAAATATGATTCGCTTTAAAGGTCTCTTTTGCGCCCAAATGGCGATTGATAATAAGGCTTGCCCCGACAACAAAAGTCAACAGAACGGAGAAAAAGACGAGCAGAATCTGGATGGCCATGCCCACGCCCGCAAAAGCTGCTGCACTTAATTTACCGACATAAATGGCTTCAACTGTCCACATGATCGTTTGTGACGATAAATCGATCACAGCGGGCAGTGAAGTCTTTAAGACAGTTTTTAGGGGCGAGTGCCTTCTCAACGTCTATTCGCTCACATCCTGATGAATATTAAAGTGGGCTCAAGCGCGACGAAATCCATGAGGAATGCAACCTCAACAACACTAATCGTAGTATTCCAAGCCAAGATGCGTGATAAGTTCTTCGCCTCTTAAATGTCGCAAGGTGTTTTTCAATTTCATCAGTTGGATAAAGATGTCGTGCTCCGGATATAATCCTTCTGCCACCATCGGACTCTTGAAATAGAAAGACAGCCATTCCTGAATGCCGCTCATTCCGGCTCTTTGGGCCAGATCGATAAACAGCGCCAAATCCAGAACGATTGGCGCGGCCAGGATGCTATCCCGACAGAGAAAGTTGATCTTGATTTGCATCGGGTAACCCAGCCATCCGAATATGTCGATATTGTCCCATCCCTCTTTATTATCGCCGCGCGGCGGGTAGTAGTTGATGCGCACCTTGTGATAAAGGTCTTTATAGAGGTCGGGATACTTGTCGGCCTGGAAAATATATTCCAGCGCCGACAGCTTGGTGACTTCCTTTGACTTGAATGAGCCGGGATCGTCCAGAACCTCGCCGTCGCGATTGCCAAGGATGTTGGTGGAGAACCAGCCGTTCACGCCGAGCATTTTTGCCTTGAGTCCCGGAGCGACCAGGGTTTTCATAAAAGTCTGGCCGGTCTTGAAATCCTTGCCGGCAATGGGAACATGCGTTTCTTTTGCCAGGCGCGTCAATGCCGGAACATCGTGGCTCATGTGCGGCGCTCCGTTGGCGTAAGGGATCCCGGATTTGATAGCTGCGTAAGCATAGATCATGCTGGATGAAATAGATTCGTGATTTCCCACCAGGCCTTTTTCAAAGCTCTCGATGGATTTCCAGACAGGATCGTGCTCAAGATAGATCTCCGTGCTGCCGCACCAGACGATCACCACTCGGTCGAGGTTATTGTCCTT
>METF01000178.1:6860-8159 GCA_001771235.1 Candidatus Zhuqueibacterota bacterium RBG_16_48_16
ATAAACAATATCATCCAAACCGGCAAGCGGCACAAAATCTTTAATCAATGGAGTTCTGTTCTCTGTACGTTTTCCTAATCGAATAGTTGCCATCTGAGTCAACGATCCGAAAGGTTTGGAGAACCCATTACGGATCAGCTCGACACCGGCAACGAATGTTGTTCCGACGGCGCCAAGGCCCGGCAACAAAACGCCCAATTTTCCTGTTGGCTCTTCGATTTTAACGCCTTTTTCAACCACTTCAGCTCTCCTTTCTGGACTGTGAATGTTCAGCGGTCATCGTCTTTTCTTGAATACGCTTTATTATCCTAACCCGGATAAACCGGAACCCAATAAAATACGACCACGAATTTGCACCAATTACATACGAATTTGCACGAATTCACTCTTGTCCAAAATAGATTCTTACTAAATTTATTTTGGATAGCAGCGACCTTATTTTAAATTTGAAAGTTTACGACTTTGAGCTATAATTTTTTCAATATAATTTATTATGATTCTAAACTATTTTGGACAGTATTGTCTTTGCGTACAAATTCGTGAAATTCATTTAATTCGTGAAAATTCGTGGTTAAATTTTTCAGAATCTAACTTTTGCCATAGTGCAGTATCAATTGGGAGTCCGACTCCAAGTCGGGCTCCCAATCTCACAAATTTCGTTCAGGCGTTCCCGACGATATTGTTCCGTTCGTCTACAAGAATCAGCTTTGGAGAAAAATCTTTCACCTCCGTTTCATCGACCATCGCATAAGCAATGATGATGACAAGATCGTCCTTTTGTGCCCAGCGGGCAAGGGCGCCGTTTACCACCACCTGTCCGGACGATTCGCTTCCCTCGATGATGTATGTCTCTGCGCGAGTGCCGTTGTTGATATTGAGCACCTGAACTTTTTCATACGGCGCAATGTCCGCTGCCCTGAGCAGCACTTTATCGACCGTCAGGCTGCCTTCATAGTCCAAATTGACATCCGTTACCCTCGCCCGGTGTATTTTTGATTTGCACATTATACGAAACACAACAAAAACCTCACACTCTCTGTCTACTACTCGTGATCGATATCGGACGGCAGCTTGCTCCACTTTTTTTCATTTTCCGCAGCCCAGACATGGTAGACTCTTTCAAAGGCGGTGAAATTGGCCAACAGCGCGATGAACACGATTGCCACGACCAGCACCGTCGCGGATATCAGCGCACCCAGGCTTAAAAGCACCAATCGTTCAGGGCGTTGCATAAGTCCCACTTTGCATTCAAAGCCAAGACCTTCGGCACGCGCCCGGACATAGCTTACCATTATCGAC
>METF01000179.1:0-1525 GCA_001771235.1 Candidatus Zhuqueibacterota bacterium RBG_16_48_16
GGCGCTCGTCGTTCGTGGGGATAAAGGTGATGAGGAAAACAGATTTCTTTATTTTGGCGCGTGGTGACAGGTTATGCAGAGACAGAAATTTTACTACATCGACGTATTTACCGGTGAGATAACTATGCAGCCCACTAAACACACAACACAAACGAAAGAAATCAACATGGCTAAACTGCTTTTTCCTGAGGAAAGTAATGCGATTGTTGATGCGTGTTTCGAGGTGTATGAAGATAAAGGATATGGTTTTTGGGAGGCTGTGTACCAGGAATGTCTATTCATTTTGTTTGTTTCGTGTATTTCGTGGGCTGAATTTTTGCTCGCCGAGACGCAAAAACTGCTGAGAGCGTCAGAGAAAGTGATTTTTCACTGTGCATTATTTTTACCATAAATCCTTAATTAATCCCGCTGTCCGAAACTTCGCTATGACCGAGTGCCCTTTTTATCCGGTACAACTCGACAAGCATCGACAGGAGCACTTTTTTTAACGGCAGTCGGGTATCGGTGTCCGCCGTCCATTGCACCGGGAATTCCAGAATGCGGCAGCCATTTTTCGTCGCGCGTAAAATGATTTCAATATCGAACATGAAACCATCGGTAATACAGACGCCGAACAACTGGCGGGCGACATCGCCGCGATAGATTTTAAAGCCGCACTGGGTATCGCTCAAGTGAGGTGGGAGGCCGGGCATCATTTTAATGAACCGGCGAAAAAGCTGCGCCGATACCCGTCTCTTGCGCAGGTGATGATGCATAATAACGCTGCCGGGCAAATTTCGTGATCCGTGCGCGATGTCGCAATGGCGGGCTTTAATCAGATTGATGCCCTTCAAGGCATCCTCGTAAGGTATACATAAACCGCTGTCGGCGAACATCACCAGGCGTCCACTTGAGGCGATTATCCCTGTTCGCACCGCATATCCCTTGCCGCGGTGAACCTCGTTGCGGATGATGTGCAGGGATACATTCGGCTGGACGCTCACTCGTCCCGCAACATCGGCGGTGTCGTCGCTGCTGCCGTCATCGACGACGATGATCTCGCCACGCCAGGATTGATTGACGAGAAAAAGCGAGGCGGCGGCGATATCGCGATGAACTTTGTGGCTTTCGTTTAAAACCGGAATGATGATCGAAAAATCCATGTTCCATGCTTGAAAAACGTTTGTTCCTGAAAGAGTGACTTCAACTATATGCTGAAAGGCAAAACTATTTAGGGCAAAACAATTGAACCTTCGGGATATTGATAGATAAGACCAGTTCGGAATATGTCTCATCAATCATGATAAGATGGCATTCAAGACAATACTCGGATGAAGCTCTTTAATAGTTTTGTCCAAAATGGTTTTGCCTTTTCTTGGACAACACCTGAATAGTCACCCGAAAGATACTATAACCATCCAAAAATAATTCCTAATCTGTTAAAGCGCAAGGGAAACGTGAAAAGTGAAAAGGTGGAAACTTTGTGGGCCTTTGTGTCTTTGAGTTTTCGTGGCAAAAAATTACGATACCCGAATAGTAAGCATAT
>METF01000179.1:1558-1903 GCA_001771235.1 Candidatus Zhuqueibacterota bacterium RBG_16_48_16
GGCTGAGCTGGTATACCATATTGCGCCGGCGCGAGAATTACCGCCGTGCCTTTGCCGGATTCGATCCGCAAAAGGTGGCGCGTTTTGGCGACAGGCAGGTGAAAGCGTTGTTGAACGACGCCGGAATCATTCGCAACCGCTTGAAAGTCCTGGCGACGATCAACAACGCCCAACGATTTCTGGAAGTGCAGTCGGAATTCGGCAGCTTTGATGCTTATATGTGGCAGCTCGTCGGCGGCAAACCCATTGTGAATGAGCTGAGGCAATTGAGCGACTACCAGGCTACTAGCCGGGAATCCGACGCCATGAGCGCCGACATGCGCAAGCGGGGATTTAAATTTGTCG
>METF01000179.1:1992-16018 GCA_001771235.1 Candidatus Zhuqueibacterota bacterium RBG_16_48_16
ATGTATTAGCCGATTATTTTGCGGCGAGCTATAACAAGTTGATAAAAACATGGAGACTATTTGAAGATGAGACTTGCTAACGCTAAAAAATACCCAAAAAAGTTTAGGTTTTTCAAGCTATCGTTTGTTCTGTCTTCACATCGAAGAAATGGGCTTTGCTCATATCATATTCGAGCGTGATTGTTGTACCATCCACGGGTTGCTGTCGGGCGTCGATACGGGCAACAAACGAATGCGTACCGTTGCGGAGATAGACAAAGGTTTCGTTGCCCATAGGTTCCACAACCTCTACCAGCGACTCAACTTGGCTGATATCCTGGCGATTTTGCGATCTGCCGGTTTCGTCGATGTCTTCAGGCCGAATGCCAAAGCAAATTGCCTGATCGATATAGTTTTCCAGCTTTGCGCTGATGCGCCCTGGGATTTTCAGCTCGACAGCGTTGGCTTTAAAAAATAATCCGTTATTTCGGATTATTCTCCCATCGATAAAATTCATAGCCGGGCTGCCAATAAATCCGGCAACAAACTTGTTTTTTGGATAATTGTAAACCTGCAAGGGCGTATCGATCTGGTGCACGATGCCATCCTTCATCACCACGATGCGATCGCCCATCGTCATTGCCTCAACCTGGTCATGGGTGACATAAACCATAGTAGTCTCTATACGCTTGTGGAGTTTTGCGATTTCGGTGCGCATTTGAACACGCAATTTGGCATCCAGGTTTGACAGCGGCTCATCAAATAAAAATACTTTGGGCTTACGTACAATGGCCCGTCCGACGGCAACGCGCTGACGCTGGCCACCGCTCAAAGCTTTGGGCTTGCGCTCTAGCAGGTTGGTGATGCCTAAAATTTCCGCCGCCTCCGAGACGCGCTGCTCAATTTCCTTTTTGGGATATTTGCGCAGTTTCAATCCGAACGCCATATTCTGGAAAACGCTCATGTGCGGATAAAGGGCATAATTTTGGAATACCATGGCAATATCGCGGTCCTTTGGCGACACATCGTTTACCAGTCTATCGCCAATAAATATTTCACCTGAAGTAATTTCTTCCAGGCCGGCAATCATGCGCAATATGGTCGATTTGCCGCAGCCTGACGGACCAACCAAAACGACAAACTCTTTGTCATTTATGATAAAACTGACGTTGTTGACGGCAACAATGTTCTTTTCAAAAACTTTAGAAACATTTTTCAGGACAGCCTGGGCCATAGCTTTAACCGAGATTTAATTTATTGGAAATGTGAAATAATACCTATCGTGTTAATGTACTTTTTTTTGTCAACCTTGTCAAGATTCTATTCTTTTAGTGTTTTGAGCTATAATGAAGGACTTTGCTTATTAACATCTGTGATCGTTCACGAAAACCGCCAAGATTGTCAAAATGTAGAACCTTGATGCTTCTCTCTCTCCTATTCCCAGGGAAAAAGTCCTTGATTGGGCTCGTTTATTCAATTAAATTGGCGAAAGAAATGTCAATCATGTAGGGCTTCCCCATTGAAAAAGGTCGTAATATGAATACAATTACTTTGAAGAAGGCAAAGGAAGACCTTGTGAATTTGATCGATCAAGTTATCTCCGATTCTGAGCCGACCATTATTTGCGGCGAAGAAGATAAAAAAGCGGTCTTGATGTCTCTCGATGAGTTCAATTCCTGGCAGGAGACACTTACCTGCTTTCTAATCCGGCGAACGCTGAACATCTACGAAAATCCATTGCAGAAGCCCAATCCGGGAAACTGGTCGAAAAAGAACTGATTGAAACATGAAAATAACTTTCACGGAATCGGGCTGGCAAGACTATCTATGGTTTCAAGAAAACAATCCCAAAACACTAAAACGAATTAATGCTCCTATCAAAGATACCCAAAGAACTCCGTTTTCCGGCATAGGAAAACCTGAGCCGCTAAAGGCCGAACTTCCAGGATATTGGTCACGGCACTTCAATCACTCAAACTAACCAAGGTTATTACTGATGCCATCCTTTTCCAGAGCATGGCTTTGGATTGTTGCTTTCCCACTAATACTTCTTATCTCTATTGCTTCCTGCAATAAAAATCAATCTCATCAAACCGACCTCACCTTCTGGGCCATGGGCGCTGAAGGCGAATCCATTGAAAAACTTCTGCCTCAGCTCACTCAGCGCCATCCGGATATCAAAGTCAAAGTACAGTCCATTCCCTGGCAGCCGGCCCATGAGAAACTGCTGACCGCCTTTGCCGGCGGCTCGACTCCGGATGTCTGTCAATTAGGTAATACCTGGATTCCCGAATTTCAGGCCATGCGTGCGTTGTTGCCGCTGGATTCTTTGGTCGCCCAATCGTCAGCGATCAAGCCGGAGGATTTTTTTGCCGGGGTTTGGAATACCAATGTCATCGGCGAAAAGCCGTATGGCATCCCTTGGTATGTGGACACCCGGGTGCTTTTCTATCGCAAAGATATTTTAGAGTCGGTCGGCTATCAACAAGCGCCTCGCACTTGGGACGAATGGCTGGATGCCTGTCGCAAGATCAAAAGGCAAGCGGGAGCTGAACAAAAGTATGCCATTTTCTTTTCGCTCATTTTCAACGAATGGCGGGCACCCGTCGTCTTAATTTTGTCCAATGGCGGGCGGTTGCTGCGTGACGATGACTGCTATGGCGCTTTTGACGAGCCGGCCACACTGGAAGCCATGCGCTTCTACACAACGTTTTTTGCCGAAGGTTTGGCGCCGCGCAACATGACGGAAGTGATCAATGTCTTTCAAGGCTTCTCCACCGGTTTTTTCTCCATGATGATCACTGGTCCGTGGGACGTGCAAGAGATGCGCAAACGGGCCGCAGAGCTAACAGGAAAGTGGAGCACGGCGCCCATGCCGCGAAAAGAAAATAGCAGCTCCACAGCCGGTGGATCCAGTTTGGTCATCTTTAAAAACACAAAAAATCCAAGCGCCGCCTGGAAGCTGATTGAATTTTTATCCCAGCCGGAAACGCAGATAGAATTTTTTCGCTTAACGCGAGATTTGCCGGCGGTGCGCTCTGCCTGGAATGCGCCCGAAATAAAAGCTGATGCGGAAATTCAAGCTTTTTATCAGCAATTGGAGAACGTGGTTCCCACTCCCAAAATAGCCGAGTGGGAGCAGATCGCCGTCAAGATTCAGGAGCATTTGGAACGAGTCATTTTCGGCCAAGTCGCTTTGGAGGATATGGCCAGACAGTTAAACCGGGATGTGGATCGTATCTTGGAAAAACGACGCTGGCTGCTCACCAAAGGATTAATCGAGAACTGAGCATCATGATGCAGCGATCTTTATATACGCCGTATTTTTTTCTCATGCCTGCCTTGGCTACCTTGCTGGTCTTTTTCTTCCTGCCTGTTCTTGCAGCCTTGGCGATGAGTTTTACCGATTTCGACATCTACTCCTTAGGTCAGATAGGCTGGGCGCGATTCGTTTTTCTGCAGAATTATCGCCAGTTGCTGGCCGATCCGCTGTTCTGGAAAGCGATGCTCAATACCTGCTATTTTGTTCTGGTCGGCGCGCCGCTGACCATTGCCGTGGCCTTTTTTGCGGCTCTCGCTCTCAACTCCAAATGGCTGCACTTTAGAAGCGCTTTTCGCCTGGCCTTGTTCATGCCGGTGGTGACGACCTTGGTAGCGGTGGCCGTCGTTTGGCGCTACTTGTACCATCCCCGCTTTGGCGTCGTCAATTATCTGCTGTCTTTCTTGGGTGTCGCGCCCATTGATTGGCTGGGCGACCCGAACTGGGCCCTGCCGGCGCTCATCGTTTTGGCGGTATGGAAAAATTTCGGCTATTACATGATGATCTTCCTTGCCGGGCTGCAAACCATCCCTGATTACCTGTACGAAGCGGCGCGATTGGATGGCGCCAATTGGTGGCAGCAGCAGCGCAACGTCACCTTGCCGCAGCTCGCGCCAACGACGTTTTTCGTCACTTTCATTACTTTGATCGGCTATTTTCAGTTCTTCGCCGAACCGTATGTCATGACCCAGGGAGGGCCGCTCAATTCCACCCTCAGCGTGGTGCTCTATTTGTATCAACAGGGATTCCGCTGGTGGCGAATGGGCTATTCTACGGCCATCGCTTTCGTTTTCTTTTCAATCGTTTTGCTGCTCGCTTTGCTGAACATGATGATGAAAAGAAAGCAGGAGGCTTGAACCGATGCGAGGATTCAGAAAAACTCTCGGCAAAGTCGGCCTGCATCTTGGGCTATTGTTGGTGTCGCTGCTGACGCTTCTCCCTTTTATTTGGATGCTCAGCGCGTCTTTCATGGAAAATGGAGCAGCCTCTACCTTTCCACCGCGATTCGTTCCGAAACATGTAGTGTTCGATCAATATTTGTTCCTGTTCCAGAGGATGAATCTGGGGCGATTTTTTCTCAACAGCCTGCTATTGGCGGTCTCAGTGACTCTCGTTTCGTTGTTGGTGAATTCGTTAGCCGGTTTTGCCTTTGCCAAATTCAGCTTTCGCGGCAAGCGCCCAATTTTTCTCGTTCTGCTTGCTTCGATGGTGGTGCCCGGGCAGATCACCATGCTGCCGGTGTTTCTGCTGCTCAACAAAATGGGCCTGCTGAACACCTACTTTGGCATCATCATTCCCGGCACTGCCAGCATCTTTGGCATCTTCCTCATTAATCAATACCTGAAAAGCGTGCCGGATAGCCTGTTGGAAGCAGCGCGTATCGACGGCGCGAGCAATTTCTTGATCTACTGGAAAATCATTCTGCCGCTGGCCAAGCCGGTTCTGGTCACTTTGGCGCTGTTCACCTTTATGGGCACTTGGAACGATTTTCTTTGGCCGCTCATCGTCATGACCAGGGAAGAGATGTTTACGTTACCGGTAGCTATCGCCAATCTGATGGGGGAGCATACCCAGGACCCGGAGCTGATGATGGCCGGCTCGGTGGTCACCATCATTCCTGTTGCCCTTGTTTTTCTCTTGCTGCAAAAGTACTATATCCAGGGGATTCTTCTTGGCGGATTAAAAGAGTAAAAGCTGCTCCGCATTCATTGAAACCACCCGGGGAATGCTATTTCACACAAAGGCCATCAGGCCTGAAGGATTAGCCGAATGTCAGAGTACAAAAAGCCAAAAAAGTTTGTCCATCTAATCGCCTCCTTCCTTTGACATCCTGAGCTGGTGAAGGCCGATGTGGTATTTGGCGAGCAACAAACAGCGGAGGCCTTGAAGTTCCCAAAAGATTTTACAAAAATCCAAAAATTCGCTTGACAAGCTCACTTGCTTCTGTTATCTTGTTGGGCATTGTAAGCGTTTACATAAAATGTAAAAAACAGGCTAAAATAGCCTGCAAAACAGTAGGAAGCGTTTACATAAAGGCGTTTGAGTGGACATCAATATTCACGAAATTGCCAGGAGAGCCGGGGTATCCATCGCCACCGTCTCTCGCGCGCTCAACAACAATGGAGCGGTACGCGAAGAGACGCGGCAAAAGATTCTGCAAATCGCTCAGGAGTTTAATTACAAACCCAATCCCATAGCCCGCGGTCTGTCCACCAGACAGACCGATACCATAGGGGTTATCTTGCCCGAATTAGTGGATGAGTTCTTTATGGACATCATTCGCGGCATAGACGAAGAGGCCTACCGGGCTAATCGCTATGTGATGGTTTCCAGCTCGCACAATCAACGCAACATTGTCGAGACGCTGACCGAGTTCATGGGCAGTGGCCGTGTGGACGGCCTCATCCTCATGGCCCCGGAAATGCACAAAGAGGTTATCCGCATTTTGCACAAAAGCAAACGGCCCATGGTGTTGCTCAATAGCTGCAAAGATTTGGACCATGCCGTCAGCTTTCGCATCAATAATTATCAGGGTGCTTTTGCTATCGTCGAGCACTTGATTGGTCATGGTTATAAAAACATCGGCATGATTCGCGGACCTGAAGGCAATTGCGATGCGGAAGAAAGGTACCGTGGCTATTGCGACGCCCTGCAAAGAAATAATTTGCCCGTGCAAAGATGTTTCATAGTCGCGGGGGATTTTACGACCAAGTCCGGCTATTACGGTCTAATGCGTCTTATGAGTCAACCTGAGAAACCGGAAGCGATTTTTGCCGCAAATGATATGATGGCCGTCGGCGCTTACGAAGCCGCCAAGAATGCGAACATCAATATCCCCAAAGACGTGGCTATCGTCGGCTTTGATGATATTTTTCTTAGCCGATTGCTCTCTCCGCGACTGACTACCGTGCACGTTCCCATTGTAGAACTGGGCAGCAAAGCCATGCGCTATCTGCTAAAAATGATAACCGGCGAAGTGGATGCCAATACTGCTTATGTCGAAGAGCTTTCTGCAGGATTGGTTATGGGTGGCTCGTGCGGTTGTACCAACTATGCAAATCAAACCCTATTTTAAATCCCTTGACTAACCTCTAACCAAATTTAAGGAGGAGTTATGCGACACTTATTTACAGTGGTATTCGTGCTGAGCCTTTGCCTGGCTATGGCCGGAAGCGGTCTGTATGCCGCAGGACACGAGGATCCGCCTTATCTGCAAATTCAATCTGCAGAAAATCCGATCACCGTGGACGGAGTTTTAGATGAGACGGATTGGCAGCGCCGCTTCGATCATCTGGTATTCCGTCTCAATTTCAAGCCCGGCGATGTGGAGTATGACGTCACGGATGGAATTCTCGTCACCAGCAGTATTCCCTATGTGGATACGACTACCACCATCGTCAAGTTTTTGCATCACGGTCTGGACCTTTACATATCCATACAGTCCAATGACCAGTACGTGAATAAATGGGGTGGCAGTTGGGAAGGCGACGGACTTTTCATGAAGGTGAAGACGGCCGACGGCATTGATAAAGAATTCAAGCTGTATTTCAATCTGGCCGGGGCCGATCCGGACATCAATTTCGAGCCTCCCAGTGCCGAAGCCGGATTAGCCAAGGGTGTCAAAAATGCCGGCACGGTAGTCAATGATACCACTCAGGTGGACGCTGGCTATACGGCAGAGATGGTGATCCATCTGGATCAATTGGGATACACGGATCCCTATGCGGAAGTGCCGGTGATAATCAACATCTTTGATCCGGACAAACAGACAGGCTCTGCCGGAGAAGAGTATAATATCGGTCCTTACCATAAGATGTGGTGGGGAAGCGAATGGGGCTCGGAATTCCGCATGCTGCGCCTGGCCGACTCACCGACAGCTTTGGCAATTACGACGAACGATGCCATTACCCTGGATGGCCAGCTCGACGAGGCTTTTTGGCAACACGCGGAGCAAATAGTCGTGGCCAAAGGCTCGCCTTCTTCTTCGGGTGGCTGGTACATGCAGTGGGGTAATCCGGACAACGCCTACACGGATCAGAGCGAAGCCGTGATAAAATTCGCCCACAAGGGAACCGATTTGTACGTCGGCGTGGTCTCTAACGATTCCTCCGTCTGCGAATGGTCTCCTGGCTGGGAAGCCGATGGTTTGTTCTTGTGGATGACCTTTAAGGGTGTTATTCCACAACCAGGCGAGCGAATGGAAGTCAAGAATATGTTCTTCGGCAATACCGTGGGTGATGTGGCCAAATTTGAGCTCAGTGCCAATGTGCCGACCGGTGGTGCGGAAGGAGCTTCTTTTGTTCCAACCGGAACCGTATCACACACGGAGACGAACGGCGCGGATGATGGCTATTCGTTGGAAGTCGTGATACACACCGACATGTTCGGCTATAGCGACGGCGACACGGTGAAGCTGAGCACGGTGATTTGGGACATGGATTACTCTTCGGCCGATGCCTACAGTGCTAATCTCTCGGATTATGCACCGAATTGGTGGGGCACCCAATGGGTGGATATGAATTTTGAAAAATACTACATGTATCGCGGAGTTATTCTTTCGCAGCAAACAGCGGTTGAATCCAAGGGCAAGCCATCAGTCGCCTTGGTTGATGGATACTCTTTGAATCAAAACTATCCCAATCCCTTCAATCCATCCACGACCATCGAATATGAGTTAGCAAAGCTCTCTTCGGTCAAGATCGAGATCTACAGTGTATTGGGTGAGAAGGTAAATACCATCTTTGACGGCAAACAAGAATCCGGCATGCATAAAGTCGTGTGGGATGGTAAGGATAGCTCCGGCCGTGCAGTAGCCGCAGGCGTTTATTTGTACAAACTAACCACGTCGGAATTTAGCCAAACCAGAAAAATGATATTTGTTAAGTGAGATGTACGCCTCTGTAAACCTCAAAGGTCCTTGAGACCTTTGGAGACTGTCGAAAATTCCTTAAGATGATGAGTTGTAGTCCACTTTCAAAGTGGGCTACAACTTTGAAAAGTACATTTTCGACAGTCTCTTGAGGTTTACAATTGACAATTAGCAATTGATCGTTGACTATTGACAATTGAAAACGATCAATGACCAACGATCAATTGTCATTTATCCATGGTCAACGGTCAATTGTCAATTTAAAGTCGGACAGTAAAACGAGAATTTACCGCGCAAAACCACTACCTCATAACGGCGGTTCTGCTATGAATAGATACAAGCTTCCCCAACGACTCAGGCTGATAACGGCTTGCCTTGGAATTTTTGTTTCCGTTGCTTGGGCAGGGCAGACAGGAAAAATCAGCGGCAAGGTCATTGATGCAGCTTCGGGCGATCCGCTGCCTGGAGCCAACATTCTGATTGAAGGCACGTCCCTCGGTGCGGCCTCTGATCTGGAAGGCTATTATTTTATCATCAACATTTCGCCTGGAACTTATACCATCAGCTCCGGCATGATCGGATATCAAAAAATGCGCGTAGAAAATGTCAAGGTTGCTGTGGATCGCACTACGACCATGGATTTCAAGCTGAAGCAAACGGTGTTGGATCTTGGCGAATCGATCACAGTGGTCGCCGAGCGGCCGCTTGTTCAAAAAGACCTGACAGCCACCGCCTCATCCGTCGCTGCCGAAGAAATCCAGTTGATGCCGGTGGAAAGCGTGCAGGACATTCTGCAATTGCAGGCCGGCATCATCCAGGACAGCAATGGCGACTTGCACATCCGCGGCGGTCGCACCAGCGAAATCGCCTACATGGTGGACGGCGTATCGGTTTCCGATCCGTATTCTGGCAAAATCGCCGTCAATATAAACCAAGAGGCTATTCAAGAGATAAAGGTCATCAGTGGGACTTTTAACGCCGAGTATGGTAAGGTCATGTCCGGAGTTGTCGAGGTGGTGACCAAGGAGCCGGAGAGTCGTTTTCAAGCAGGCGGTTCCTTTTATCTCGGAGATTATCTCAGCTCCGACAAGACCACATTCTACAATATAGATGATCTGAATCCAGCCGCTATTTACAACACACAGATTTATCTAACCGGCCCGGCTCCCGTTTTTGGCAACAAGCTAAGTTACTATCTTTCGCTCCGAAAATACTACAATGATGGCTGGCTTTATGGGCAGCGAAGATATAATCCCACGGATTCCTCCAATTTCCAAAGCCCGGATGCCATCTACGAAGAGAGTAGTGGCGATAATCAACCGGTTGCCCTCAATGACAACCTGCAATATTTCGCCAACGCCAAGTTAGTCTACAAACTCAGCCTCGCCATTAAGCTTAACTATAGCTTCTTGGGCGACCTTTCCGAGTTGCAATACTATGACCATTTATACAAATACAATCCGGACGGTCACTTGAGCAATCATCAATATGGCTATACCCATATTGTAAATTGGAATCACATGCTCTCGCCTTCTGCATTTTACACTTTTAATCTTTCGCAGTATTATATGAATTTCAAATCTCATTTATACAAGGACCTCGAAGACCCGCGCTATGCGGATCCGGTGCTGTTACGCAACCGCGAGGATGTTTATAGCTTCCTTACCGGCGGCACCAGAATGACGCATTTCGAGAGGTCTACCACCGTGAGCACAGCGAAACTGGATTTGACTTCTCAATTGACAAAGATGCACCAGATCAAAACCGGGTTAGAATTCAAACATAACCAAATAGAGGTGCTGAGCCAGCTCGCCTATTATAATGGCGTACCGGGTGGTGGTTATTTTAGCGTGGAGGACTATTTTAACTTTGGCATCAATAAGCACGAGCCGGTGGAGGTTGCCGCCTATCTACAGGACAAGATCGAGCTGAAAAATATGACGGTGAACGCGGGACTGCGCTACGATTATTTTAATTCTCGCGGCAAAGTTCCGACGGACCTGCGCGATCCTTCCAACGAGCATCAGCGAGAGAAAGGCTATGTCGACGCGGCAACGAAACAGCAGTTTAGTCCGCGCATTGGTATCGCTTTTCCCATCTCGGCCAGCGGTGTGGTGCACACTTCCTACGGGCATTTTTTCCAAATTCCGCCCTATGAATACTTGTACGTCAATCCACGCTTTGCGGTGGCGCCAGGCGGGCTGAGCACGAGAATGGGCAACGCAAATCTGGAGCCACAGTCTACCGTGATTTACGAGGTCGGCTTCCAACAGGAATTGCTCAATCAAATCGGCATCGATGTAACCGGCTTTTACAAAGATGCGCGCAACCTGCTCGGAGCGAACATTTATGAGACCTATGTCTTGGGCGACCGTTACGCTCGCTACGAAAACCTGGATTATGGCAACATTCGCGGCATCACCTTGTCGGTGAATAAGCGCCCTACGGTAGCCGATCATCTCACGGTTTCTTTCGATTATACATACCAAACGGCGGAGGGCAATGCTTCAGATCCGGATCATGAATTCTATAATAAGCAATCCACGCCGCCGAAAAAGAGCAACATCCAAGTGGTGCCGCTCAATTGGGATCAACAGCACACCATCAACCTGGTTCTCTCCTATAACAATCCAAAGCTTTTTGGCGTCGGTTTGATTGGCCAGTTCCAAAGCGGATTACCTTATACGCCGGCCATTCAGAGTATGGAGACCACCTTTGAAAATAGCGGTCGCAAGCCGATGAACTACAATGTGGATTTGCGTCTATTCAAGCAGGTGCGTTTGGGAAAAATGCAGAACACCATTTTTCTCAAAGTCTACAACCTGTTCGATCGCAGAAATGAGATCACCGTCTATGACGATACCGGACGAGCGGCATATTCGCTGGTCAGCCATTACATCAGCGAACGTCAGGGCCATGTGAATAGTCTGGAGGAATGGCTGAAGCGTCCGGATTATTATTCCGAGCCGCGTAAGGTAGTGGTTGGTGTTGATTTTGAGCTATGAAGCAGTGAGCAGTTGTCAGCACGCAGTCGCCAATGAACAAGCAGCATGCAGCTCGACCGATGCCAACTGCCAACAATTATAAAAGGTCTCGTTGTATGAAACGAAAAGCATTTTTCTCCCTGGTCATTTTAGCCGGTGCCTGTTGCCTCTTTGCGCAAAGCACGGTGCCCGCAAACCAACGGGGCGATCGCAAATTTCGCAAAGAGGGCATCCATAACGGCAATCTGGTGGAAAGCCTGTTTTATAGTTTCGGTGAAGTAGCCTGGTGGGGACGCCAACCTTCCGGCGTTTGGCCCAGAGGTAGCGGGCATTCCTACATGGATGGCATTACACCGCTCATCGTCACCGAAGTAGTCGACAGCAAAGGCGACACCATCCACTTGTGCGAAGCCGGCTATCGCGAGCTGATGGATGTTTCACCGAATGGCGTAGAACGAGGCTGGCAGCCGCGCCCCGGCTACGCCAATCCCAATCAAGATCAGATCGCCATGAGCGATAATCCCATTTCCTGGCCCGGCAGTTGGTCGGACAAGGACGCCAGTTGGAACGGCTATTGGAACGGCTATTTTGGCAAGCGCACCAATGCCGACCAGGAGAGCTACTTTGTCATGGACGATAATTCCGACGATGCCCATGACTTTTACCCGGATTCCACAGATCACTCCCGTCGCGGATTGGGCACGCGAGTTGGAGTGCGCGGCTTTCAGTGGTCGAATGTGCTGGCAGAGGATTTGATTTTCTGGCACTACGACATCACTAATGAAGGCACAACGCCTTACCCGAAAATGATTTTTGGCATGTACGTTGACGTGGGCGTCGGCGGGCAGTACGATTCCAACGACGATAATGCCTCTTTCCAATTAGTGGACGATATTACCTATTCCTGGGATACCAACGGGATCGGCCAAAGCGGCTGGGGACCCACTGGCTGGTGCGGCTATGCGTTTCTGGAAAGCCCCGGAAATCCCTTTAACGGCATTGACGATGATGGAGACGGGGAAGCCGGAAGCCCGACCATTACAGAGGATAAGCTGGTGGGCGAAATTCCTGCTAATGGGATCGATGACAACAATAACGGTTTGGTGGATGAAGCCTCACTTCATCTCGGCTTCAAGTACGCGGATGGCATCGACAATGATGGTAATGGACAAATTGATGAAATGATCGACGAGCGCCGGGATGACGGAATTGATAACGATCAAGATTGGAATCCCGAGCGCGACGACGTGGGCGCTGATGGCTTGTCCGGTAGCGGAGATTTGGGCGAAGGCGACGGCCATCCCACTGCCGGCGAATCCAATTTCGACGCCACCGATAAGGACGAGTCCGATCAAATCGGTTTGACCGCATTCGACGTGTTCTATATCGGCACCGGCGTTGCTTTTTACAAGGATGATGAAATCTGGAATCGCGTCAGCTATAGTCATTTTGATACCCAATTGCAAAACGGCAATATCGCTTTCCTCTATGGTTCCGGTCTGTTTCCCCTTAAGCCGCTACAAACCGAACGCTTTTCCGTCTGTCTGGTTTTTGGCGAAACGCTTGCCGATATTCAGCGCAATAAGCAAACCGTGCAAGACATTTACAACAACAACTATAATTTTGCCCGCCCCCCGGATAAGCCCAAGGTCTATGCCGTTGCGGGTGATAAAAAAGTTACATTATATTGGGATGACCGGGCCGAGAAAAGCTATGACGCTTTCTCCGATCCACCTTACGATTTCGAGGGCTACAAAATCTACAAGAGCACCGATCCGGGATTTCTCGATGCCCGAATTATCACCAATGCTTTCGGCGAAAAGACCTTTTTGCAGCCGGCTGCCCAGTTCGATATTCGCAATGAGGTGGAAGGTTTTTTCTCGTTGGATTATCAGGGCCTCAAAGTTTACATGGGCGACAACAAGGGGCTGGAGCATTCATGGGTCGATACCGACGTCATCAACGGCAAAACTTATTATTATGCGGTTGTCTCCTACGACCGCGGCGACCCGGCGCTGAACATGTATCCTTCAGAATGCGGCCGGGTGATCGTCAGAGATGTGAATGGCGATATCAAGCTGGATATGAACACCGTAGAGGGGACGCCTCAAGCTCCGGTTGCCGGCTATCAGGCGAGCGGCCTGCAGGACAGCTTGCGACACGTTAGCGGCTATGCCACTGGACAATTGTGGATAAAAGTTTTCGACCCGTTGGCGGTCAAAGACCAGCAGACCTATCGCGCCACTTTTGACGATACCACCATCCCCGATAGCATCAGATATGATTTGGTAAACGTCACCAACTCTGCTTCGCCCGATACGATCACCAAGAACTCCACATTCTTGCACGGTGAAGACTTTAATCCGCTTTTCGACGGCATGCGCTTTTTTGTCTTCAACGATAGCATAGAATGGCATAGCCAAAGGTCAGGTTGGACCAAGGGAAGCACAAACTTGCCGGTGAATGTCGAGCATCGCTATAGCTTCCCCAAACGCCGTTCCGGCTATCCGTCCGGTTTTGAGATTCGCTTTGGCGTTCAGGATACCAGTTGGTGGTTTGTACCGCGATTTCCCGTCAATTTCACGGTATGGGATGTGTACGAAAATAAAAAACTGGTTTTCGCGTTGGAAGAGCCGAATGCGGCCGCTCGGGACAGTAGTGTGTCACCGGGCGATTATATCCGAATCATCATCAGAGATGGCAGCATTCCCCGGGAAATCTGGCGCGTCAATTTTTTGGACCCTGTAGGCGGAGCTACTCCGGTGCTGCCCAAAGATGGAGATGTCCTTTCCGTCCGCATCAAGACTCCTTTCCGTACCGGGGATGTTTACGAATTTGCTACCGTGGCAGCGCACGTCGACCGACAATCGGCCA
>METF01000179.1:16041-19760 GCA_001771235.1 Candidatus Zhuqueibacterota bacterium RBG_16_48_16
GTCGTTCCCAATCCCTATGTGGTCGCCGCTCGTTGGGAGCCGACGCGACTCTTCGCCACGGGAAGGGGAGAGCGTCGCGTTTTCTTTACCCATTTGCCCCAGAAGTGTACCATTCGTATTTATACTTTGGCCGGCGATCATGTTCGCACCTTGCAGCACGATGCCCTCATGTTGGACGGCTCGGAGGCGTGGGACTTGACCAGCAAGGATGGATTAGACATTGCTCCCGGAGTCTACATCTTCCATGTGGACGCCCCGGGCATAGGCGAAAAATTAGGAAGGTTTGCGCTGATAAAATAGATATCAGGACACAACAACAAAGTGTCCGTTTTGACCACTTGAAGAAGACAAGAACAAGTACTGAAAAAGTCAGTAATAATCCCTTTTTCCTGCAGAAGAAAACAAATGGCAAAGCTCCCTCTCCCTCTGGGAGAAGGTTAGGGCAAGAGCGAAAATTAAAACCTATTGAACACTAATCAGGCAAAGTTATGAAACGAACAATAGCTATCATGACCATCTGCCTCGCGGTCGCCGTGAGCCACGCCGGCCTTTTGTCAAGTTTTTCCAAAAGCGGAACCACGGCGGCCCAATTCCTTAAGGTGCAAGTGGGCGCCCGTGCTATTGGCATGGGCGGCGCCTACGTGGCTATGGCCAATGATGTCACTTCCATCTACTGGAATCCGGCGGGCCTCAGTCGAATCGGACCAAACGGCGGCGTCCACTTTTCCCATGCTAACTGGCTGGCTGATACCAAATTCGATTTTGCTGCAGCGGCCATTAAAGCCGGGAGCCTGGGCACTTTTGGTTTGAGCTTCACGTCCCTTTCCATGCCGGACATGCTGGTACGCACCGAATTCGAGCCGGAAGGGACCGGCGAGTTTTTCAGTGCTATGGATATGACACTTGGTCTCAGTTACGCCCGTTCCATTACCGACCGCTTTGCTGTCGGATTCAATATGAAATATCTGCGCCAACAAATCTGGCATACGAGCGCTTCCTCTATTGCCTTCGATGTCGGCATCCTTTTCCAAACCGATTTTGATTGGTTGACTCTGGGAATGAGCATTGCTAATTTTGGCCCGAAAATGCAGTACGCCGGCAAAGATATTTTTATCAACTATGACTATGATCCCAATGCCTGGGGCGACAACGAAAATATCTTTGCCAACCTGCAAACCGACCAATGGGATTTGCCGCTGATGTTTCGCTTTGGCTTGGCGGCAAACATATTGGAACAAGACATGAATCAGCTCACCGCTGCCGTGGAAGCTCGCCATCCTAACGATAACACGGAAAGCTTGAATTTCGGCTTGGAGTATGGATTCCGGCACTGGGTTTTCCTGCGCGGCGGTTATGAATCCTTGTATGAAGCCGAATCGGAGAAGGGAGTGACCTTCGGCGCCGGTTTGATTTTTTATCTGTCTTCGACGCTTCCCATGAATTTGGATTACGCCTATGCGGATTGGGGACGATTGACCAATGTTCACCGTTTCTCTTTTGAAATAAAGTTCTAAAATGGAAAAATTTGTCACCA
Source organism: Candidatus Zhuqueibacterota bacterium RBG_16_48_16 (assembly GCA_001771235.1). Classification (GTDB taxonomy): domain Bacteria; phylum Zhuqueibacterota; class Zhuqueibacteria; order Residuimicrobiales; family Sediminimicrobiaceae; genus Sediminimicrobium. The sequence goes on from METF01000179.1 coordinate 17,576, forward strand.
AGTACGGATATTTTACAAAAGACGGACGAGAGTACGTTATCACCAATTATCGAACCCCGAAACCCTGGATTAACGTGATTTCCAATGGCAACTACGGATTAGTCGTTTCGCAAGTTAATGGCGGATTTAGCTGGATTACCCATTCGAACCTTAATCGCTTGACCCGCTGGCAGCAAGACCTCGTTCAGGATAATTGGGGCAAATATTTCTATCTGCGCGATGAGGAGACCGGCGACTATTGGAGCCCGACCGTCAAGCCGGTGATGCAAGAGCCAGAGAACTATCAATGCCGGCATGGAATCGGTTACACTGTCTTCCATTCGCTGCATCGCGGTATCGAGGCTTCTTTGAGGCTTTTCGTTCCCTTTGGTGACAATCTGGAAATCTGGACGCTGCAGCTCAAAAATGCCGATCAGCGACCGCGCCAGCTCGCCATTTACACTTATCTTGAATGGTGTCTGGGCGCTGCTCCGGACAACCATCGGGAATTCCACAAGACCTTCATCGAGACGGAATTCGATTCGCAGCAGCAAGTTTTGCTGGCGCGCAAAAGATTATGGGAATTGCCGACAAGCAAGGGGCATTGGAATGCGGATTGGAATCACGTCGCTTATTTGGCCTGCAGCGAGTCGGTGGACGGATTTGAAGGAGACAAAGAAGCCTTTATCGGCAACCTTGGCAATCTGCAGCATCCGCACGCTTTGCAGGCGGGACGCCTCACCAATACTCATGGAAAATGGAACGACTCAATTGGCTCCTTGAAAAAGATGATTCATCTCGATTCGGGCGAACAGAAGGCGGTTCATTTTTATCTTGGCGCCGAAGAGAATCTGTCAAGCGTCCTTGATCGGTTGCAGAAATACCGGCAAGCTGAAGCGGTCGAGATCGCTTTTGCAAACGTGAAGCAAGAATGGGACAAAATCCTCACTGCCACAACCGTACAGACTCCGGATGAAGCGCTTAATGTGCTGACCAATATTTGGCTAAAATACCAGGCCATTTCCGGACGAATTTGGGCGCGCGCTGCCTATTACCAGCAAAGCGGCGCTTATGGGTTCCGCGATCAATTGCAGGACAGTCAGATTTTTCTGCCTTGCCAGCCGGAACAAACCAGGAAGCAAATACTGCTGCATGCGCGACACCAATTCAAGGAGGGCAAAGTCTCGCACTGGTGGCATCCCATCACCGAGCTGGGCCACGATGCCAACGCCAGCGATGATCTGCTTTGGCTTCCTTTTATTACCTGCAATTATCTCAAAGAAACAGCCGATTGGCCGATTCTGGATGCGCCCGTGCCTTTTTATGATGATCCTCAACCTTCCTCGCTATCAGATCATTGCCTGCGAGCCATCGATCTCTCCCTGTCCAGATTCAGTCCCCGCGGCTTGCCGCTCATTCTGGCAGGAGATTGGAACGATGGTCTCTCCGCCGTCGGCCTGCAAGGAAAAGGCGAATCAGTATGGCTGGCGCATTTCCTCTATCTCATTCTGCAAGAAATGCTACCAATTTTACAGCGATTGGGTCAGTCTGAGAAAATGGCTGTCTACCAAAAGCATGCGGAAAAGCTGCGACAAGCGATCAACGTGCACGGCTGGGATGGCCAATGGTTTTGGCGCGCCAGCAAAGACAGTGGCGAATTGCTCGGCAGTCAACAAAACGTAGAAGGAAAAATTTATTTGAATGCCCAGACCTGGGCAGTCATTGCCGATAGTACGGATGCGGCAAGAAAAACCCAGGCGATTCTGGCGGTCGAGGAATGGTTAGAAAGCAAGGTAGGCGCCCTGCTGCTTTTTCCGGCCTACCGAACGCCCGATCCCAACATCGGTTATTTGTCGCGCTATGCCCCTGGCCTTCGCGAGAATGGTGGTGTTTATACTCATGCTGCGACTTGGGCCGTTTGGGCCGAATGTTTGCTCAAACGCCATGCGGCCGCCTATCGGCTGTATCAAAAAATCAATCCTGTGTATAACGGCGCCAATCCGGATCAATATTGCGCTGAGCCTTATGTGACGCCAGGAAACATCGACGGACCGGATTCGCCTCATTACGGGCGCGGCGGCTGGACCTGGTACACCGGCTCGGCAGCTTGGTTGTACAGAATTACGCTGGACTATCTCCTTGGCGTGCGCGCCGATTACAACGGCTTGGTGATCGATCCATGTTTACCGCCGGGCTGGAAAGAGGT
>METF01000179.1:19803-20509 GCA_001771235.1 Candidatus Zhuqueibacterota bacterium RBG_16_48_16
ATCACCAGCAGTGGGGTGGAGGGTGCGCAAATAAAAAATGTGAGAGTAAACGGCAAAGCAATAGAGGGAAATGTGGTGGCGCCTCTTCCCGCAGGTAGCAAAGCAGAGGTAGAGGTTAAGATCGAGTAGCCGAACTTTATTGTACCGAGACGCCTGAACTGTTTTGTACTTGGCAGATAGAATGATGTTTGACTTTGTTGTTCCATCTTAACCTTGGAGCTTAGCACTCTTCTTCATCTCAACAGCTATGGGATATAGACAAAGCAGCCGCGCAAAAACTCTTGCACGACGCAATCCCTGACATGTAGGAAGCATTTTTTTGCTGGATTGAGCGCGTGCTACCGAGTGCCAAGCCGATGAGATTTCTCAAAGTTACTTTGCACAAGTTTTGCGTCTTTGCGCCTTGGTAGTCCATTTCAGAATTATTTGTCGGGTTATGGAAAAAGTAAAAAAGTTTGTAGTCCAGCCTTCAGGCTGAAATTATCAAGCTAAAGCTTGAACTACAAACAAAAAAACCAACATGTACTTATAAAATGGAGTACTTAGCGTGAGCTTTTTCTTTTGGACAGTGGCTTGTCTAAATTGTGAATACAAAAATGAATATAAAATAGGTGTATGGAGGTAATATGAAACGGCTTCTATTCCTTACAATCGTTTTGGCGGCCGGATTGGCTTGGGCGCAAAACGATCTCATCTTCTTCAGTGA
>METF01000180.1:0-7940 GCA_001771235.1 Candidatus Zhuqueibacterota bacterium RBG_16_48_16
TCATCTCGGAATTGTACGCAAAAGTCAAGGTTCCAATATCCATTGATACAACCAAACCTACGGTGGCGGCTGAGGCGATTCGCGCCGGCGCTTCGATTGTGAATGACATAAGCGGCCTGACCTTTGATGGCCGTATGAAAAACGTCGTTGCGGACGGCGGAGCCGGTGTGGTGATTATGCACATCAAAGGCCAGCCAAAAACCATGCAGCAGGATGTCCGTTACAACAACCTGATCGAGGATATTTTTTCAGCGCTGTCACGTGCTATTATGACAGCGCAAAGGGCGGGAATAGAGCCTGAGCGGATCGTCATAGACCCGGGCATCGGTTTTGGCAAAACGGTCGAACACAATTTTGAGATCATCCGGGAATTGAAACATTTTCAAAAGCTCGGCCGACCGATCCTCGTCGGTCCGTCGCGGAAATCCTTTATTGGCAAGACACTGAATCTTGCCACCGACCAGCGCCTGGAAGGAACGATTGCGGCCGTTACCGCGTGTATTCTGCGCGGCGCGGACATTGTGCGGGTTCATGATGTGCAAGAGGTCAAACGGTCGGTGATGATTGCAGATAAAATCCTAGGGAAAAACTGAGAGATGCGCTTTGTCATTTTTAAGATCGGATTTTTGCCTGTCACCGTAATGGATGTGATCGATATCGCCCTGATGTCGTATATCATCTACCGGGTCTATAACTTTTTGAAGGGATCGCGCGGCGCCCAGATGCTGGTCGGGTTGGTCATCCTCGTCTTTTTTTCGGTCTTTGCCCCGTTGTTTCAAATGAAGGGCCTGACCTGGATATTCAGCAACCTGCGCACGGTGTGGATCATCGCCTTTGTCATTCTGTTTCAGCCGGAATTGCGCCGCTTGCTCATTAATATCGGCCAGAGCCGGATTGTGAATTTTTTTGTCAAAGTGAGCGGCAGCAAAGTGATGGAGGAGATTCTCAAAGCATCCTTCGATCTGCGCGACCGCGGTTATGGCGCATTGATCGTTATGGCCAGGGAGACGGGACTCAAGGCGCTTATCGAATCCGGCGTGCGCATACAGGCTGAGGTCTCCGCCCCGCTGATTGTATCGATATTCAATCCGCGCTCGCCGCTGCACGACGGCGCGATTATCATCAGAAATGACATTATCGAGTCGGCCAAGTGCATATTGCCGCTGACCGACGAATCGCCATCCGAAGCGGAATATGGCACACGGCACCGCGCGGCCATTGGCGTCACCGAAGATACCGACGCCGTTGTGATCGTCGTTTCGGAAGAGACCGGCAAAATCTCCATCGCAAGGAACGGCAACCTGATGTACAACTTGACCGACGATGAGCTTCAGCAAATTCTTGTCAACATTTATCGATCTGCGGAAACCTGATCAATATGTCTCCTGATATGGATGACAAAAATATCTCGCCAAAACGGACATTCCTCTTTAGCCTTTTCCTGACGATCCTGATCGGCGAATGCTGTCTGGCCAGCACGATCGGCATCGCATCGGGGCAAGCGACGGCTGATGGAAGGCCGTTGTTGTGGATAAATCTTGATCGCCCCGACGACCGTGTGAGCGCCGCTTATTTTCAGGGGGCCAGGTTTCATTTCCTGGGGATTATTCCGTCAAACGACACGACAACAGTATGGATGGGCGTCAATACCGCCGGTCTCGCCCTGGTCAGTGTCGTTTCAGCGGGACTGGAGGGCGATTCGACCGGTCAGTCCGGCCAATTTCTTAAAACGGCTTTGGCCTTATGTGCTGACGTTCAGGAATTTCAAAACCTGCTCGATATCACAAATGATCGCCGGAGGAAAGTAAAAGCGCATTTTGGCTGTTTTGACAAAAGAGGCCGGGCCGCTTTGTTCGAAGTCGGCAATTCGACCTACACTTTTTTTGATGTCGACGATCCCATTGAAAACAGCGACCACTTTTTAATCCGTTCTGATTTTTCCATTACCGGCGTCGGCAGTCGGGAGGAGGGCGTGTGGCGCTACCATCGGGCGAAAAAGCTTTTTCAGCACGCCATTATGGGCAGGATGCTCGACTATAAGTATCTGCTGCAACATGTCGCCCGCGACCTGGCAAACGAAGAAGTCGATCCCGATCCGTGGCTGCGCAGCGGAAATCTCGTCCCGCCAGCAGCGGAATTTTTGGATACGGAAAACAGTCTCAACAGTTATAACACGGCTGCTTGCTGCGTCTTTCAGGGGGTACGCGAAAATGAGGACGAACTTTTGACCACCCTGTGGATTATTTTAGGCAATCCCGTTGCCGGTGTGGCCGTTCCGCTCTGGTGCCGAACCGGAGAAATCCCGAAACAGCTTGTGTCCACAGAAGTGGGCATTTTTAAGATGGCAGGCGAGAATAAGGATAAATTGTACAAAAAAGTAGGATCCGGGCGCCAGCTCAAATTAAAAGCCCATACCGGCAAAAAGAGTTGGAGCAGAAATGCGCTTTTGCATAAAGAAAATGATATTTTCGATATGGTCGACCAAAAGATGCTGGTGTGGCGCAGAACGGCGCCATCTCTCAAAGAGCTGGTGGTCATGCAGCAAAAAGCCATCGACAGGATTTTAGCGGTTCCCGGCAGACGCGAATGATTGCAAAGAAGGAATAATGTTATGGCGGATAAATGGAGCCGGATTGCCAATTCTCCTGAAGCGGCGGCGTTATTGAAACTGGTGGTGCACATCGATGAGGTATGCGACCATGAAGGCGATGTGGCGGAGTTTCTGCCGACCCTGTTGCACCAGCTCGCCCAGTTGCTCGATGTCCAGACCGCTGCGGTGATACTCATATCTTCTTCACACGGCCACAGGATTCTGAGTCGCTACGACCGTGGTAAAGCGTCTATCGATAACGAACAGATTATCCGAATTGCCGCGGAATCGACCGCAACAAAGCAGTGGGTGACGAAACAGGGATTTTCGCAAAAGATTAAGAATGCTCTCGCCGTGCCCATTATCAAGTCCGATAAAGTGCTGGGGGCGTTTATTATTATCAACAAATCCAGCGGAGAGATTGGCGATTACGACCGCATCGTGGTGACGCTGGTGGAATTGCGCATGCACAGCGTCATCGACGACTGGATGCGGCGCCAGGTGCAGTGGCAAATGGAAACCGAAAACCGGGTGATCAAAGAGCTGGATATGATCCGCGATGAATCCCAGGACCAGGGCGAAGCGCTGGATCAGATGATCTCGACGATTCTCGATGCCGTCGGCGCGCAAATCGGATTTATCACGCTTTACGATTCGGAAAAAGACCGGCATTTGCCGGGAGGAAAGGTCATTCGCGGAAACCGGCCGATGAGCCAGCGTGACTACAAGCTGGTCGGCGATCTGATTCGCCAGACAAGAGAAGAGCACAAAACGCTCGTTGGCGGCGCCCTGCCGGATAGTGAAATCGAATCCTATATTGTCGTACCCATGTTTATTTCGGCACTATTCCTGGGTTCCGTGGTTTTGATAAACAAGCTGGAATCCGGAGAATTTTTAAAGCAGGACCAACAACTGGTCGAATCGGTGACGCAGATTATCGACAGCTTTATTTTCCAGGAAGAAAAATTCAAGCGGCTGATGATGCTGGTGGGACGCGAGGCGACCAAGGAAGTGGAAGAAGTCCTGATGGGGCATCGGCCCGATTCGGCGCACGGCCAAAGCATGCGAATTACCATGTTCTTTGCCGATATCCGCGACTATAGCAAAAAGGTCCGCGAGATGGATCCGACTTCGGCAGTTCGCATGTTGAACGATTATTTTAATTCGGTCACGCCTATCATCACCGCTTATAACGGCATTGTGGACAAATATGTCGGCGACGAGCTGGTGGCGTTGTTCACCAAATCTACGGCAAACGGCTCGCATCAATACCTGGCTGTGGAAGCGGCCCTGGCTCTTCAGGCAGAGTTGAAGCGGTTGAATAAAGAATGGGCGCTGACCGGTCGCCCCCAAATCGAGGTCGGGATTGGCATCCATACGGGCGAGGTTGTTCTGGGGCAGATCGGCAGTTTTGAGCGGAAAGACTTTACCGCCATTGGTGCGAATATGAATTTCGCCGCCCGGCTGCAAAATCTGGCCGGACCCGGACAGGTGATCATCAGTGAAGAAACCTACGTCGGCATCACCGGCAAAATCACCGCCCGGCGGATCGGGCCGATGCTGGTAAAGGGATTTGGCGATGTTGTCGCTTACCAGGTGGAAGGGAAATCCCCGGAGCATTTTTAGCCTGTATAATTCACAAAAAGTGACAAATGTGCGACGCACTTTTTGAAATGACTTGAAGTTATGCCCATTTATTACTTCACTGCAAGAAAACCAAGTGCGTCGCACATTCAGTCACGTTGTACGCATTGGAACAACCGTTGTTCGTCCTGAAACAGTTCATCCGTTTTTGCCGAACATAGAGCGCAACACAAAGTTTCCGGCTGTGGTTAACTGTATAAAAAATACGCTCGATATTTTCCGGTGACATTATCGCTTTTCTGGCATTCAAGTTGCGGGAAAACGGGTCGATAACAAAAGTAGACAAAGTTGAGACAGGAAAATGTTCAATAGTCTGAAAATATTTTTCATTATCGGCTTTTTGTTGTACGGCCTGGCAAATGTTTTTGCCCAGGATGCAACAAAACAGTACGAGGAAATTGTACTTCCCCCCATAAGAATAGCCAATCCTTTCAAGACTGCTGTCGAAGACACGGGCGTTCTGGCACCCCAAAAAACGACCATCGAGGTCGAGGCGGACGGGGTAGACGTGCCGGAACAAAAATCCATAAAAGCCGAAACCGGAAGAGATGGGCTATTCGGAAACGACCTGCCGGAATCTGCTGTTCTGTCCGTGGAGATTTCAACTGATGCCGTACAGCCCGTAAGCAATGCGGAGCAGCAGCAAGTAAGCATGAACGGCAAAAAAAATCCGTGAGCGCGCCGGCAGTGCCGATTTTCTTAGGGGATTGTTCCTTCTAATTATTACCTAAATTTCTAAATTGAACTTGAAACATTGATTCAATGCCGAATTAAGCCCACTAAACACACGAAAGGCACTAAATCATTTCTGTTTTCGCGTTCTTTCGTGTATTTCGTGGGCATAAAAAAGTAGTGATTTTCCATTTTAGAATTTTAGGTATCAAATGATTTTTTCACCTTTCACCTTTCGCCTTGCCTTTTTGATTTCTAATGATTAAAATAGTCACCTTTCAGCCTTTGAATTTATGAACTCATCTTCGCTAGTCAAGTGGCTTCTATTATCCCAAACGAAAAAATCGAGCAGGTCAGGATCGCCAGCGACATTGTCGATGTCGTCTCCGGCTATTTGACGCTAAAAAAGCAGGGCCAAAACTTTTTTGGGATTTGTCCCTTTCATCAGGAAAAAACCCCGTCGTTTAGCGTCAATCCCGCTATGCAGATATTTCACTGTTTTGGCTGCGGTGCGGGCGGAAATGTCTTTACCTTTATCATGCGAATCGAGGGCGTCACTTTTCCGGAATCGGTCAAGCTCCTTGCCCAGGCAGCGGGGATTGTCTTGCCGGAAGAAGAGGAAAACATCGAGGCGCTTCATGAAAAAGAAGCCCTGTTTTTCGCCAATAAATTTGCAGCGACTCATTTCCTGGAAAATCTGACATCTTCGCCGCAGGCCGAAAAGGCGCGATCTTACCTGGCAAACAGGGGCATTACCGCCGAGATGTACGAACAATACGGCATTGGCTATGCACTTGCCGGCTGGGACAATCTTATAAAAACCGCCAGAGAGCATTCGATAAATCCTGCCAGGCTGTTCAAAGCAGGCTTGGTGCTGGAAAACAAGGAGGGAGGTTTTTATGACAGGTTCAGGGACCGGGTGACATTTGCGGTATATAACTTGAGCGGACAAATTGTAGCATTTGGTGCAAGGCGTCTTGTCGATGACGACTCGCCCAAGTACATCAATTCGCCGGAAACCGATATTTACCAGAAAAGATTCACGCTTTATGGCCTGTACTGGGGAAGAGAGCATATTCGAAAAGCCGAGGAAGTTGTCATTGTCGAAGGATACACGGACCTCATTTCTTTGTCCCAGGCTGGCCTTAAAAATGTAGTGGCCACATCCGGAACGGCGCTTACGGAAGAGCATGTGCGGTTGTTAAAAAGATACACTCCCAACGCCATCCTGCTGTACGACAGCGACTCGGCCGGAGCCGCGGCCGCCATCCGCGGCGCCGACCTTTTGCTGGAAAACGGCATGGAAGTCAGGATCGCCCAACTCCCGCCGAACCAGGATCCGGATGAGTTTGCGCGGCAAAAAGGCGAACCGGCGATACGATCCATGTTGTCCCAGGCAATGCCTCTGATCGAGTTTAAAATAAAAAGTCTCGAAGAAAAGGGATTGTTAAGAACAGCAGCGCAACGAGCGGATTCAACACGCAATTTATTGAGCTCCATATCAAAGATCAAAGACCACATCCAACGCTCCTTTATCGTGCGCGATTTGGCGGACAGGCTGCATGTGGACGAGGCCGTGATGTGGTCTGAAATCCGGAAATATGATAAACAAAATCGATTGGTCGTGAAAAGAGAGGACAGCAACTTTCCAAAAGACCTTGAAAAGTATTTCGAAACGCGGCGGGGAAGTGCGGAATTGGGATTGCTGGAGTATATGCTGCTTTCTCCTCATGATGCTCACAAGATATTTCAAAACGTCTCCGCGGACGATTTGAAGCATGGCGAGATTCGACACCTTTTTAAACAAGTGCAGTCCGACCTGGACATTTTGCCGGAACAGGATATGCTGATTTACCTTTCCACGATCAAAGAGCCACTCATCGCTCAACGGCTTTCTCAAACTTTTACCCAGCGACATAAAAATTCTTTATCCTGGAAGTTCGCCGTCGATTGTATAAAGAGCCTGCAGTTATCCGTTGTAGATGAAGAGATTGAAACGGTGAGGAACACATTGCGCGGAAACCGGGATCCGGCGCTTGAAAGTGAAGACATGACCAAAAAACTTTTGACATTGTACGATAGACGAAAACGGGTTCAAAAAGGTGAATTTATCACTGAAAACTGAGTCAGTGGCAATTTCCAGCTTAAAAAATATGTTGCTTTATTTATATTTTTACAGTATAATTGTCAAAATCGCTGCACCGCAACACGAACATAAAAGCTTAAGCTTTGAAAAAAAACTCTTGGGAGGTCTATAGACTGATAAAGTAAACATCATTTACAATATTTGTAAAGCATCTCATTCTGCAAAGCAACCATGTTGTCGCAACAATTGTGACCGTTTCCCTGATGGGTGGAGTGAATCACTCGAATAGGGATCATGTCAATTCTTGCTTCCTGAAAGGAGGATTGACATGAAAAAGTTAATTATCTTCATCGTTGTAGCTGGTGTTTATATCCTTATGGCATTAGGCGCTTCGTGGGCAAATAATGCCGGTGCAGTTGATAAAGTCGTTAACGACCTGGGATTTCAAAGCGACACCAAAGTCGTCTCCAGTGTTAATGGCGTGGAAAAAGATATCTTGGAAGGGATCAATCCATCAAATATGCCGATCCCGCATCCACCGGGACCGCCGCCAACACGATAATCCCGTCGTTCGGTAATTTGCGTTGAATATTAATAATCTACTCTGTCGAAAGACATGATCTGCTATTCGAGGTTGCGAAATGCGAAGCAGATACAGCATTACAATATTTTTTAAGGCTGTCAATATCTGGGTATTGTTTAATGCCATCATGATACTTGTCTCCTATTTTCCTCATTGGCCTTTGCCTTTGGTCAGTTGGCTTAATATATCCTTGTACTTTTTTGCATTCCTGTTGGCAGTGTATATTGCAAGGGCTGATGAGTTTAATAGGGATACGCTTATTCCGCTTGCCGTCTTGTTTTTTTTGTACTCCGTTCCCTCCTCTGCATTAGTATTCATGGGCGAAAAGGCTAGTTTTGGTAGCGATCGGCTTTCCTGGATTGTTT
>METF01000180.1:7953-12570 GCA_001771235.1 Candidatus Zhuqueibacterota bacterium RBG_16_48_16
GTTTTTTCCTACAGTATTGTCTATTTTGCCGCCAAGAACGGTTTTCAACCCGAAAGACCTTTTGTCGTGCAGGCGGCCGTTTTTGCTTTTGTCACCGCGGTATGGTATTTCCATTTCCACACCCTCATCCTCGATCCTTTTCACCCCTCTTATAACGAGATTTTGATCAATCGAAAAATCACATACTTTTTATTGCCGGCCTTTTCCATGTTCGTTTATGCCGTTTTAACTCCGATAATCAAGCCGAAACATGGGGAATACTCCCATGCATTGATGGCCATATTGACTTTTCTCTGTATGAGAGAGTTTGCTATCTCTATTTCGGAGATGAAAAAGATCTTTTTATTCGGCCTGGATCAATATTTCCTGACGATGGCCCTGGTCGCTTTAAACATTTTCCTCATCAAAAAGATGATTTATGCCTATTCCTTCTCGGGCCAGATTTATGCCCAGCTTCTTCACAACAAGCTGGTCGTTCCGAACCTGCGGCTGGAAACACGCGACAAAAAAGAGTTTACTCTTTTTACGCTCTTTTTAACATACATAAACAGGAAGCGTAATTTGCTCATACCTCTTTTTTGCATTGCATTTTTTATCCTAAGATACATCGAGCTGCCATTTATCGTAAGCCTTAACCTGATTTTTATGTTTCTGATGGCTTTTCTCGTTATCGTCTTTATGATATACACCTTTGGGCAAAAAGAGAAAAAGAATGGTTTTATCATTACCGGTTCTCGTCAACAAGTGTGAGGAGGTATGGTGAATTTCATCAGTGATGATTTAAATATTTTAGGTAGCAGTCCCGAAATCAGCCGTGTGCGCAAAGCGGTCAAGGCGGCGGCTAAATTGCACAACCATGTTTTGATATTGGGAGAAGTCGGAAGCGGCCGCTCCTTTATGGCTCAGGCAATCCATAATATATCTCAAGGGGAGGATGAAGAGTTTGTAAACATACAGTGCAGTGCCATTGGGGATACAATTGATGCGGATGAAGTTTTTGGCGAATCCGATGGAAGCGGCAAAAGCAATGGGCATCTGTTTAAAGCGGGCAATGGAACGATACACCTGGAAAGTATCGACCGACTGTCTCCGGATCTTCAGGACAGGCTTTACAATTTTATCACGACATATACCAGGCGAAATGGCAAAAACTCAAAAGCCATCAGCGCGCGAATTGTCGCATCTGCCGAGCCGGCGCTGGAAGAGGACGCGCGAAAGCGGATTTTCCGGTTCGATCTGTTCCAGGAATTGGGTTCCTTCCGCATCGATGTGCCCCCCATTCGGGAGAGACGCCAGGATATTCTGTTGATCTTTACGCACTTTTTGGAGTCCTTTTGCAAAGAATTCGCCAAGCCGGTGCCAACGATTCCGTATGCCATCTTTGAGGAAATCCTCGAATACGACTGGCCGGGTAATGTGGAAGAAATCCGCAACAGTGTTCGGAACATGGTCATTCTTTCGCCCGACGGAGAGTTGTCTCCGGAATTTTTGCCTTTTCATGTCCGCAAAAACCCACTGGAATCACTGGCGGCAAGCGATTTGCCTACCGCTGTGTCGCAGGTGGAGAAATTCCTGATCAAGCGCGCTCTGGCACGTTTCGAAGGGAACCAGAGCAGGGCGGCGAAAATCCTCCAGGTTTCCGAGGCGGCCCTGCGCTATAAAATGAAAAAATATGGGTTGGCTTCCGCACGATAAGACGATCTCGTACCGGATAAAAATCGCTCAATTCAGGATATATATTCTACCAGTCAGACCGTATCCGATGTCCGCCATTGTTGATATTGGCATCTGTGTCTGAAACCTTATTTTTGTCCTTTTAACCTTAGTAGAAAAATGGTCACCCCCACATTTTAACCTTATTGCCTCATTCTCATCCCATTCTGATCTGCGATTTACGATGAACGATTTATGATTGGCGATTTTTCGGGGCGTTCCGATGGTTTTATCAGATTTGATAATGAATCCGGGTTGCCAATTTAGTATAATTCAAGATTCCTCCACTCAGACCGTACATCCAACATCGCAAATCGTTAATCTTGAATCATAAATCATAATCCATCATCCCGCCTTTTCTCGTTTTAATTGCATACCCACAAGTGAGGTGTTGGCCTCTCCCCCTCTTTTATCTTGTATCTTTTTATTGCTCTCGGTATATTTCCGCACATTTTAGTCTGAAAAGAAAAACTGATCGATGCATAAACGTTCCTGTATAAAAGCAACCTTCCTCATCCTTTTCGGCGCTTGTTTATTGTCCTGCGCCGGTACCGGCTCCTGGGGCAGCAAAATCAATTGGGGAGATTTTTCCCTTGAATCCCTTCCAACCCAGCAGGACTATCCTGACCACGAGGCGGTTATCTTGTTGGATGACGGCTCTCTGATGTTGGATTTTAAAGAGACCCTCTCTCGCTCTGTTCTCAAGCGGCATCAAATAATAAAAATATTAAATAGAAAAGGCTATCCGTATGCCAATGTGACTATTCCCTATTCATCTTCGACAAAGATCAGGAATATCAAAGCGCGCACGATTTCTCCGGATGGGGAGATTTTTTTATTGGACGAGAAAAAAATCTACGACATCACGCTCTATCCCGATTTCATATTTTATTCTGACGTTCGCGCAAAAAGGTTTTCTTTTCCGGCTGAGGACGACGGTTGCATACTCGAAATGACCTGGGAAAAGCACATCGCATCATACTCTTACTGGGATTATTGGCAATTTCAGTACGATATCCCGGTGCTGATTTCCCGCTATTCTTTATTCACTTCCTCCAAGTGGCCGGTGAGCTGGCGTACAATTGGTGTGGAAGCAAAGCCTGAAGAAATCTACCAGGGCAGCAATATCAAGAAATATAAATGGGAGCTGCATGATATTGAGCCGTTCGTGGCGGAAGAGGCCATGCCGCCGCTGGATCGTGTCGTGGCATCCGTGCTTTTTTCTCCCCCTGGAATTGAAAGCTGGGACGATTTTGCCTCCTGGTATCACAGCCTGATCAAGGGGCGTTTGCAGCCCAACGCAGAAACAGCAGAGCTGGCGCACCGGCTGACGGATCCTATGAGCTCTGAGCGGGAGAAATTACAGCACCTATACGAATTCGTTCGCGACAAAATCCGCTACGTCGCCATAGAAATCGGCATCGGCGGCTATCAGCCGCATTTTGCTCATGAAGTGCAGAAAAACCGCTACGGCGATTGCAAAGATAAGGTGATCCTGCTCTGTGCACTGGCCCAAGCCATTGGCATGGATGTGCGGCCGGTTATCATTTCCACGGCGCAAAACGGCAAAGTCGATACGACCGTCACCTCGCATACGCTTTTCAATCACGTCATTGCCCGGGCGGTTTTGCCGGACAGCAGTGAAATATGGATGGATGCGACGGACAGTTATTGCCCGTTCGATGACTTGCCCTGGTACGACCAAAATCGCCTGGTCATCGAAATTAAACATGACGGCGGGAAGGAATGGCTCACGACTCCTTTCTCGATAATTGAAAAGAACGCCATCAGCAAGAGCTGGATGTTTCAAATCGATTCTCTCTACAACTGTCTTGCGCAGGCTGAATTCACCTACGACGGCAATGCCGGTTTGGAGATGCGCCATCGCCTGGGCCATTTGTCGGTCAGGGATAGAACCAGGTGGCTTATGGCCGACCTCCAGGCCCGTTTCCCATATATGGATAGTATCGACATCGTGGTCGAGAATATTGACGATCTACAAAGCCCTGTGTCAATAAAAAGCACGTTTTCCTGGAAGCTGCCAGTCGCCACCGCTGGAGCCGTTCAGTTCAACCTCGATGATTTTTGCCAGTTTCAGCTCAACAGGCTTTTTTTTGAATCCAAAAGGCATTTCCCGATAGAATTGCCGTTTCCCTACACCACTGCGGATGTTATAAAAGTCAGGCTGCCCGATAATTTAGAGTTCAGCATAAACCTCAGAAACAATTTTCTGAACGAGTCTTTTGGCGACTATCAATTGCGATATTTTCAGGATGAGCGTTTCTTGAAAATAAATCGCCATTTCGCGCTCCGCCAAATCGACATTCCGGCTGCGGACTATGACGATTTCAGGGGCTTTCTCGCGAACATTGCCCAGCTCGACAAGTCGTTTTTCCTGGTTAAAAAGCCGGGTGCTGTTGTTCTGCCATAACCCCACTGCAATCATTTTTTATTATCTTACATGAAGAATTGGAGCAACCTGTGCGAGGCAAGTGGTTTAAACATATAGCGCTGCATCTTGAGCTGTACACGGTGATGAGCGCCGCCGGCGAATTGGTGCTTCGTTTCAGCGGTTTATATGATAAAGGGTGCCAAAATGCCGCCGACTTGCAGCTTGTTTCAAAAAATGTCTATCTCGATCGTTTGCCTGAGAATTTTGACGGCTACACCATAATGCTGTTGGGCGATGTGCACATAGACGGGCAAACCTGGCTTTGCGATAAAATAGTAGCACTGATTCAAAACATCTCTGTCGATACCTGCCTGTTTTTGGGCGATTATCGTGCGAAGGTCAAAGGTCCCTTTGACAAGGTCGTGCGAGGGCTGAAGGAAGTCGTTGCAAATGTGCATGTCCGCGATCAGCTTCTCGCTATTCGCGGCAATCACGATACGGCGAACATGTTT
>METF01000180.1:12597-12699 GCA_001771235.1 Candidatus Zhuqueibacterota bacterium RBG_16_48_16
CTTTTGATCAACGAGGCGGTCGAAATCAGACGAAAGAGTCAATCGCTCTGGCTAGCCGGCATTGACGATCCACATTATTTTGAACAAGATGACATAGCAAAA
>METF01000181.1 GCA_001771235.1 Candidatus Zhuqueibacterota bacterium RBG_16_48_16
GATCCAAATCTGCACGGCGCCGTAGCGATAAGCCAGGTGCATTTGCTCCCACACCCGTGGCACCAGGTTGGTGTTGAGCCACTTGTAGTTTCTCGGCCCGCCGACATAATCATAGTGATAATATATGCCATAGCCACCGGAGCGCGGCTTATCATCGACCTTTGGCAGCTTGCGGATGTTTCCCCAGTTGTCGTCGCACAACAGCAGGGTCACGTCATCCGGCACGCGCATGCCTTTGTCATAGTAATCCTGCACTTCTTTGTACAAAGCCCAGAGTTGCGGAATTTCTGCAGGATTTTTGCCGGTGACCTCCTGCAAAATTTGACGTTGATCTGCCACGATCTTTTCCAGCAGGGCAATGGCCGTGCCCTGGGTCATCGGCTCATCGCCGTCGCCGCGCATGCCGACGGTGGCGATGCTTTCGTTGGAACCCATTCTGCGGATGCCGTCCCGCCAGAATTTCTTCAGGGTATCTTCATTGGTCACGTAATTCCAGGGGCCGGAGCCGTAACGCCGCCACTCATCGTGCGCCCGCATCAGCGGCTCGTGGTGCGACGTGCCGATCACAACGCCATATTCATCGGCCAACGGGGCGTTGAGCGAATCATCATCATAGAACGCCCTGCCCCACATGGCCGGCCAGAGATAATTGCCCTTCATCCTTAAAATCAGCTCGAACACCTTTTCATAAAATTGATGATTGAAACCGCCGAATTTTTCATGAACCCAGCCGGAAAGCGCCGGCGCTTCGTCGTTGATAAAGATGCCGCGGTATTTCACAACAGGCGGACCCATCGTATGTCGCCCCGGCAAGACGTAAAGATTCGGTTGATGCTTCACCGGCACGTCGGCCCACCAGTACCAGGGGGAAACGCCGATTTGCGCCGAAAGGTCGTAAAGGCCATAGATGGTGCCGCGCTTGTCGCTACCGGCAATGACCAGCGCGCGGTCAACGCCCGGCAGCGGCTTTTCCACCACCTGAAGCAGGAAGGTCTCCCATCGCCCCCGGATGCCATCTACATCAATTTTTTTAGCCTGCAACAACTGATCGATCACCGGGCTTTTGCCCAGCGTGCCCACCAGGACAATTTCCTTTGCCGCAGGGATTTTATCCGTCGAAAGCTCTGGCTCTATGTTTGTCACACGACCGATGTCTGCCTGGAGGTTTTTTAATGCCCGGATTACTCCCGCATAATCCTCTGCGCTGGCGTACAGTGGAGCAACCCGGCCAGGCGCGGAGAGCGTAAAACCTCCCTTTTCTTTTTTCGCAGAGATATATGATTTGTCGATAACGGCAAAAGCGTTCCGGAAAGCAAACAGTGTGAAGGCGATAAAAACAAACAGCGAGACGATCTTTGTCCACAGGTTATGTCCTCGATTGACAGTGCCATTTTCAATAAAGATATTTCCATTTTGAGATGCGTTTCCCATTTGCTTTCTCCATTTTAGTTCAATTTAAGATGAAAGGTAACTCTTCGCCACCAAGTCACCAAGCCACCAAGGAACACAAAAATTTTTGTGAACCTTTGTGTCTTTGAGTCTTCGTGGCAAAAAAATTACGATACCTGAATAGCTACGGCAAAACTTTGTAATCCTAGTTAAATCTGAACCAGTCAAAATCAGCAGATCCGCTACTTTCACTGATATTGGGAGTAATACAAAACAAGCCGATTTTTGCGCCGATCCACACTCCCTGCTTTGCTGTGAATGGCTCGCCAATCGGCTGAAAACTTGAACCCTCAAAACTGTAGGAAAACTCGCAATCGCCTCCATCATTCACGTGAACTCTCAAATAGCAGGTGTTCATTTGCACATCGATCGCGGCTGTCTTTTTCGTCTTATCATAACCCTGATCGTAGGCGCCATTGGACAATCCCAATTGCAGTCCATGAGCTGTTTTTTCCAAAGCAATGTACGCCCATTCCCGGCCCATGACCACCATGCCGCCTTTGTCATTGATCTGATCCGGGTTGAAAGTGATCTTCGTTGTAACCGTAAAAGAAGGTGCAGGAAATTTCTGTAAAAGCAAATTGGGCACGAACCAGAGATTGCCGTTTTGCGTCAGGTTTTGAACGGCATAAAGGCGCAAGTGGCCGGGATTCTCACTCAAGGAAAACCATTCTTCCTGCGGGTTGGCATGCCATTGCCATTGCAAGCCAGGATCGTCTGTGTTAAATTCATCCGTTGTTTGGGGAGCAGAAACCTGAAAAGATCGCCCGACATTGGGTTTTTGCCATTCCCTGACCGGCTCACCAATGCCGTCATGGTCGATATCAACCCCCATCATCGGCCAGCCGTCCTGCCAGCTCACCGGCTGCAAATGGACGATTCGACCGTGCGCTCCCCGGTCCTGGAAATGCACAAACCACCATTCGCCGGATTTCAGCTCGACCAATCCGCCCTGGTGCGGGCCATTGATGTCGCTACTGCCCTGGTGCAGCACGATTTTCGCCTCATAAGGGCCATAGATGTTTTTCGAGCGCAAGGCCGTCTGCCAGCCTTGGGGAACGCCGCCCGCCGGGGCCAATATGTAATAATAGCCGTCTCTTTTTAAAAATTTTGGGCCTTCGATGGTGGGCTGTGTTTTCTCGTCGTGAAATATGATGGTTCCGTTATCCAGTAACTTTTTGCCATCGGGACTCATCCGGTGCAGGTAGAGGATGTCCGCGCGCAATTTGCTTCGCACCAGGTAGGCATTACCGTCATCGTCCCAAAAGGGACAGGGGTCCTCCCACAACTCCACATTCACAACGTGGTGTAGCTCCCAGGGACCGGCAGGGTCTTTGGCGTTTGCCATGAACAGACCCTCCTGAGGCGTACAAAAATAGACGTAAAACAGTCCGTTGTGAAAACGAATGGACGGCGCCCAGGAACCCTGGCCGTGAGCGGGCTTGTCGTACTTTTCGAATGGCAGTCGGTCGTACACATGCCCGATGATCTGCCAATTCACCAAATCCCGGGAATGCAAGATGGGGACGCCGGGCATGGCGTTAAAGCTCGACGCCACCATGTAAAAGTCGTCATCCACGCGGACGACATCGGGATCGGAATAATCTGCAAAAATGATCGGATTCTTGTATCTGCCATCACCGAGATCCGGCATCCAGTTTTGAGCGAATAAGTCCCCGCCCAATAAAAAGAACAGTG
Organism: Candidatus Zhuqueibacterota bacterium RBG_16_48_16; assembly: GCA_001771235.1. Classification (GTDB taxonomy): domain Bacteria; phylum Zhuqueibacterota; class Zhuqueibacteria; order Residuimicrobiales; family Sediminimicrobiaceae; genus Sediminimicrobium. Next base: position 3,148 of record METF01000181.1, read on the forward strand.
CGCAACAGCTAGAAACGAATTTCATGACAAGGTCCTTGCATCAATGATTTTTGAAAGGGTTTTCGCTTAACCACAAATCACTTGTTATCCGAGCAGGCGGCGACCGGACCGCCGGCCGGATCATAAATTCTAAAGTTGCCGCTTACCTGCAACATGGCCAGCATATAAAGCAAACCGTCATAATATCGTCCTGCGCCGCTCGGAATGGATGCATTCCACAATTCCCGCACAAAATCGGTTCTGAAATCATTTGTAGAAGCAAGGCTGGCGACAGCATTCATGGCCACAAGGCCGGTGCTGTGATCGTCAGACAACTTTACACCATCCAGGGTGAATAGATTGCCATAGGTGCCTACACCCTGGTCGTGAAAAAACCGGAGCATTATGTTACTTTGCTCCACGGCCCAATCGTCTTTAGCAAACCAGGTGTAATCGACCGCGAGGTTCATTGCGACCCGCCATGCATCAAAGCGGAAATCATCACTGCCGCCATTCCAGGGATCAATCGGTGTTCCGTCGAAATGGGCATAATCGGGCAACAGACCTGTTTTGGGATGTGCTGCTTTTTTTAGAAACCGGCGGCTGGCCGAAGCGGCATCGCACCAGAACTGATTTTCTTTATCGGCCCATCGCGCCCATAGCTCATAAAAATGGGGCAGATGGTAGGAAGGATCGGAAAAATCATCTGCATTTCCCACAGGGACAAAAACAATCTGCTTCTCTTTTTTATTGAACATATTGGTTATGGTCGTATCGTTATCCGAAGTTTCTTCCTTATTGAGCATTGCATCCAGAATAGCTTGTGCCTCTGATTGATAATTGTAAATGCCTGTTCCGTTTCCCCATCGCGCAGAGGCGAAAAACAGCGCCATAACTATCCATTCCTCACCGTCAGAAGCGGAATTGTGATCCATCATAGCGCCGTTTGTATGCAGTTGCCAGGCAAAATAATTTTTCCGCGCACCACTTTTATGTTGCATGTAGGTTTTTGCCCATTTCCATAACCGATCAAACTCTGCTCTTTTGTTTAATTGAACGGCGATCATCATGCCATAAGACATGCCTTCACTGCGGATATCATTATGCCAGGTATCTTCGATATAGGCCATGTCAGGCTCGACGGGATAATAGACACGTTGCGTTTGATCGTCTCCATAGAACAGTTGATTCCAGGCGCTGTCAATTTTGGCGTGTACTTGTGACTCACTTATGCCCAACAGCTCTTGAAAAAGATTTGGATATACTCCGGAATAGTAGGCGCCGGCTGGCTGTGAAATATGTGGAGCTGAGTAATTAGCCTGTGCCGACGCGGAATCGTGTTGCGAGAAACATTGGCATGAAAAAATAATCACACTCATGGGAATAAAGAACCTCCACCGATTATTCGTTGAATTTTCCATCATGGTCTCCACGATGTTGATGAGCAGGATACACAGTTTAGATCTCGTGAAAATGTGTCAGAGCCTCACGCGGTCAAAAGCTATCCACTTCAATATAAGCGTTTATCAGCGCCTGCTCTCCCTCCTTTCCCTGTTTGGAGTTGCCGTGCTCCATGCCGAGGAGTCCGGTATAGCCTTTGTCGTGAATGTGTTTGAACACATTCCGGTAATTGATTTCGCCCGTGGTTGGCTCCTTGCGGCCGGGATTGTCGCCAATTTGAAAATAGGCAATTTCATCCCAGGCGGCGTCCATGTTGGGGATCAGGTTGCCTTCGCTGACCTGCTGGTGATAGAGATCATCCAAAATCTTGCAGGATGGCGAGCCGACGGCCTTGCAGATTTGGTAGGCCTGCGATATTTTTTTCAGGAACAGCCCCGGATGATCGCGAAAATTCAACGGCTCGAGCACCATCACCAGGCCGTGCGGCTCCAGAATGTCGCAGGCCCGTTTCAGCGCTTCGACCACGTTGGCGGTTTGAAAATCCATCTCCAGTCGCAGATCGACGTGGCCGGGAACCACGGTCATCCAGGTTGCATGGACCCGTTTCGCCACCTCCACCGACTGGCGAATGCCCGACAGGAACTCGTCGCGCAAATCCTGTTTGCCGCTGGTCAGGTTGGCCTCGCTCCAATAGATCTTATGGGCGACAAAGACGCCCATTTGCAGACCCATATCCTGCATCGTTTTCGCCATTTTCGCCTGCAGGGCTACATCGCGGTCGGACATACCGTTGTCCTCAAACGCCGTAAATCCCTGGTCGGCCATGAACCTGAGCTGAGCCAGCGGATCGTCGCCGGCGTGGTTTTTAAACATCCCCAGGTGAGGCGCGTATTTTAGCTTAAAAGCTCGACCGGCCTCGGCACTTTTTGCATTTTTGCTAAAAACCGATCCCGTCGCCATCGCGGCCAGGCCGGAAACCAGTGTGGTGGTGATAAAATCTCGCCGATTCATATCTCCTCCGTTTCATTATAAGAGAATATCGCGCGCATTTATATGCAATTCTAATTTTTTTTTACCAAAGAAGCAACAAGTTTCCTGGCAATCTTTATGGATTATCTTCATGC
>METF01000182.1:0-2003 GCA_001771235.1 Candidatus Zhuqueibacterota bacterium RBG_16_48_16
ACGGCTTGGTATCCGTTTTCGTTGAAATCGCGCACCTTAACCATTCACATGTCATATCCTGAAAAATCCTGTGATCCGCTGTCAAAAACCTGGTAAAAGCCCGCAGTTTTCATTGCGGGCTTAAATATTTTCAGTTGCATTTAATCGTTGATAAAGTGGAATGTATTTATTAAATATTAGCAATCCGGATTGGATTTGACTTTTGCACGTAAAGCACTACAGCGAAAGCTTGCACCGGACGAGAGACTTTGCAATCACTTTTAAAAGACAAAATGATTAAGGGCAAATTATTTCTTACAATTATTTTGTCCTTAATTATTTTGTTCTATGATCTTTGTGCTTCTTCGTGACTTTGTGGCGCAGATTTAATTCTTCGTAAATAAAAGCTTCGTCGTAGTAATAGTCAGCAGGCCAATACAGGCATTTTTCAACGCACCTCAAATTCCGGGTCGACAATGGGAAAAAAGCACATCATTATATTGGGTCTTTTTTTCTTTACCTCCCCGCTCCTTTCTCAAACGAAAATTTCAGGGATCGTCCGCGATGTGAACACGCTGACAGAGTTAAGAGAAGTCAATATTTACGTCAAGGGATCACAAACCGGCACCACGACCGACGCGGCCGGCCGGTACACAATTGCCATCCCCAAATCACTGCAAAGCGGCATTGTCGTCTTTCAGCATATTTCTTACCTGAAAAAAGAAATATCCATCGACTCATTATCAAAGGCGTCCGACATTCACCTGCAGCCCCGGGTCATCGAGCTGCAGGGCGTGCAGGTCGTCGGCCAAAGCGCGCGCGAGAAAATTGAAATTTCCCGTGACATTCCGCAGGCCGTTTCCATTTTGGACGCCAAAAATTTTGAAATCCGCGGCTACATCGATGCCGGGGATTTGCTCAAGACCGAGCACAGCATTCAGGTCGATGAGGAAATGAGCGGCAAAAAATCCCTCTCCATTCGCGGCGGCAATGCCGATGATGTGGTCGTTCTTTATAACGGCATCAAGATGAATAATCCTTACGATAATGTTTTTGATTTCTCGCTCATCGATCTGGACAACCTGAGCCGGCTGGAAGTGATCAAAGGAAGCAATACGGCGCTTTACGGGCCTGATGCGTTTTCGGGTGTGATCAACATCGTGCCGGAAATTCAGCACAATTACCACATCCGAACGCACGTCAACATTGGCACCTATAACTATGAGAATATCGGATTAGGCCTTTATCATCACTTGGGCGAGCTGCACGCTTCCTATAATTACAAAAAAGGCGAGTGGACCCGGAAATTTGTCGATGCCATCGATGAAAACGATGCCCTGAAAAATAACTCGGAAAATCACAGCTTGAATGTGCAGTACGACCTGGGCCGGAACGATCTGCGGCCACATTTATTCAATCTTTTATTCACCCGGACGAATACCGACTACCTCGATAACCGCGAGCTGGAATCGGTAGAAAACAAGAACCAGGTGGCCTCGCTGCAATATGAAGGCGATGTGTTCACCCTGAGCAATGTCAACCTCCATTTGGCCTTGCAGGAGCTGGATGAGAAGCAAACCTTGGACGCCGAAACCGCTCCCATTGTACGAGATATAAAAAGCACTTCGTTGCAGTTGCGGGCGGAAAAGACTTTTAAATCGGAAGCGGTCGATTGGCTGGTCGGATACCAGTTGCAAGATGTCGGCCTCGACTTTTTGGACAAGCGGTTCGATCTCCAGGGATTGGCCTCAGGTGAAGCGGGCACGATGAATCGCCAGCATCACGGCCTGGTCGCCATTGCCAAATTCAAAGGCTCCACCGGATCGACTTTTTACCAGAACATCAATTTCGATGCGAGCGTGCGCCACGATTATGTCAAGGATGAGCCGGAACAAGCCGCTGCGACGGATCTTATGCAAAGGCAGCTTGCGGAAAATAAATGGCGGGCGAATATGTTCAAATGCTCCGCCAGCCTGAACGGCTATAGGGAAGATTTATCCCTGCAAACCTACCTGAGTTTTGGC
>METF01000182.1:2029-5942 GCA_001771235.1 Candidatus Zhuqueibacterota bacterium RBG_16_48_16
TCCCCACTCTTTACCAGCAAATTTCAACACCTCTCAATCCCGGCAGCTCGGAAGCAGACCTGGCACTGGAGCCGGAAAAAATCACCACCTACGAAATCTCTTCCACATTGAGCCGCGAGCTGCGGCTGTCCTACCCGCTTACCGGCTGGGAAATCTCGGCAAATCTGTTCCAAAGCTTTTACGAAAATAAGCTCAGGGCCTTTAACACTCCCGGCATACCGATCACATTGTACGATAATGTCGGCAGTGCAAAAATCGCCGGGATCGAAGCGAAGGGGGAAATATTTATGTTCCACAAAAAGCTCTCCGGCGATGCCGGTATTGCCAAATATTTCATCTCGGATAAATCGGCCTTTCCGTTTAAATCCGATCTGAAAAGGACGCTCAACGTTGCGCTCAGCCATGCGGGCTATTCTTTTCTGCTTCATTGGTTTTTGGAAAGCGAGCAAACCGGCTGGATTCGCAATTACGATAATCATCTGCTGGCCGTCACGCTGGATTCCTATTCCAACCTCGATGTTCATCTCAAAAAATCGATATTGTTGTGGAAAGTCAAATGCTTTCTCAACCTTAGCGGCCGAAATATTTTGAAAAAAGAAAGCGATGTTTTACGCGGCATCGCCGTGCGCGACCGGCGATTCTACATCTCTTTCGGCACACAGATCTGACGGTGTCTTAAAAGGAATTAAAGATGAAGCAGAAATTCGTTTATTTTTGTTTGTTCGCAGCCTTGTCCTTTTGCGCCTGCAAAAATCCCTTTGGCGATGACGAAATTTCCGGGGCACGCAAAAAGGTAACCGGCAAGGTGTCGGTTCAGGGGGTTGACAAACCGGCGGGCGTCTATGTCTGGCTCGACCAGATCAACGTTGGCGTCTTTACCGATGACGATGGTGAATTTGCGCTGCGGTTGCCGGCAAAGGCCGCATCGCCGGATATCGAGGGCCTGTCGGGGGCGTTTCATCTCTATTTTTTCACCGTGAATTTTCGCCTGGACACGGCCAGGGTTCTCATTCGCGACGGCGAGTTTGAATACGGCAAGGCCGACATTGACAAAAACGGACGGCTGCGTAAAGATATCATGCTAAGCAAAACGTTTCACGTCGTTTCCGACGTTTCCGTTGCGGAGGTCATTCACAAAGGCCAGGTGGATACAATCATAAGCGTCCGCACAACAGTCTGGGCCGCGACGGGCACAGTGACCATCAATATCCCCAACGGCACGGAAAACCTTCTCGGCGCTATCTGCCTGCGTAACCTGGATACCGGTGAAATCCAGCTCGCCGCTTCCGGCAATCCCCTCAACAGAACATATACCTTTCTCGTTCCGGTGACGACCAGCGGCACAGTGTTGGAGTATGATATGAGAGTGCAAGCCGTGGAGCGGCAGGATGAAAAGTACACCGTCATACCCTACATACTGCCCACCACAGACGTCCCCGACGAGTTATACCGCAGCATTGGCTTTGAGCCGGATTATTTTGACACGGCGTTTGCCAAAATATTGTTCGATCATAAAGCCACGGTGTTTACCATACTGTAGAGATTTTGGCTTTTGTTCAAGCCGACTGAACCGGGTGAAACCAGGCTACCCTTGAATGGTCGCAGGATCCATCCAGAAGTACTCCCAGATATGGCCATCCAGGTCTTCAAAGCCCCACTGGTACATGAAGCCATGATCCACCGGCTCTTTGTACCGATTAGCTCCCGCTGCGAGAGCGGTCTCGACGATGCGGTTCACGTCGTCGCGCGACTTTGCCGAAAGAGCCACCAGAGCCTCGGTGCTGCTCCTGGCATTCGCGATTGGCTTAGGGGTGAAGGTCTTGAAGAACTTTTCGACCAACAGCATGACAAAGATGTCTTCTCCAACGATCATGCAGGTCGCGTTCTCGTCGGTGAATTGGGGGTTGAACTTGTAGCCAAGCGTGGTGAAAAACTCTACCGAGCGGTTGAGATCTTTTACAGGCAGATTGACAAAGATTTTCGTGCCCTGCCCGGACTGCGCCTGCATCTCGGTAAACCCGGCCGCTGCCTTTTGAACATCTGCGGAAAAGTCCTCGAACTCCTGCACCTGGCGAATCTCGATGACCTCGTTGTCAGATGCGGGGCACCGCCTGGCCCACTCAATCGCCTCTTCCTTTGACTTTACCTGAATCATCCAGTAGCCGCCGAGAGCCTCCTTCGCCTCGATGAAAGGGCCGTCGGTTACCATAGGCTTCCCTGCGGAAAACGAGATGCGCGCGCCCATCGAGGGCGGGTGGAGTCCGTCGAGGCCCCGCAGCACGCCGGCCTTTTGCAGGGATTCGTTGTATTTCATCATCGCCTCAACGGCCTTGGCGTCCGGCATGGCGCCCGGCGCTGCCTTCTCATATCCCTTGGGGATCATCAGCATCATGAATCGCATGGTTATTGCTCCTTTCGAGTTGTTTTTAATTCCTTTTCTTCTTCTTATTCACGCCATTGGCTCGTAGCACAGCAAGACATTCCCATTGCCGAAGGTTCGTGTCCTTGTCAGCTTCAGGGTCAGCTTCTCTTTGATGCCGGCGAACATCGTCCTCCCTCTGCCAAGAACAACAGGATTCACCACAATCTGGTATTCATCGATCAAACCCTCTTGCGCCAATTGCGAAACAATACTGCCGCTTCCCAATATCGCCATGTCCTCTCCAGGCTCTTTCTTCATCTTTCTTATTTCCGCCGCCACGTCACCCTTCACCAGCTTTGTATTGTTCCACGACGCCTTGTCCAGTGTTCTCGAAAATACGACCTTCGGCAAATTATTCATCCGTTCGGCTACGGCAGGCATGGTCTCGGCCGCAAACGGCGTCGGCCAGAAGCTTACCATGAGCTCGTAAGTGATCCTGCCGAACAAGAGCATGCCTCCGCCACTGGCATTCTCTGCAACAAATGCATTCCATTCCGCATCCTGGTGATCCGCTTTGGCCCAACTCACATCGCCCTTCATATCCGTAAAGTAACCGTCCAGCGTCACTTGATTGAAAACGACCAATTTCCGCATGTAACTTCTCCTCATTTTACTTTTTTTGTGTTAAACGCCGCCGCTCACTTTCCGCCACCATCTCTGTCAAGTCCGCAGCCGGACGAATCTCGAAGGGGCCTCCGCGCACGCCGGGGTGTTTCGACATCAACTGAATGGCGTGGTTCAAGTCCCGGGCTTCGAGTATCAGGATTCCGCCCAATTGCTGCTTCGTCTCGGCGAACGGGCCGTCGGTGACAGACACCGTGCCGTTCTTGTAGCGCAGGGTGACGGCGTTGCGAGGGCTTTCGAGAGCCTCCCCACCGGCAAAGTGGTTGTTCTGCCGAAGCTCGTCGTCGTAAGCAAAGCACTCGTCGACGAAGACGTTCCGCTCGCTGTCGGACATTGTTTCCCACTTTTTCTCATCCATATATCCCAGGCAGATGTATTTCATAGCTTGCTCCTAAGGTTGTGATAAGTAATGTTCGAGCTATTTACACCTCATAGTCGTTTGGAGTAGCCCAAATTCGACAAGGCAATTCATTCTCCCCCTTTCGAAAAGCAAAACCGGATAAGAGGGCTGCGCAATCTTTCCGGACTGCACAGGAGCCTCGCAAATCTGTTATGAGAGTCACTTTGCCCGCATTGCATCCAGGCTCCAGGGCCCGCCGCCGGCGGCCGAGAAGTAGAGCCATACAAAGCAATAGAGTGCAGCAGGCACTCCGCCGTTCATAACAGTCCAGAAACCTTGGGGGAAGTGAAACTGGAAATACGCCACTGCCATCTCGCCGGAAAGAAGAAACGCAACCGGGCGAGTAAAAAGGCCGACGAGGAGCAGGGCTCCTCCGAACAGTTCGAGGATTCCACCAATCCCGACCTGGGTCAATAACCGGGCAGTACTGCCGTCCGGGGGCATCCCTATGGGGAAGGCGAAGAGCT
>METF01000182.1:5981-6395 GCA_001771235.1 Candidatus Zhuqueibacterota bacterium RBG_16_48_16
TGCGAAGCACGCTCTGCAATTGCGGCGTCCAAGCCAGCCACTTTGCGACGATCTTTGGTGTCATGATCACGCATTCACCAGCTTTCTTTGGCGGCAAACACTTTCTATATCTCCGCCAGATCTTTGAGTTTTTGTAATGCCTTGGGCCAGATATTCTCGAACATTTCGATGAACTCATCCACGGCATCCATCTCCACCAGTACCTCGGTTGCGCCGTCCCTTTCTTTGAAAGTGTAGTTTTCCTGCGCTCCGGACCACTTGTTCACCGATTCGCTCGAAGTGTCCTCTTTCCCGTTTTTAACCTCACCGAGGTGCTCGATTGAGATATAGTCATACTGCCGGTTTTCCTTTATTCGGCTCACCATACCGGACATCGCACCTTTCTCGTCAGGGGCAAGAAAGAGTATTTTACTC
>METF01000182.1:6494-8684 GCA_001771235.1 Candidatus Zhuqueibacterota bacterium RBG_16_48_16
TTGTTTTCTCCTTAGGGGGTGTGAACAAATAAATTGGCATTCTTTGAAGCATTGTTCGACTGTTTTAACTGAGCTTGGGAAACGCAGATTCCCAAGTTATTCTTTCACACCCCCTTAATTGTCTACACCATCTCGTCGTTCGGTGAGGCCTGAAATCGACAACGAGCGTGAGAAAAAACCATGTTTGTCATTTCATTCCACTAATTCGCCCAGTCGCCGCTCCGGAAACCGGCGCTCCGGCGCCTGCCGCGTGAGGGTAAGGGCCTTACGGTAAGAGGGACGCGCTTCTTCTGATTTTCTAAAAAGAATTTCGTGCGTAATGAAACGCTTGCCTCCGCGATGGTATTCCCCTTTCGGTTGCTCGGCCGGCAAGCGGTTAATCCGACATGAGTAATAAAGCTAAGGGCTGGGACTTATTCGCGGAGCCTGTCAGCAATGGTCTATTTTTAAGATTTCCAAGATGACAAAATTTCCCCTTGCTTGTCTGCCGTGTTTTTGCTATAATTCTTCAGGTTCCTGGAAAATGAACGTTTGTTGGGATCGTTTATGAGAGCTTGTGAAAGGCATAGAAGAGGAGAGGGGATGAGCGTTCTGTGCTTTTTTTATTTTGGGAAGATTTACTTATGAACAAGACCAAGCTGACCTATTTTGAAAAAGAAGACATTTTGCATCTGGCCATTTCGGATGAGCCGGAAAGTGGAAGCATCGAGCTCAGTCCGAATATCACGGCTGAATTGAATGAAAAGGGGGAATTGATCGGAGTTGAAATTCTGAATGCAAGTGGTTTCTTTCGGGATTCAATTTTAGAATCCATACAAGCAAAGATGCTTCGTTTTTCCGATGTCCAGATCGCATGATTTTTTCTGCCTTTGGCTCTATGGACAAGTAAGCAAAATTGGACACGCATGGGAAATTTTGGGTGAATTATGGAGGTTTGATTATGCCCGCAATATCAACGGCCGATATAATGCAAGATGATATTGCCGTTTCCATAGCTCGCGCTCTGACCGTAGCCAATAAGCGCGCACGTGCGCTGGGGATAGATGTACTTCATTCTCTCATTACAGTAACGCAGCGCTCATCGAATGGTGATACATTCTGGCGCATAAACTACGGCTCCAAAGATTATGTTGGAAAACGTGGCGGTGATTTAATCATTGAAATAGACCAGAGCAACGCGAGTATCATTCAAGAGCTATGGGGACAATGAATACCCGAAACGTGCAGGACTGTGCCTAACGGTTTTCCTCCATGACCATATTAAGTCAAAAGACCGCCTATTGAAATGGAGATAGACAAAAATGACGCAAAAAGAAAAAGTAGCGGTTGTTGCCAGGAAATTCAAACAAGCCATCGAAAATAAATATGACATAATTGAGATGAAATTGTTTGGCTCCTCCGCGCGTAACGATCATTCAAAAACATCTGATATTGATTTAATGGTAAGACTCCAGAAAGTAGATAGAAAGATTGAAGAAGACTTGTTTGATATGGCCTACGATTTAGAGTTAGAATACGATTGTGTCATCGACGTTATCGTTCTTCCGCAAAACCTTGGTAATTATATTCCGCTGTACCAGAATATTCAAAAAGAGGGGATTGCGATTTGACTAAAGAAGAAAAACAAATTCTGGTAGAATATCGATTGGAACGAGCGAATGAGTCTTTAAAAGCGGCTCAATTGATGGCTGAGAACAAGCTATTCATACCGGCAATGAACAGGATTTATTATTCCATGTTCTACGCGGTTCAGGCCTTGCTCGTTCTTAACGAAAGAGCCTTTTCAAAACATGGGCAAGTGAAGGGGTATTTCAATCAGGAATTCATTAAATCCGGAGTTTTTCCTAAAGGCTTTGGCAAGCTCTTTAACACTGCCTTTGAATATCGACAAAAATTTGACTATGTTGATCTGGTCGCACCCGAAGAAGAACTGATCTCGGATTATATTTCTAAAGCCGGAAAATTTATCGATCAAATCTCCTCTTTTCTTACCGATAAGCTCGCAGCTTTATAAGCGCAAACATCTTCTCTAATGGCATAATGCGGCGACCATGCATCAAAAATTTCCCCTTGCTTGTCTGCTGCGTTTTTGCTATACTTCTTCAGGTTCTTGGAAAATGAACGTTTGTTGGGATCGCTTATGAGAGCTTGTGAAAGGCATAGAATGGAATATGAGAGAGCCATGCTATG
>METF01000183.1:0-2386 GCA_001771235.1 Candidatus Zhuqueibacterota bacterium RBG_16_48_16
ATTGGTCGGGACTTTGGAATGCGTCAGCACCTCGAATCCCAATCTCTCCAGCCGGGAGACCATATATTCGAAAAAAAGAACGTTCTGGTAGACGCCGCCGCTCAAGGCGACGCGATGAATGCTGAGCTTCTCAGCGGCATAGCGGGCGGCCTTGATGAATATTTCGGCCAGGGTATAATGAAACTTTGCGGCGATCTTTTCAATCGCAACGCCATTCAGCACATCGGTTACAATATTTCTTATCAGGCCATCGACGGGTATTGCGCCCTGGGACGGGATTTGTCCGACGATATCCATGTCATATTCTCGCTCGGAACGATTCGCCGTCATCTCCAGCTCGATGGCGGCCTGGGCTTCATAGCTGATCTCGGTACAAATATTCAACAAGGCGGAGACCGCATCAAACAGCCGACCGCAGCCGGACGAGAGCGGCGAATTGACCTTTTGTTCGATCATTCTTGGGACGATCTCCAACGCCTCAGCGGGGATGGTTGCCAGAAAGGGCAGATCGAGCCGCTTGAAATCCGCTCCGAAAGCGTTCACCAGGTGCGCCATCGCCTGGCGCCAGGGCTGTCGAATAGCCATATCGCCGCCGGGCAATGGAGCTGGCTGCAGCCAGGCCACCCTGTCAAAGCTGGAAAAATCGCCTGCCAGCACTTCGCCGCCCCATAGGGTGCCATCGCGGCCATAGCCGGTTCCATCCAAAATAATGCCGATGGTTTTATCTTCGACGCAGTTTTCCGCCATGACCGATGCCAGGTGCGCGTGATGGTGCTGCACCTCTATGCGCGGCAGGTCCGGTTGCTGCAAGGCCCATTTGGTCGATAAATATTCCGGATGAAGATCGTGCGCAATGGCTTCCGGCTTGATTTCCAGAATTTGCTCGAGATGTTTGATGGCGTGCTGAAAGAAATCAAAAGCCGCTGCACTCTCCAGATCGCCAATGTGCTGGCTGAGAAAGACCGCCTCATCGCGCGACAGAGCGACGGTATTTTTCAGCTCCGCTCCGCAAGCCAGGATGCGTTTGCTCGTCGGCTTTTTCAGGAAAATCGGCGCAGGAACATATCCTCTGGCACGACGAATGATGCGCGATTTTCCTTGCAATCTCGTGATGGAATCATCGCAGCGCTGCAGAATCTCCCGATCGTGCAGCAGAAAATAATCGGCAATTCCACCGAGCCGGCTGATAGCCTCTTGATTATCTATGGCAATCGGCTCTTCGCTGAAATTACCGCTGGTCATGACCAGGGCGTCAAAATGGTTCTTCAAAAGCAAATAGTGCAATGGCGTATAAGGAAGCATGAATCCCAGATAGTTGTTCCTGGGCGCGACGAAGGATGACAGCTTTATAGCCGGCAGCGCCTTCATCAGAACAATCGGCCGCTCCGGTTGCAGCAGCAGTTTTTCCTCTTCAGGTGACACCTGGCAAAAAGAACGAATGGCTTGCATATCGGGAGACATCAAGGCAAAGGGTTTCTCCGCTCGTCCCTTGCGCCGCCGCAATTCCAGCAGCGCCGCCTCATTGGTCGGATCGACAGCCAGGTGAAATCCGCCAACGCCTCGAATAGCGACAATTCTACCCTGCTGCAACAACAGGATGACCTCCTGGATGGGATCCGCGCTCTCTATTCTTTGTCCCTTATGGTCGGTTAGAAAAACCTGCGGTCCGCAGGTGGGGCAGGCATTGGGTTGGGCATGAAATCGCCTGTCGGCGGGATCGTGGTATTCGCGCTCACATTCAGGACACATCCGAAAAACATGCATGGATGTCAAAGGCCGGTCGTAGGGTATGCCGTTGACAATGGTGAAGCGCGGGCCGCAGTTGGTGCAATTGATAAAGGGGTACAAATGGCGCCTGTCATGCGGATCGAAAAGCTCTTTCAGGCAATCGTTGCAGGTGGCGATGTCCGGGGAGATGAGCGTAGCGGCTGACTCGCGGCCGTCGCTTGGCCGGATGAGGAACTGCGTATCTCCAGTTGTCGGAATAGCGGTGATTCTCAGGTTTACAATATGGGATCGTGGCGGCGCTTCGCAGGGCAGACGGCTGGAAAATTCCTGTAAACTTTCAAGGCTACCTTCCACTTCGATGTGCACGCCGTTGCTGTTGTTATGGACAAAGCCGGTTAAATGGCACTCCCTGGCCAGGCGGTAAATGTATGGCCGAAAGCCGACGCCCTGGACGATGCCGTTGATGGCGTATTTTTGGCGGTGGATGTTCACTTTGTCGTCATGTCTTTACAATCAGGTGAATGACGAATAATGCATGCCATGTATCGAATGATGAAGGCCTTCGACATTCGACAAAAGGCAAAACCATTTTGGACAAAAATACGGTTTTGAATAAATCCTCATATGAGCTAGCACTACAGCGAAAGTTTTTCTACAG
>METF01000183.1:2911-4408 GCA_001771235.1 Candidatus Zhuqueibacterota bacterium RBG_16_48_16
CCCAGCAGGTCGGTTTTGTTGATGATCATTACGGATGAGCGGCGAAACATGGCGGGATATTTCAGCGGCTTGTCATCGCCTTCGGTTGTGCTGATGAGGACGATCTTCATGTCCTCGCCAAGATCGTAGCTTGAAGGGCAGACAAGATTACCGACATTTTCGATGATCAGCAGATCGAGCTTGTTCAGATCGAATTCGGGGAGCAATCGAGAGATCATTTTCGCATCGAGGTGGCAGGCGCCGCCGGTGACCAACGGCCTGACCGACCGGCCGCCCGCGGCAATGAGGCGATTGGCATCGTTTTCCGTTTGTACGTCCCCGGCAATCAGGCCGATGTCGATGTCATCTTTTACGGCCTGGAGCGTCTTTTCCAGCAAGGTGGTCTTTCCGGCGCCGGGCGAGCTGACAAAGTTGAGCGAGGCGACACCGTTCTCATTCAGGGCGCGGCGGATATCACCGGCCAGACGGTCGTTTTCCGACAGGACTTTTTGGGCCAGGTTTATTTTCTCGACCATGATAAAGACCTTTTATAATTATCAAAATTATTTTCTAATCCCCAACTTCCACATAGGCAATATCCAGCTCGTAGCCGCGAACGACCTCGATTTTTGTCGAATGGCAGTCGGGACAGGTAAAAGAAAAATTCTCCACGTCGAACTGTTTTTCGCACTGCTGACACTTTCCCTGAACGTCGAGTTGCTCTATCTCCAACGTCGAGGCCGCAAGCGCTGTGTCGGGAATGATCGCCTCGAAACTGAATTGCAGTGCATCCGGCATCACCCCGCTCAGGGCGCCGACGCGAACGACGATCTTTTTCACCTGGGGCAATTTATGGCTTTCGACCTCGCGGATCACCGTGTCCAGGATCGATTGGGCGATGGACAATTCGTGCATGATCAAACCAAAAAAAATGATTTTGCAGACCTGATTATTGGCTTACAATGTATCTCTATTTTTCAAAAAGTCAAGTGTTACCTTGTCTTCATCAAATCCGCCATAGCTGTTCAGCCCACGAAACACACTAAAAAAGTAATTCTGCCGTGATTTTTTCCTTTAGAGTTTTGTGGGGGGAAAATGGGCTAAGAAGCAACAATCAGCCATGAAAAGCACTTGCATTTTTCCCTGCAATTTTAAACGAAGAGTTTAAATTTGCAGGGAAAAATGATAGTCCGTCACTGATAAATGGACATCCGAATAGCCGCAGCTAATCGTAATGTTTTTCATTGGCCCATATTTGTTGGAAGGTAAAATTCGCCCTCCGGCAGATAAAAATAGGCCGATTGTTTTCATAAGGCATGCAATAATCATGGGTGAAAGTCCCGGCGTGTTCGACCTCATCAAAACGCCGCGCTAAATCATCCATGCTTCTTGGCAGGTCTTGTACTTCACCAAATATAATGGCGACCTCCCCGCTCCATTGCGGCGGCCCCCACAGCCAGTAATTATTATGAGCACATGAGGCTTTGGGCAAACCGTACTTTGCGCCCAACAAGTCCA